>NZ_CP032311.1:5110000-5465216 GCF_004803755.1 Pseudomonas sp. DG56-2
TTTCAAGAGGAGCATTTCGGCTATAAGAAGCAAGCTGCAAGCTTCAAGAACAAACGCGAACGCCGCGCCCCTCTTGCAGCTTGCAGCTTGTTGCCCTCTTACAGACTTGGGAAGGCGAACTGCGAGGCTTCGTGGCTGGCGCGTTGCGGCCAGCGCTGGGTGATTGCCTTGCGACGGGTGTAGAAACGCACGCCGTCCGGACCGTATGCATGCAGGTCACCGAACAGAGAACGCTTCCAGCCGCCGAAGCTGTGGTAAGCCACTGGCACTGGCAGCGGGACGTTGACGCCAACCATGCCCACTTCGATTTCGTCGCAGAACAAGCGCGCCGCTTCACCGTCACGGGTGAAGATACAGGTACCGTTGCCGTACTCGTGTTCGTTGATCAGGCGCATCGCCTCTTCTAGGCTATCTACACGCACTACGCACAGTACTGGGCCGAAGATCTCTTCCTTATAGATGCGCATCTCTGTTGTCACGCGATCGAACAGCGTGCCGCCCAGGAAGTAACCATCTTCATTACCAGCAACCCGGTAACCACGACCGTCCACTACCAATTGAGCACCTGCGGCTACGCCGTCATCGATGTAGCCGACAACTTTGTCACGAGCAGCGGCAGTAACCAGAGGCCCCATATCCAGGCCACAGGTAGTGCCAGCACCAATTTTCAGCGCTTTGATCTGTGGCTCCAGCTTGGCAATCAACGCGTCGGCAACCTGGTCACCTACGCAAACTGCAACGGAGATCGCCATGCAGCGCTCGCCGCACGAACCATAAGCAGCCCCCATCAGCGCACTTACGGCGTTATCCAGGTCGGCATCTGGCATCAGTACCGCGTGGTTTTTCGCCCCACCCAGTGCCTGAACGCGCTTGCCGCGCTTGGTGCCTTCGGAATAGATGTACTCGGCAATCGGAGTTGAACCAACGAAACTCAGGGCCTTGACCTCTGGCGCCTCGATCAGTGCGTCCACCGCTTCCTTGTCACCGTGCACCACGTTGAGCACGCCCTTGGGCAGACCCGCTTCTTGCAGCAGTTGGGCGATCAACAAGGTCGAGCTCGGATCGCGCTCGGATGGCTTGAGAATGAAGCAGTTGCCACACGCAATGGCCAACGGGTACATCCACAGGGGCACCATGGCCGGGAAGTTGAATGGGGTAATACCGGCGACAACACCCAGCGGCTGGAAATCGGACCACGCATCGATATTTGGGCCGACGTTGCGGCTGTACTCGCCTTTGAGCACTTCTGGCGCGGCACAGGCGAATTCGACGTTTTCAATACCGCGCTTGAGCTCACCTGCAGCATCTTCGATTGTTTTGCCGTGCTCTTCGCTAATCAGCTGAGAGATACGCGCTTCGTTCTGCTCCAGCAGTTGCTTGAAACGGAACATTACTTGAGCGCGCTTGGCAGGTGGGGTGTTGCGCCAGGCCGGGAAAGCGGCTTTGGCAGCGTCGATAGCCTGCTGCACAGTTTGCTTGCTGGCCAGAGCGACCTTGTGGATAACCTCACCAGTGGCTGGGTTGAAAACATCAGCGGTGCGCTCGTTAGCAGCTACCAACTCGCCATTGATCAAATGTTGAACAGTGCTCATGCAAAACTCCAAAAAGGGGGCGTGCCTGGACGCGAGCTCGCTCGCGTCCTCTTCTTATATATAGGTATGTAGATCAGCTGACTTGGTTGATCGCTTCGCCGACTGCATCGAACAGGCGGTCCAGTTCTTCCGGCTTGCTGTTGAAGGTCGGGCCAAACTGCAGGGTATCGCCACCAAAGCGCACGTAGAACCCGGCTTGCCACAGCTTCATGGCAATTTCGTAAGGGCGCACGATGGCGTCTCCGTCACGGGCAGCAATCTGAATAGCACCTGCTAGGCCGTAGTTACGGATATCGACGATATGCTTCGCACCCTTGATGCCGTGCAGTACTTTCTCAAAATGTGGCGACAGCTCGGCGGCCGACTGCACCAGGTTTTCTTTTTCCAGCAGGTCCAGGGCAGCGAGACCGGCCGCACAGGCAACTGGATGCGCCGAGTAGGTATAGCCATGTGGGAATTCCACAGCGTATTCCGGAGTCGGCTGGTTCATGAAGGTCTGGTAAATCTCGCTGCTGGCAATCACCGCGCCCATTGGAATGGCGCCGTTGGTGACTTGCTTGGCGATGCACATCAGGTCTGGAGTCACGCCGAACGCTTCGGCGCCAGTCATGGCACCCATACGGCCAAAACCGGTAATAACTTCGTCGAAGATCAGCAGGATGTTGTGCTGATCGCAAATTTCGCGCAGACGCTTCAGGTAGCCTTTTGGTGGCGGCAGTACACCTGCGGAACCTGCGAGCGGCTCGACGATCAGCGCAGCGATGTTCGAAGCATCGTGCAGCTCGATCAGCTTGAGCATCTCATCGGCCAGGGCGATACCACCCTCCTCCGGCATACCCTTGGTGAAAGCGTTGCTTGCCAACAGGGTGTGCGGGATATGGTCGACATCCAGCAACTGACCGAACAGCTTACGGTTACCGTTGACACCACCCAGGCTGGTACCGGCGATGTTCACACCGTGATAGCCACGGGCACGACCGATCAGCTTGGTCTTGGTAGCCTGGCCTTTCAGACGCCAGTAGGCACGAACCATCTTCACTGCGGTGTCGGCGCACTCGGAGCCGGAGTTGGTATAGAAGACGTGATTGAGGTTGCCCGGAACCAGGTCAGCGATTTTCTCGGCCAACTGAAACGACAATGGGTGGCCGAACTGGAAAGCTGGCGCGTAATCGAGCACGCCGAGCTGACGCGACACGGCTTCTTGAATTTGTTTACGGGTGTGACCGGCGCCGCAGGTCCACAGGCCTGACAGTGCGTCGTAGATCTTGCGACCTTTGTCATCGGTCAGGTAACTGCCTTCGGCAGCAACGATCAGCCGTGGATCGCGCTGAAAATTGCGGTTGGCAGTGTAGGGCATCCAATGGGCGTCCAGCTTGAGCTGGCTGGCCAAACCGACAGGAGCATTTTCAGGCAGATTCATCGGGCAAATCCTCGCAAGGCAATTGAGCAGCGACAAGTGTTGTTGCGACTAAGTTGTCATGACGATAAAGTCTAGAAAACCCAACATTTCTAATCTTCAGATAGACGATTACTAAACTATGAGCCGACGCCCCGATCCCCTCGCTCAAGTCAGCGATTTCGACATCCGCTTGTTGAAGATCTACCGCAGTGTGGTGGAGTGCGGCGGCTTCTCAGCAGCAGAGAACGTGTTGGGCATCGGGCGTTCGGCTATCAGCCAGCAGATGAGCGATCTAGAGCAGCGCCTGGGCCTGCGTTTGTGTCAACGCGGCCGCGCCGGGTTTTCGTTGACCGAGGAAGGCCGCGAAGTTTATCAGTCGGCATTGCAACTACTCAGCGCTCTGGAGAGCTTTCGTACCGAAGTCAACGGCCTGCACCAGCACTTGCGCGGCGAATTGAACATTGGTCTAACCGACAATCTGGTGACCTTGCCGCACATGCGCATTACTCACGCACTGGCGCAGTTGAAAGAACGTGGCCCGGATGTCCGTATCCAGATCCGCATGATTGCACCGAGCCAGGTAGAACAAGGTGTGCTCGACGGCAGCTTGCATGTCGGCGTGGTGCCACAAACCAGCCCGCTCTCGGGCCTTGAGTATCAACCGCTGTACAGTGAGCGTTCCTTGCTCTATTGCGCAGTAGGTCACCCATTGTTCTACGCCGATGATCGCCAATTGGACGACGATCGGCTCAATGTGCAAGATGCCATTGCCCCGACATTCCGTTTGCCAGCCGATGTCCAGGCGCATTACCAGGCACTCCACTGCACCGCCAGCGCATCGGACCGTGAAGGCATGGCGTTCCTGATTCTGACCGGAAGCTACATTGGCTACCTGCCAGATCATTACGCCAGCTTCTGGGTACAACAGGGCAGATTGCGCGCACTCAAGCCAAGCCAGCGTTTCTATGACTTGAGCCTATGTTGGGTAACACGCAAAGGAAGAAGACCGCACTTGGTTCTGGAAAGCTTCCTGGAAAGCCTGGCGGCTACTCGCTGAGCGCTAATGCTGGTAGGTTAACCGAACAGAAGTGATACCCATTGCCTTGTCTGGAACCGTCCATGTCCTTCGAAGTCCCTGCGCATCGTGCCACCGCCCCGGGCAAGCCCGCCGGGCGTATTCGTCAGAAGAACGAACAAGCCATCATCCAGGCCGCTGAAGACGAGTTCGCGCGTCACGGCTTCAAAGGCACCAGCATGAACACCATCGCCCTCAAGGCCGGATTGCCAAAGGCGAACCTGCATTACTACTTCACCAATAAGCTGAGCCTCTACGTAGCGGTGCTGAGCAACATCATCGAATTGTGGGACAGTACCTTCAATGCCCTGAGCGTCGAGGACGATCCAGCAACGGCGCTGAGCACCTACATTCGCACCAAGATGGAGTTCTCTCGACGCAATCCCCAGGCTTCGCGGATCTTTGCTATGGAGATAATCAGTGGCGGCAAGTGCCTGAGCGACTATTTCAGCCAGGACTACCGTGAATGGTTCAAAGGTCGCGCCGCGGTGTTCCAAGCCTGGATAGATGCCGGAAAGATGGACCCGGTCGACCCGGTTCATTTGATCTTTCTGCTTTGGGGCAGTACCCAGCATTATGCTGACTTCGCTACCCAGATCTGCCAGGTCACGGGCCGTAGCCGCCTCACCAAACAAGATATGGAAGATGCCAGCAACAATCTTATCCACATCATTCTTAAAGGCTGCGGCCTGAAACTTCCCGACTGAACCTGCGTTTATGCCTTTTACCCTGCTCGACACCTGCGAGTTTCGCGAAGAGATTCGCAAGAGCCGCTTCATTACCCTGGCAGCGCCCATCAGCAGCCCTGCCGAGGCCATGGCTTTCATCGACCAACACAGCGATCTGGATGCCACTCACAACTGCTGGGCCTGGAAGCTGGGTGCTCAGTATCGCAGCAGCGACGACGGCGAGCCGGGCGGTACCGCCGGACGCCCGATTCTGGCGGCCATCGAAGCCCAGGAATGTGATCAGGTGGTAGTACTGGTGATCCGCTGGTACGGCGGTATCCAACTGGGAACGGGCGGCCTTGCTCGCGCCTATGGCGGCGGCGCAAACAAGTGCCTGCAGCAAGCCGAGAAACGCCTGCTGGTAAGCCGTAGCGAAGTCAGTTGCAGTTGCAGTTTCAGTGAGCTGGCGCTGCTCAAACTGCGGGTAGCCGAAGCAGACGGTCTGGTACTGGAAGAGCACTTCACAGCCAATGGCGTGGATCTGCTGCTGGCCCTGGGCGAGGAACACATCGAATCACTGCAACGCCAACTGGCAGACTTGAGCCGAGGACGAATATTGCTGGAAAAACGCTGAACAATTGCCCACATTCACTGTGGGCCCGGCTGTGGATAAGCTCTGGGCACTCGGCTGCGTGCCTTTATCGGCGTGGCCTTCAGGCAATCGATCATATTTTGATCAAGATTTGATGACAGCACTTCAACCGTCGATAAATCAGTTAGTTATCCACATGTATCCCTCACAAAACTCGCCTTCAAGTATTCATCCCCGCACTTTATGCTTGCTCACAGATACTGTGGAGCAAGCTGTGGATAAGCCGTGCACCCCTGCACCAATCGCTTGCTCGGCCAAGGCTTGGCTAGACTGGTTATTCTTTGACCACTGCGTTACCCATTAAAGGAGTTCTTCATGTCCTCGCAAAAAACCGCCCTAATCATCGGCGCCTCCCGCGGCCTGGGCCTAGGCTTGGTAGAACGTTTGCTGGAAGACGGCTGGGACGTGGTCGCCACTGTGCGCGACCGCACCAAAGCCGGCAGCCTGACAGCGTTGGCAAATGTTCGGGTAGAAACCCTGGAGATGAACAGCGGTACTCAACTCGATGCGCTGCAGCAACGTCTACACGGTCAAACCTTCGACCTGCTGTTCGTAAATGCGGGTGTCATGGGCCCACGCGATCAGAACGCCGAGCACGCGCAGTTGGCTGATGTAGGCGATCTGTTCATGACCAACGCTGTGTCCCCCATCCGCGTGGCCCAGCGCTTCGTCGCCCAACTGAGCGACAGCGGCGTCCTCGCGTTCATGAGCTCGATCCTGGGCAGCATCGCCATCCCGGATGGCAGCGAAATGTGTCTGTACAAGGCCAGCAAGGCTGCACTCAACTCGATGATCAACAGCTTCGTTACCTTGAACCAACCACAGCAGACCGTTCTGGCCATGCACCCAGGCTGGGTCAAGACCGACATGGGCGGTGAGAACGCCGAGATCGACGTGCTGACCAGCACACGCGGCATGCTCGAGCAGGTCAAGGCCAACGCAGGCAAAGGCGGCCTGCATTTCATCAATTACAAGGGCGACAGCCTGATCTGGTGAGCCAGTACTTCAGAGCCCGAGAAAAGCCAGCATGATAAAGGTGGCGAACAACACGAAGTGGGTCATGCCTTCGATCGCGTTAGTTTCGCCATCGTTGAGGTTGATTGCACTGACGATCAGGGTGATGGCGATCATTACCGTTTGTACCGGTGTCATGGCCATCTGAAAGGGCTGGCCGGTGTAAAGCGCCATCGCTTCCATCAGCGGGACGGTCAATATCACCGTGGACAGGGAAGCACCCAAGGCGATGTTGACCACCGACTGCATACGATTGGCCAAGGCTGCACGCAAGGCGGTCAGGATCTCCGGTGCCGCAGAAATGGTTGCCACCACAATAGCCATTAACACCGGCGGTGCGCCGCTACCCTCCAAACCATAGTTCAGCGGATGCGACATGATTTCCGCGAGCACGCCAATAATCATCACCCCGACGATCAGGATGACGATAGAGCGCACCTTATTTACGGGAGCCTGCGATGTGTCCCGGCGCTTTTTTTGTGGATAGCTGTAGCTGAAAAAATAGCTGTGCGGCCCGACCTGCATGCGCAGGAACAATGCGTACAGCACCATCATCGCGGCAATGGTGAACCCCGAATACAGCTTCCAGTCCTCGCGCGCAATAAATTCGGGCACCACCATCGAGACGCCCATGGCAGTCATGATCATCACGCTGTAGGTACGCGCCGAATCATCGTTGTACGACTGCTCGCCGTGCTTGAGCCCTCCCATCAACGCCGCCAACCCGAGGATGCCATTAATATCGAGCATCACCGCCGAGTAGATGGTATCGCGCACCAAGGTTGGCGAAGACTGGTTACTCATCATGATCGCCAAAACCAGCACTTCGACCATTACCGCAGATAAGGTCAGAATCATGGTTCCGTAGGGGTCACCGACCTTCTCGGCCAATTGTTCGGCGTGCTGGGCCACGCGCATCGACGCACAGATGATCGCCACCACCAGCACCAGCCCCGCCAGCAGAGCAGCCGTGTGACCATGCCCCAGCAACTGTGACTGCAGCGGCCAGGCCAGAACCGCCAACAGCATGGCAATCAGCAGGGGTTTTTCCTGGTTTATCAAGGCAAGCATCGCAAACCCGTTCAAGTGGTGTACAGCAAAGAGACTCTAGTCACTCTAGAAGGTTTGCGACAAACACCCCTGCGGTCAGCTTTCTCGGCCAGGGGCAGGCAACCTCTGTAGAATGCGGGCAACCGCACCTGATGAGATACCGACTTTATGTACGACTGGCTTAATGCGCTGCCCAAGGCAGAATTGCACCTGCACCTGGAAGGATCGCTGGAGCCCGAGTTGCTATTCGCCCTGGCCGAGCGCAACAAAATTGCCCTGCCGTGGAACGATGTCGAAGCCCTGCGTGCAGCCTATGCGTTCAACAACCTGCAGGAGTTTCTCGACCTCTACTACCAGGGCGCCGATGTACTGCGCACCGAGCAGGACTTCTACGACCTGACCTGGGCATACCTGCTGCGCTGCAAAGCGCAAAATGTGGTTCACACCGAACCATTCTTCGATCCGCAAACCCATACTGATCGTGGTATTCCATTCGAAGTGGTACTCAGGGGCATCAGCCAGGCACTCAAGGATGGCCAGCAGCAACTGGACATCAGCAGCGGCCTGATCCTAAGCTTCTTGCGCCACCTGAGCGAAGAAGAGGCACATAAGACTCTCGACCAAGCACTGCCGTTTCGCGATGCCTTTATCGCCGTCGGCCTGGACAGCTCGGAAATGGGTCACCCGCCGAGCAAGTTCCAACGAGTATTCGATCGTGCCCGCAGCGAAGGCTTCCTGACGGTTGCACACGCAGGAGAAGAAGGACCACCTGAATACATCTGGGAAGCCATCGACCTGCTCAAGATCCAGCGTATCGACCATGGTGTACGCGCCATCGAAGACGAGCGCCTGATGCAGCGCATCATCGACGAGCAGATCCCGCTGACCGTATGCCCGCTCTCCAACACCAAGCTTTGTGTGTTTGATCATATGAGCCAGCACAACATTCTCGACATGCTCGAGCGCGGCGTGAAGGTCACCGTGAACTCGGACGATCCAGCGTACTTCGGTGGTTATGTCACCGAAAACTTCCATACGTTGCATACTCATCTGGGCATGACCCAGGATCAGGCCCAACGCTTGGCGCAGAACAGCCTGGATGCACGCCTGCTTCGCCC
Organism: Pseudomonas sp. DG56-2; assembly: GCF_004803755.1. Lineage (NCBI taxonomy): Bacteria > Pseudomonadati > Pseudomonadota > Gammaproteobacteria > Pseudomonadales > Pseudomonadaceae > Pseudomonas > Pseudomonas sp. DG56-2. The sequence continues at coordinate 5,118,569 of NZ_CP032311.1, forward strand.
TTGAGTGATTAGAGACAGCACCGATGAGCCCACTCCGATCAGGAGCGGGCTTATCGCGTGCTAACTTGCTGACTGCAGAATCACCGGTTGGGCAATTCGGTTGATCTGACGCAATCCCGCCGAGCTGATCTGCAATCGGCGGGAAGTCTCACTCTCGCGGATCCACCCAGATTGCATGAACAGCTTCAGCAGGCTGGTACCCAACGCACCGCCCAGATGTGGACGATGGTCACTCCATTCACTGCAGCAGCGGCAACTGCTGAAGCCCCTGTGTTGGTAACGCGCCAGCGCCTCGATAAAAATGCCATGACGGGCAAATTGAGTACGCCCCTCAGAGGTGACTTCGATTTGCTGCTCCGCGCCCTCCAGCCACCCAGCATCGAAAAATCGCTGATACAAGTCCGCAGCAAGCTCTCCGCCTAGGTGATCACCACACAGGCGCGCTCTACGCATGGACTGTGGAATACCAACGTCCTCTCTCCCTGCGGCCTGCTCGCGACTGGTGACCTGAACACTGGCCAATGCTTCCACCGCCGCGCCAACTTCAGGCCCGGCGAGTCTGAAGTAGCGCTTTCGTCCGCGCGGCTCGAGCTTGAGCAATCCGCTGGCCGAGAGTCTTGCCAGGTGTGCGCAGGCGGAGGAAGGCGTCAGGCCAGTCAAGTCGGCCAGTTCATCGGCAGGCCGTGCCATGCCGTCGATCAGCGCCCATAACATTGCGCTGCGCTTGGGATCTGCAAGCAGGCTGGCAATCTGGCTAATACTTGTTGCTTTCATATCTCAACTCCCTGCGAGATCACATCTGAAATCGTTTGAACAACCATGTCAGCAGCATTTACTGCGAGGTTTCCGATGCCAGACCGGCTAGAAGTTGTAACGTTGACTCACCGGCAAATTGCCAGGATGTTTATCAGGCAAAGTAAAATTAACGGCGGCACTTTCCGGCCGATGACATGGAAGCTTCTCTCGCTGGAAACGACTGCTGCATCTATTATAAGCCGCATCAGGGAAACAATTTCCGGGCCATCGCGCGGACAAACGGGTAAAGGCTCCATCCTCTGCCCAACCATAAGCATCGACAAGCATGAGCACTTATAGAAAACTTCAGATACATTTGTTGTAAAACCGCACCCCATACCCGTTCGTTTAAACTTGATAACTATTGATCAAAAAAAAATAATATTTAATGCCTACAACTCATCTACCAAAGAACTACAAATAAGCCAGAAAATTCTGTAAACCTAAAAATTCGCTAACTCATCTGCATCCTTAAGTTGTTCGAGCAGAATCTGGCACCGCTCCCGCAGCAGGTTACGCAGCAATTGCACCGGCTTGCCCAATTGCGCTCGGTGCGTGCACATAAGGTTCAAGGGCGCCGACTCACCTTCCAGCTGTCCCATCAGCACCTTCAAGCGCCCAGCCTGAACGTCGAACGCCACGTCCAACCAGGACTTGTAGGCGATTCCAAGGCCTGCCAGTGCCCAACGACGAACGACATCGGCGTCGTCACAAAACCGGTCCCCAGTGACAATCACCCCCACCTCGTTTGCGCCCCGACCAAACCGCCAATGGTCATGAATGCGGCTACCCAGCTGATAAAGCAGGCAGTTGTGCTGGGCAAGTTGAGCAATATCCTGCGGTTCACCGTGAACCGCCAGGTACGCGGGCGAGGCACAGAGCACTCGTCGGTTGTCAGGGCACAGGGGCAGTGCCACCAGACTGGAATCTTCCGGCGTACCATAGCGCAAGGCGATATCCGCCGCCTGGCGAAACAGATCGGCGTTGCGGTCGCCCAGCAGCAGGCGTACCGATAACTTCGGGTGTTGGCGCTGCAATTCATCAAGCCAGGGCAGCAGCACATTACGTCCAAAGTCCGATGGTGCAGAGAGTTGCAACACACCACTGACATCGTCCTGCCCTCGCGCCAGCAAACGCCGCCCTTCTTCCAGGCTGGCCAGTGCATTGCGCGCATGCAGCAAAAAAACTTCGCCTTCGGCTGTCAGGCGCAAGTTACGCGTCGAGCGTGCGAGCAGTCGGGCACCCAATTGTTGCTCCAGGCGTTTGAGCGCAGCACTGGCTACCGCTGGGGACAGGTCCAACAACCGAGCCGCAGCTGACAGGCTACCCAGCTGCACGGTGCGAACGAACAGTTGCAGGTCATCGAATCGCACAGCAAGGCCTCGCTATTATCAAAAATTTATTGAAAGTATCTGTCGTTCTAGCGGGTTTTAACATGAAGTGAAAGCGTCAATCATGGCCACCAAGGATTTCCCTTCTGAGGACGCTACAGATGAAAGCCGTTGCCTATTACCAGTCCCTGGACATCAGCCACCCGGACTCCCTGCAAGACATCGAGCTGCCCGAACCCGAGCCGGGACCACGGGACTTGCTCGTGGAAGTACGAGCCATTTCGGTCAATCCGGTGGACACCAAGGTGCGCCAGAATGCCCAGCCAGAACCAGGTGTTGCCAAAGTACTGGGCTGGGACGTAGCGGGCGTGGTCAAGGCGGTAGGCAGTGATGTCAGCCTGTTCCAGCCTGGGGATAAGGTTTTTTACGCAGGTTCCATCGCTCGCGCCGGGGCCAACAGCGAACTGCATGTCGTCGATGAGCGCATCGTTGGCCATATGCCCAAGACGTTGGGCTTCGCAGAAGCGGCAGCCCTGCCACTGACGGCGATCACAGCATGGGAGTTGTTGTTTGAGCGCCTGCAGATTCCAGAAGGAAAAGATGACCTCGGCCAGCGCCTGTTGATCGTAGGTGCAGCAGGTGGCGTGGGCTCGATTTTGACTCAACTTGCGAGTCAATTGACCGGCCTGACCGTCATCGGTAGCGCCTCTCGTCCCCAGACCCAGGACTGGGTACGTCAGCTGGGTGCCGACCAGGTGGTTGACCACAGCCAACCGCTTGCTGCAGCACTCAAGGCCGAAGGTATCGAATTCGTAACCCACGTTGCCAGCCTCACCCAGACCGACCAGCATCTGGCGCAATTGGTCGAAGCCCTTGCCCCTCAAGGAAGACTTGCGCTGATCGATGACCCCAAGCAAATAGACATCGGCCTGCTTAAACGCAAGAGCCTGTCGTTGCATTGGGAGTTCATGTACACCCGCTCGTTGTTTGAAACCGACGACATGATCGAACAACACAAACTGCTCAATCGGGTTGCCGATCTGATTGATGCCGGCACGCTCAAAACTACCTTGGGCGAGCACTACGGCAGCATCAATGCGGCCAACCTGCGTCGCGCCCACGCCCTGCTGGAAAGCGGCGCGGCAAAGGGCAAGATTGTCCTGGAAGGGTTCTGAGGCATCGCGCCCACCTCTGACTTGGGGTGGGCGACCGTCAGTCCGACAACTGATCCAAGTCATTTTCCTGCCGGCAAGCAGCGCTACAATCTTCGGGCCAACGCTCACCGCAGGTATGCCACGATGATCATTCAAGTCAGCGCATCAGCCCAAAAGCCAGGCTGCCCTTGGCAGGTTCGGCTGGACAAGCAGGTAGTGAACTTTCGTAGCGAGGCCGAAGCCCGCGCTTTCGTCAACACCTTGCAGGCCCGCCTGCAGGCCCCGCATACACTCAAACAGGTCGGCTGAGCTGCAAGCGGTAGGTAACCATCGACACCACCACTGCGCCCAGGCCGCATAGGCTTATGACCAGCGCCATGGGTACTGCGCTGCCATCGTGCAACACGCCCACCAGTGCCGCAGCACCTGCCGCGACACTGAACTGAATGCACCCGAGCAGCGCTGAAGCGCTCCCTGCCCGAGCACCTTGCCCGTTCATGGCACAGGCTGATGCATTGGGGATGATGCAACCCAGGCTGGCAATACAGACGAACAGCGGAATCAGCAGTGGCCACAACTTGGTCGGCTTCAACGCACTGATCGCAAGCAGCGTCAGGCCCGCCAGCAGATATACCCACACCGCTCGCCGGAGCAAGAAGGCCGGACCACGCTTGGCCAGCAGTCGCGCATTCACCTGGGCAACCAGAATGAAGCCGGCCGCGTTACTGCCGAACAACCAGCCGTAGTGCTCAGGTGGCACCCCATAGAGCTTGATGAAAACGAAGGGAGATCCGGCGATATAGGAAAACATCCCAGCGATGGCGATTCCGCCGGTCAAAGCGTGCCCAATGAAGACGCGGTCTTTGAGCAGCCGCCCGTACTGGCGCAAAGCGCCGGAAAGTGGCTGGCGCGGCAGATTGGCCGGCAAGCTCTCAGGCAGCCCCAGAGCAACGGCGAGGGTACACAGGGCGCTGAACAAGGTCAGCGCAACAAAGATCGACTGCCAACCATAGGCATTGACCAGCACCCCTCCCAGCATAGGGGCGAGAATGGGGGCGAGGCCCATCACCAGCACCAATTGCGAAAATACCTTGGCGGATGCCACCGCATCGCATTTGTCACTGACAATTGCCCGCGACAACACCATGCCGGCACACCCGCCCAGCGCCTGGACGAATCGGGCCGCAATCAACGTATCGAGGTTCGGGGCAAAGGCGCAGGCAATTGACGCCAGAGTGAACAGACAAACACCGACCAGCAGCGGAATACGGCGGCCAAAGCGGTCAGCCACCGGTCCATAGGCCAATTGACCGATGGACAAGCCAAGGAAGTAGGCAGCCAGGGTTGTCTGGATGTGTTTTTCGTCAGTACCGAAGGCCAGCGCCATCGCCGGAAAGCCTGGCAGGTAAAAGTCGATTGCCAGAGGCCCGAACGCACTCAAGGCGCCCAGAATCAGGATGGTTCGCAGGTTCATCGGGAATCCATAGCAGGCTAAGCAAGTCTGCTAGTCTAACCGCCCTGCCAAGGTTGCGCTGCGAAGAGTTGCACCTGCGCCGTGAAACTTTTATCCACAGCGCAGCCCTGCAACTGTCAGACGGCTTCGGCCTGATAGCCTTCTTCACGAATCAGTTGCAGGATCTGCGGCGCCTGCAACGAGCTTTGCACCTTCACCTGTTTCTGACCCAAATCGACCTCGACGATCGCCTCGGCGTCCTGAGCATGTACTGCACGGGTGACGGCTTTGACGCAATGACCGCAGGTCATTCCTTGTACATTGAACACTTGCATGGGTTCTGCCTCCTGTGGGTTTTGCCTGAGTTTCAAGCTTGCCACCAGGGTAAGGTCAAGTTCCTCTTGGTGCTGCCGGGCTGGAAATCATCGCCCGGGTCGGCCAAGCTGCGTTCCTGACGATTGAAGATGCAGGAGTTTCGTTTCATGCGCAGGGCAGCTTTGGGCCTTTTCGGCCTGCTGAATGTATTTGGCTTGTTCGCTCAAGCCAACGCGGCAGGGCCAGCCGACTACAGCATTCTGATCATTTCCCGCGAACGCCTGGAGGTGGCAACCTCATGCGAGATTGGCGTGTATATCAACGATCAATTGGCCGGACGCGTCTTCCAGGAGCAATCGACCTCATTCAATCTGCCCCCAGGTGAAATCGATGTGCGCCTGCGCTACTTGCCTGGGCATGTACCAGGCTGCCAGCCGGGCATGGAGAACCAGCGTTCGAGCCGATTGAAGCTGGTGGCCGGTCAGATCAATAAATACCGGGTTGCAGCCGATCAGAATGGACTCACATTGATAAGAGCTGGCTTGGGGTATTGACCTTACCAGCGTGGAAAGGTTGAAGCTGTGGCCAACCCAGGAGGATTGCCATGTCTGCATCTACCACATTCGATCTGCCCATTTCCGGAATGACCTGTGCCAGCTGTGCTGGCAGGGTCGAGCGAGCGCTGCGCAAAGTCAGTGGCGCCGAAACGGTCAGCGTCAACCTCGCCACCGAACAGGCGCGAATTCAAGCATCCGCCGATAGCCTGCCGGCCCTTGTCGAAGCGGTCGAACAAGCCGGCTACCACGTGCCAAGCCAAACCCTTGAGCTGCAGATTGGCGGTATGACCTGCGCATCTTGCGCCGGCAGGGTGGAACGCGCGTTGGCCAAGATACCCGGTGTGCAACACGTCAGCGTCAATCTGGCCAGTGAGCGCGCCCATGTGCAGGTGCTCGGCCAGATCAATAACGCGGTACTGATCGACGCGGTTGTCCATGCCGGTTACACCGCCAGCTTGCCGCAAAGCCCGAAGGCGAACCAGGTCGATGCCGAGCGGCGCCTGCGCAAGGAGCGCTGGTTGGTGGCCTTGGCCGTCATACTGGCACTGCCATTGGTGCTGCCCATGGTGCTACAGCCGTTCGGCATTCACTGGATGCTGCCGGCGTGGGCCCAATTCGTTCTGGCGACCCCGGTGCAATTCATTCTGGGTGCGCGTTTCTATGTGGCGGCCTGGAAAGCGGTACGTGCCGGCGCCGGTAACATGGACTTGCTGGTCGCCATCGGGACCAGCGCTGGGTATGGCTTGAGTATCTATGAGTGGGCCCAGGCAAGCCCCGGTGTCATGCCGCACTTGTATTTTGAAGCTTCGGCCGTGGTCATTGCCCTGATTCTGCTCGGCAAGTACCTGGAAAGCCGTGCCAAGCGCCAGACAGCCAGCGCTATTCGTGCCCTCGAAGCCTTGCGGCCGGAACGCGCCCTGCTGCTGGTCGATGGCCAGGAACGCGATGTGGCGATCAGCGAACTGCGTGTTGGCGATACCGTTGTGGTCAAGCCCGGCGAACGCTTCCCGGTGGACGGTGAAGTCAGCGAAGGCCAAAGCCATGCTGACGAAGCGCTGATCAGCGGTGAAAGCCTGCCAGTGCCCAAACAACCGGGCGACAAGGTCACCGGCGGGGCGATCAACGGCGAAGGCCGCCTGCTGGTGCGCACCCAGGCCCTGGGCACCGAAACGGTACTGGCACGCATCATTCGCCTGGTAGAAGACGCCCAGGCAGCCAAGGCCCCCATTCAGAAGCTGGTGGACCGCGTCAGCCAGGTGTTCGTGCCAGCCGTGCTGGTGCTGGCGCTGATTACCCTGGTTGGCTGGTGGCTAGCCGGTGCGCCGATTGAAACAGCCTTGATCAACGCGGTCGCTGTATTGGTGATTGCTTGCCCATGTGCGCTTGGCCTGGCAACGCCTACGGCGATCATGGCTGGCACAGGGGTCGCTGCGCGTCACGGTATTCTGATCAAGGACGCCGAAGCGCTGGAGCGAGCCCATGCGGTCAACCGCGTGGTATTCGACAAGACCGGTACTCTGACCTCTGGCAGCCCACGGATCGTCCACAGCCAGGCTGCGGTCGGCGAACCGGCTGATTTGCTGCAACTTGCCGGTGCCCTGCAACGCGGTAGCGAACACCCTTTGGCCAAAGCCGTGCTCGACGCTTGTGAAGAACAGGGTTTACCGGTCGCGGACATCAGCAACAGCCAGTCCCTGACCGGGCGTGGCATCGCCGGCAGCCTGGACGGCCGTGACCTGGCCCTCGGCAACCGGCGCATGCTCGATGAAAGCGGTCTGCAAGCGGGTGACTTGCAAGCCAGCGCCACAGCCTGGGAGGCCGAAGGCCGCACCTTGTCCTGGTTGATCGAGCGTAGTCCGCAGGTGCGCGTATTGGGGCTGTTTGCCTTCGGTGACAGCCTCAAGCCAGGTGCCGGGCAAGCGGTGCAGAAGCTCGCCGATCAAGGCATCAGCAGTCACCTGCTCACCGGCGATAACCGTGGCAGCGCCAACGTCGTCGCCCAGGCATTGGGCATTACCGACGTACACGCCGAGGTGCTACCAGGAGACAAAGCGGCAAAAGTTGCCGAGCTCAAGCAGTCAGGCGTTGTGGCAATGGTGGGTGACGGTATCAACGACGCCCCCGCACTGGCGGCAGCCGATATCGGCATCGCCATGGGCGGTGGCACTGACGTGGCCATGCAAGCCGCGGGCATCACCCTGATGCGCGGTGATCCACGCCTGGTGCCGGCAGCATTGGAAATCAGCCGCAAAACCTATGCGAAGATTCGGCAGAACTTGTTCTGGGCATTCATCTACAACCTCATTGGCATTCCACTGGCCGCCTTCGGCATGCTCAACCCGGTGCTAGCTGGCGCCGCGATGGCCTTGTCGAGTGTCAGCGTGGTCAGCAACGCGCTGCTATTGAAAACCTGGAAGCCTGAAACCCCATCACAGGACGACGTGCAATGAACATCGGTCAAGCCGCCCGGCGCTCCGGACTGAGCGCCAAGATGATCCGCTACTACGAGTCGATTGGTTTGCTCAAGCCGGCGGTGCGCAGCGACAGTGGCTATCGCTTGTACCAGCAGGAAGACTTGCACCAACTGGCGTTCATCAAGCGTTCGAGAGATCTGGGGTTTTCACTGGAAGAAGTCGCCCGCCTGCTGACCCTGTGGCAGGACCGCCAGCGCGCCAGTGCCGACGTCAAGGCCCTGGCCAGCCAACACATCGATGATCTGAACCGACGCATCGAAGAACTGGTAAGCCTGCGCGATACCTTGAGCGAGCTGGTCACTCATTGCCACGGCGACGATCGCCCGGACTGCCCGATCCTCAAGGATCTGGCAGCCGGGGGCAGTTGCTGTCACTGACGCACTACTGCATCCAGGGCGGGGCTGGTTCCTCGTCCTTGCTCGAACCCCGCTCGGCGTCCTCTCTGATGGCACGCCGACGGGCCTCATCGAAGCGCGCTGCGTCAATCTCGCGCATAACTCCTTTGACATCAGCCGTGTGCTCGTCCAGCGCGAACTGCCCCGTAAGCTCGCTCTCCGGCAACAAGTCACCAGACTGGTACAGGGCCCACATTTCATGGGCATATCGGGTTTTCCGGAGTTCCGGGGCAAAGCGCCCGAAGTACGCCGCCATGTTGCCGACATCACGCTCCAGCATGCTGAATGCGTGGTTGTTACCCGCCGCATCCACCGCTTGTGGCAAGTCGATGATCACCGGCCCTTCCGGCCCCAGCAGCACGTTGAACTCCGACAAGTCGCCATGCACGAGGCCCGCACATAGCATCAGCACGATCTGACGAATCACGAAAGCGTGATATTCGCGCGCTTGATCCGGCTCCAGGTACACATCGTTGAGCCGAGGAGCGGCATCACCATGTTCGTCGGCCACCAGCTCCATCAGCAGTACACCGTCGAGAAAGTCGTAGGGGCGCGGCACCCGCACACCCGCATTGGCGAGTCGGAACAGAGCAGCCACCTCGGCGTTCTGCCAGGCGTCCTCAGCCTCCTTGCGTCCGTACTTGGAGCCTTTGGCCATGGCTCGGGCCTGACGGCTGTTGCGTACTTTACGCCCTTCCTGATACTCGGCCGCCTGACGGAAGCTGCGCTTGTTCGCCTCTTTGTAGACCTTGGCACAGCGCAATTCCTTTCCGCAGCGCACCACGTACACGGCGGCCTCCTTGCCACTCATCAGCGGTCGGAGTACCTCATCGACCAGTCCATCTTCAACCAGTGGTTCAATGCGTTTTGGAGTCTTCATCGGCTTTTGTCGGGGGTCCTGTTCTGCCAGACACGTAATTTTTTGTAGGTTACCGGTACTGCACCGGCTTTTCGCTGTTTCAAGACCGCACAGCGTTGTAACGGCAATCCGTCTGACTTGCCATTCTTTTTATGGGCACTGACGAGGGAGTAGTCATTTCCGACGTTAGTTCCCAATGAATACCGGACTTTAACCGAGGTCGGACTTTATTTCTGAAACAAATGGCCGATGCAGTCTGAAGCAGCCTCGTGTGTTTACAAGAAAAATTCTGGAGCGCGGATGAACATCAAACAAAAACTGACATGGGCCTTTGCCGTTATCGCCGGTTTGCCTGTCATCCTGGTCGCCACGCTGGTCGTCCTCAATTTACGCAGTGAGGCCAAAGAAGGTTTCGTTGATGGCAGTAATCGCGAAATTCGCCAAGTGGCCAACGCCATGCAGCTGTTCTTCGAGGGCATCAGTCAGAACGTCGACTATCTGGCCGCTCAGCCGTTGATCAGCGCCAGCGGCAACGACGTCAAGAAGCATATGAGCGCCGATGCTGCGCAGATTGTTCAGAGCGAGCAAGACCAAAAGCTCTTCAATATGTTTGCAAGCCTGGCGGCCAGCCATCCGGCCTATGCCTATGTGTCCTACGGACTGAGTGACGGTGGTTATGCCTTCTGGCCGGGCGATCCAAAGATGGCCAACTATGACCCGCGCCAACGCCCTTGGTATCAGGCCGCAATGGCCAGTCCGGGCAAGACCCTGCGCACCGACGCGTACTACTGGGCCAGTGACGACGCGGTGCTGGTCAGCACCGTGCGCGCCGTCGCCAACCAGCTTGGCAATCCAGGCGGGGTGGTCAACATCGACGTGTCGCTCAAGCAACTGACCGAAATCATCAAGCAGATCAAACTGGGTGAGAGTGGCTACCTGATGCTGCTCGAAGATAACGGCAACGTACTGGTCGACCCCCGCGCCCCCGCACACAACTTCAAAAACCTGGCCACCCTCGGCGATGGCTACGCGCAGCTGGCCAAGGCCGGTAAAGGGCTGGTCGAGGTCGAACTCGACGGTGAGCGCTACATGGCCAATGTCTGGCCCTCGGAGCAGTTGGGCTGGAACTTCATCGGTCTGATACGTCACGACGAAGTCATGCAGGGCGCTACTCAACTGACCTGGATTGTATCGATCATCGCCCTGGTGCTGGCGGGTGTGTTCGCACTGGTTGGCGCCACCTTCGCCAAACTGATCGTGCGACCGATCCACAGTGTTACCAATGGCCTGGAAGGCATCGCCCAAGGCGAAGGTGATCTGACCCGTAGCCTCGAGGTTCGCGGGCGCGACGAAACCGCGCAATTGGCCAGTTGGTTCAACCAGTTCCTGGCAGCCATCCGCAACCTGATTCAGAGCATCGGTCAGGCCGCCAGTAAAATCCTTGCGACCTCCAGCAGCTCCACTCAGGTTTCCCACGACATGGCCGAAGCGGCCGGGCGTCAGCGCGAAGCGGTAGATATGGTGTCGACAGCCTTCCACGAAATGGTTGCCACCGCCAACGAGGTTGCCCGTTCTTGCAGCCAGGCGGCAGATTCGGCCGACAGCGGTCAACAACAGGCGCGCGAAGGCCAGCAGCAGATCGACGACGCGGTGCAAAGCGTCGATCGCCTGAGCCAGGAGATTCAACAGTCAGCGCAATCGATGCAGCAACTGGAACGTGACAGCAATGCTATTCAATCGATTCTTGGCACCATTCGTTCGATTGCCGAGCAAACCAACCTGCTGGCCCTTAACGCAGCCATCGAAGCCGCCCGCGCAGGTGAACAGGGCCGCGGTTTTGCCGTGGTAGCCGACGAAGTTCGGGCCTTGGCCAAACGTACCGCCGACTCCACCGCCGAGATCGACGGTCTGCTCGGAAACCTCGCCAATCGCACCAGCGAAGTCGCCCAGCAAATGCATGCCAGCCTGGAGATCTCGCAATTGTCGGTCAACCGCATTGGAATGGCGCGCAGCAGTTTTGGACAGATTCGCGAGTCAGTCGACGTCATTCGCGACATGAACACCCAAATTGCCACGGCGGCCGAAGAACAGCACCAGGTGGCCGAAGACATCAACCGGCATATCAGCCAGATTCATGGTGACGCGCAATTGGTGGCTGAACTGGCCAACTCGGCGCGCCAGGACTCACAAAGCCTTGCGGGCTTGTCCAACGAACTGGATGCGCTGGTGCGCAGGTTCCGTACCTGAACGCCGCCGTGGGCCTAACTACGTGGGAGTAACTAAAGGCGCAACTCACCCGGAGTGAAGCCGAACAGGCCCTTGAACGCTGCAATGTAGGCCGAGGTGGAGTCGTAACCGCAACCTAGCGCGGCTTCGGTGACACTTTGCCCGGCCTCCAGCGCCGTCAGAGAAGACAGTAGGCGCATGCGCTGGCGCCAGCCGCGAAAGCTCAAACCGGTTTCACGCTGGAACAAACGCATCAAGGTTTTCTCCGAGGTGTTCAGGCGCTGCGCCCATTGCCCCAGCGTTTGCCCGTGCTGCGGGTGGGCGAGCAATTCGTTGCACACTTCAAGCAAGCGCGGGTGTTTAGGCAAGGGCAAGGAAAAGCCTACCTGCGGCAATGCCTGCAACTGATCCAGCAACACCGCCACCAGTCGTGCTTCAGCGCTGTCGCCTTCGGGATAGTTCACCGGCAACAAGCAGAACTGTTTGATCAATTCTCGCGCCAGCGGCGTGACTTCCAATACCCGGCACTGCCCTGGCGCCCAGCCAGCTTCTTCGCGGCGTACATACAGGCTGCGCATTTCCGCTTGCATCGAGGTGACCACCTCGTGCTCCACTCCGGCTGGAATCCAGATACCCCATTGAGGCGGAGCAAAGTAGCTGCCTTCATCGGTGTAGACACCGAGCACGCCACTGATCGCATAAGAAAATTGCACCCAGTCATGCTGATGCCGTGGCGTCCAGGAACCTGCTCCGAGGCTTTCCGCCCGTGCATACAGCGCCCGCGGTAACCGCTCCAGTGCTGGAATCTGACGGGGTGCAGGCTGTTGTCCGTTAATCGGCATCACTTGGCCTTATGTCGCAAGACGGTAACCATCTGCCGAGCGTAGCCTGTGTGCTCAACGATTACAAAATGATTCGCAGGCCCGCCTATGCAAGTGCTCAAACACCTCAAACGCGTCGTTACCGACTGGTTTCTGTGCGGCATGTTCCTCGCCACCTTTCTGGCCTGGCTGTTTCCCGACATTGGCCGCAGTGGCGGCGCCCTGCATGCCGAATCAGTGATCAATGTCGGCGTGTTCCTGGTGTTTTTCCTGCACGGCATCAACCTGTCCAGTGAACAAATTGGCCACGGCCTGAAAAACAGCCGTCTGCACATGATGGTGCAGGGGTTCACCTTCATCGTTTTCCCGGCACTCTGGTGGCTGGTGAACACACTGCTTGGCAGTCATGTTCCAGCGCTATTGATGCTCGGCTTTTTCTACCTGTGCGCCCTGCCCTCGACCATCTCATCCTCGGTTGCCTTGACCGGTAGCGCTGGGGGCAACGTCCCGGCGGCGATTCTCAATGCCAGCCTCTCCAGTGTCCTGGGTATATTCATCACTCCGTGGCTGGTCAGCCTGGTGGTTGGCACCGGCAGCAACGGCATCGATCTGGGAGCCACGCTGCTGGACCTCTGTGCGCTGCTGTTGGCGCCATTGGTACTCGGGCAATTGCTGCGTCCCTGGCTGGGCTGTTTTTTCTCCCGGCATAAGCGTTACACCAACATCATGGACAAGGTGGTGATCCTGCTGCTGGTCTATGCCGCGTTCTGCAACTCGATGGTCTCGGGCATGTGGCAGCAACAAGGTAGCTCGGTATTGCTCACCGCACTGGTGGGCAGTGCGCTGTTGCTGGCACTCGTCCTTTGGCTGACCACTCGCACAGCCCGGGCGCTGCATTTGAACCCGGCCGACGAGATTGCTGCAGTGTTCTGCGCCAGCAAGAAGTCCCTGGCCGCCGGCGCGCCAATGGCTGCGTTGATCTTCGGTGCGCATCCCGGGTTGGGGCTGATCCTGCTGCCGATCATGATCTACCATCCGCTGCAACTGATCGTCTGCTCGATCATGGCCGAGCACTATGCCAATCGTCCTACCCCGTTCGCTTCAGCCACGCTGGTCAACGCTCGATGATCGCCGTGACGCCCTGACCACCTGCGGCGCAGATCGAAATCAGGCCGCGGCCCTTGCCGGTCGTGGCCAGCAGCTTGGCCATATTGGCCAGGATGCGGCCCCCGGTTGCAGCAAATGGGTGCCCCGCCGCCAATGAACTGCCTTTGACATTGAGCTTACTGCGATCGATCGCGCCCAACGGCTCAGTCAATCCCAAGCGTTGCCGACAGTATTCGGAATCTTCCCAGGCGTTGAGCGTACATAGCACCTGGGCAGCGAAAGCTTCATGGATCTCATAGAAATCGAAGTCCTGCAGGCACAAACCATTACGCGCCAGCATGCGTGGCACCGCGTAGGTAGGCGCCATCAGCAGCCCCTCCTGGGCTTTGACGAAGTCCACCGCGGCTGTTTCACCGTCGACCAGGTACGCCATTACATCAAGGTTGTGCTCCCGCGCCCAGTCTTCACTGGCGAGCAGAACTACCGATGCACCGTCGGTCAGTGGCGTGGAGTTGCCGGCAGTCAGGGTGCCTTTATCACCGGTCTCGAACACCGGTTTGAGGCTGGCAAGCTTGTCCAGGGTCAGGTCGGCACGCAGGTTGTCGTCGCGAGTCAGACCCAGAAAAGGGGTTAGCAGATCGTCATGCCAGCCCTGACTGAAAGCTGCTGCCATGTGTTGATGGCTGAGCAGGGCCAATTCGTCCTGGGGCAGGCGCGGGATGTGCCAGGTTTGCGCCATCAACTCGCAATGCTGGCCCATGGAAAGTCCCGTGCGCGGCTCAACGTTACGAGGAATTTCCGGCTTCAAATGCCCAGGACGCAACTTGAGAAACGCCTTGAGCTTGTCGGCCATGGTTTTGCCGCGGTGGGCTTGCAACAAGATGTGACGTAAACCCTCGCTCACCGCAATGGGAGCATCGGAGGTGGTATCAACTCCCCCGGCGATGCCACAGTCGATCTGCCCCAAGGCAATCTTGTTGGCCACCAGCAGGGCAGTCTCCAGCCCCGTGCCGCACGCCTGCTGCACGTCATAGGCCGGTGTCTGCGCCGACAGGCGCGAACCGAGCACACACTCGCGGGTCAGGTTCATGTCTCGGGAGTGCTTGAGCACCGCGCCTGCGGCGACTTCCCCCAGTTGCAGGCCATGCAAGCCGTAGCGCTCGATCAGTCCTTCGAGGGCAGCGGTAAACATTGCCTGATTGCTGGCGCCGGCATAGGCACCATTGGAACGTGCGAAGGGAATCCGGTTGCCGCCAATAATCGCGACTCGGCGCAATGAGCGCATGCGTAAGGTCCTCTGTAGGGCAATTAATCCTGGTCAATCATGAAACGGCTGTCACCCGATAGTATCGAAGGTACAGACCACAACCAGCGTAGGTGCTTTTTTCAGGGTTCGAACGACCAACGGGCAAAGATGGTCCACACTTTGAAGCTTAATTTCAGGGAGAGCCGCACATGAGCGACCGCTATATCGACTTCGCCAATTCCGACCTTGGCCGCCGCCTGGTTGGTGCCGTGGGCCTGCCAAGTCCCGCTCGCCTGGAACGTTGGAGCGCTGGTCGCCTGCGGCCTGTCGAAGGTGCCTTGCTGCTGGGCGGAGGCCCTCTGGCAAACAAAATCGAAGCTTTTGCCCAGCGTCTGACCGATGAGGTCTACAGTTTTGCCAGCCCCGACCTGAGCGCGACGGAATGGGTCGCAGGCCTTGGTCCGAAACTCAAGGCGGTGGTTTTCGACGCCAGCGAACTGAACGACAGCGATCAACTCAAGCAGTTGCGCGAATTTTTCCAACCCCTGCTGCGCAGCCTGCAGAGTTGCGCTCATGTGGTGATACTCGGCAGGGCACCGGAGCAGTTGGATGATGTATCTGCGCAGATCACCCAGCGCGCCCTGGAAGGCTTCAGTCGCTCGCTGGCCAAGGAGTTACGCGCCGGCGGCACCCTGCAGTTGCTGTATGTCAGCGACAAAGCCGACGATCAACTCGAAGGCGCTCTGCGCTTTTTCCTCTCGCCCAAGAGTGCTTTCGTTTCCGGACAGGTCCTGTGTCTGGAAGCCTGCGCGCCCCAGGTGCAGGACTGGACACGGCCATTGGCCGGGCGCAAGGCCTTGGTTACTGGAGCCGCCCGAGGTATCGGTGCCGCCATCGCCGAGACCCTGGCCCGTGACGGCGCCGACGTTGTGCTACTTGATGTTCCCCAAGCCAAAACCGACCTCGAAGCCCTGGCTGCACGCCTGGGTGGCCGCAGCCTGACCCTCGACATCTGTGCCGCCGATGCACCGGCACAACTGATTGAAGCCCTCCCTGAGGGTATCGACATCGTCATACACAACGCCGGTATTACCCGCGACAAGACCCTCGCCAACATGACCCCGGAATACTGGGACTCGGTGCTGGCTGTGAACCTCAAAGCGCCGCAGTTGCTGACCCAGGCGCTGTTCGATAGCGGCACCCTGCACGACAACGCCCGCATCGTCCTGCTGGCATCGATCAGTGGCATTGCCGGTAACCGGGGCCAATCCAACTATGCCGCCAGCAAGGCCGGGCTCATTGGCATGGCCCAGGCCTGGTCAACAAAACTGGCTGAGCGCGGCGGTAGTATCAATGCCGTGGCCCCAGGTTTCATAGAAACCCGCATGACTGCCGCTATTCCCTTCGCCCTGCGCGAAGCCGGACGGCGCATGAGTTCGTTGGGCCAGGGCGGCCTGCCCCAGGATGTCGCCGAAGCCATCGCCTGGCTGGCGCAACCGGGGTCTGGCGCTGTCAACGGCCAGGTCCTGCGCGTCTGCGGCCAGGCCGTAATGGGGGCCTGACCATGACTAGACACTGGCAGGATCTGAGCAATACCCTGGCACTCTCAAGTCTCTATCTGCGCGCCGTACGCAAACGCAAGATCAGCGGTGACACCCTCCCGGAGATCGGCCTGCGCTGTTACCTGGACGTCCAATCGAAGCAATTGGAAAGTTATCGCAAGCTCTGCCATTTCGGTGATGACGGACGCTTGCCGCCAACCTTTCCCCATGTGATGGCGTTTGCCTTGCAGATGCAGTTGCTGACCGACAAGACCTTTCCTTTTCCGCTGCTGGGTCTGGTCCATCTACACAACAGCATCCGCGTTGTACGCCCCCTCGGCGGCATCAGCCGCCTGCGTTTCTCGGTCTACGTGGATAACCTGCAAGCACACGAAAAAGGCGCCACTTGCGACCTGATCACCGAAGCCGAAGACGCGCTGGGTCTGCTCTGGTCCGAAACCAGCCGCATGCTGTGTCGCGGCGTGAAACTGGCAGGCGAGCCCACGGCCAGCGAAGCGCCCGCCGACGAACCGCTGGAAGAACTGACCCGCTGGTACGCCGACAGCGATATCGGCCGGCGCTACGCCAAGGTCTGTGGCGACTACAACCCGATCCATCTGAGTGCTACCAGTGCAAAACTGTTCGGCTTTCCCACCGCCATTGCCCACGGCATGTGGACCAAGGCCATGACGCTGGCGGCTTTGCGCAACCATTTGCCGGTGAGCAAATACGCATTCGCGGTGGATTTTCTCAAACCCGTGCGCCTGCCCAGCGAGGTGATCCTCAACGCAAGCCCTACCGCCATTGAAGGCCAACTGCGCCTGGACGGTCATGGCGGGTTGGTGCATATGCGCGGTGCCTGGCGGCAACTGGAGTGAAACGGAGCTCTTGCGTTGCGAAGGCGCCCGCCTGAAGCTATGCGGCTTGAGGAGAGCTTTGATGAACCTGCACGAACTGACCCAACGCCTGCACAGCATCCGTGACAACAATGATTGGCGCGGCTTCCATAGCCCAAAAAACCTGGCCATGGCCGCCAGTGTCGAAATGGCCGAACTGGTTGAAATTTTCCAGTGGCTCAGCGAGGACCAGTCGCGGCAGCTATCGCCCGAACAACTGGCGCATGCAGGTCAGGAGGTCGGCGATGTGGTGCTGTATCTGCTACTACTGTGCAGCGAGCTAGGCCTGGACATGGAGCAGGTAGTGCGCGCCAAACTGGCCGACAGCGAAAGGCGTTTTGCGCGATGAAAGACCGACATTTCGACGCCCTGGCCACGCGTTTTGCCGAGAAAATCTATGGCGGTGCCAAAGGTGCGATCCGCCTTGCGGTATTGCAGGCCGACCTCGCCGACGCCTTGCCCGAACGGCCGCTACGCGTGCTCGATATTGGTGCTGGTCTGGGTCACATGGCCCTGTGGCTGGCGGAGCGCGGTCATCAGGTCACCCTGGCCGAGCCCGCTGCACCCATGCTCGAAGGGGCCCGCGCACGGTTTGCCGAAGCCGGCCAGCAGGCCACCTTTATCCAGGCGCCCTGGCAGGAACTGCTCGGACAACTGACCGAGCCCTATGATCTTGTGCTGTGTCATGCAGTCCTGGAATGGCTCGCCGAGCCGGAAACCATCCTGCCGGTCCTGCACCAGTTGACCCGCAGTGATGGCCTGCTGTCATTGGCGTTCTACAATCGCGATGCACTGGTTTATCGCAATCTGCTCAAAGGCCATTTTCGCAAGTTGCGAAGCAATGACATGGCCGGCGAGAAGCAGAGCCTGACCCCGCAAAAACCGCTTGATCCGCGCACGCTCAAGGCGCAACTTGAAGGTCTGTGGCAGGTCGAAACAGAAAGCGGAGTGCGGGTGTTTCACGATTACATGCCGGTGGAGTTCCAGTCCAAGGCCGAACTGCTCGACCTGCTGGAAATGGAGCTGGCGCATCGGCGCCATCCCGCCTTTGCCGGGTTGGGGCGTTACCTGCACTGGATCTGTCGACCAAGCTGAAGCGCGCCGGGAGAGTGACATGCCGTACCGTTTTACCCTGGGTCTGTTGTGCCTGACACTGGCAGCCTGCCAGAGCAGCAACCCTTATGTCGCCAGCTCCCGTCCGCTGCCGCCTGCGCCACCGCAGGCGGCCACAACCTTTGATGCCAGCGCTTACCCGGCGCCAACCCTGGACTACGGCCGTTACCGTAGCTGGGCCTGGCGCGATGGCCAGTTACCCAGCGGTGCCGCCCTGACTGAACCCGCGCAATTGGCCGATGCGGTGAGCACCGCCCTGGACCAGCGCGGCCTGCGTCCGGCGCGCGAGGGCCAAGGTGATTTGCTGGTAAGCGCCAATCTGCACCTGGAACGCCGCCTGCGTCAGGTCCGCGATGACTACTATCCCTATGGTGGCTATCCCTATGGCGGCTACCCTTACGGAGGCTATCCCTACGGCGGTGTTGGCGGCTACGGCAGTGTTGGCCGGTACCACGACGGTTATGGTGCCGCCATTAGCGTTCCGCTGGTCCGCACCTATGAGGTAGAAGTGATGGTAGTTCAGGTCGACCTGTTCGACGCCCGCGACGGTAAGGCAGTCTGGAGCGCCAGTGCCGAGGCGACCAGCCAGGGTACTCAGCGCGAACGCGAAGACGCATTGCGCGAATCGGTCAAGAAGGCCCTCAACGGCTATCCTCCCAGTTAAAAGGTAATTGGAGATCCATCATGCTGCGCCGTTTCGCTTTACTCTCGTTATTGGTGTTGTTGGGTGCTTGTTCAAACCACAACGTGACTCAGGACTATGACGCCAGCCGCGATTTTGCTGCCTATCGCAGCTGGGTCTGGCAGGAGCCTGCATTGCAGTACCGCCCCGATGATCCCCGGATCAAGAGCGATCTGACCGAGCAGCGCATCCGCCAGGCCGTCGCCGGCCAACTCGATCAACGTGGCTTGCGCCCGGCGCAGGGCAATAGCCAAGGTGATCTGAAAGTACAGACATACCTGATCGTCGAGGACCGTCAGCAACAGATCACCACCAACTACGGCGGCGCCTGGGGTGGCTACTGGGGCAACTACTGGGGCGGGCCGATGTACAACGAAACCCGTAGCGTCGATTACAAGGTGGCAACCATCCAGGTCGACATGTTCGATGGCAAGGATGGCAAGCTGGTTTGGCGCGGCAGTGCCGAGCAAATCATGAACAACTATCCACCTAGCCCCGAAGAACGCAGCGAGGCGATCCAGAAGACTGTAACCAACGCCCTGTCGAACTATCCACCACGTTAAAGGCAAATGGCCAGCAACCTGACTACACTCTTGCCAATTGGGTGTGAGTTCAGGGGCCTCAACGCGGGGCAAAGGAGTGCGCGTGTCTTCTCGCTTCCCCGCAAGGCAGCGCGGTGCTATCGGCCTGATCGCTGCCCTGACCCTGGGCATGGGCTTGATGTTCATGTTGATGGTGATCGACAGCAGTAGACTCTACCTGGAACAGCGCCGCTTGCAGCGAATTGCCGATATGGCCGCGCTGGAGGCGGCAGGCCAAAGTGCTGTCTGCACCGGCAGCGGGCCACGCGCCGACACCTTGGCCCGAGTAGGCGCTGCTCGCAACGGCTTCGAGCTGAGTGCCGGGCAATCGCTTGAAACCACCTGCGGTCGACTGCAAACCGGGGCCAACAGCTTGCGCAGCTTCAGTGTCGATTTGTCGCGCAACGAAGCAATCCGCGTGATCGCCACTACCCAGGTTGCCACCAGTGTCGCCGCAGGGGTGTGGTCTCTGGTCAATGGCAACAGCATCCCCGATACCACTCTCTTGAGTGCCCGCGCAGTCGCCGCCACCCCTAAACCGCCGCAGGCGATGCTACGTATTCGCAGCACCCTGGCGACTGTCGACACACGCCAGTCAGCGCTGCTAAATGCGTTGGTAGATCCCCTGGGTGGCCACGTTCAGCTCGACCTGCTGGGCTGGCAGGGCCTGGCGAAAACCGAGATAAATCTCCTCAGCTACCTCGACCAGTTGGCAATCGAAGTGGGGGTCAGCGCCGGTGATTACCAGCAACTGCTGCGCGCCGATGCCAGCGCGGCAAAACTGATCGAAGCCGCCCTGAAAGTGCTGCAAAGGGGCGGTGCGGCAGTCGATGTGGTGAATAACCTGAGCAAGCTTGTCGTTGGTGTCGACAGTACTCGGATACTCCATCTGGGCGACATACTCGACCTGCAAAGTGGCACGACCAAAGCCGGCCTGGATGCCAGTCTGCAAGTGCTGGATCTGCTGCAAAGCGTGATCCTGCTGTCGACCAAGGACAGCGCCGCCGTCGTCGAAATGCCGATCAACGTGTTGGGACTGGTCAATGGCAAGGTCCGCATCAAGGTGATCGAACCCCAGCAGATTTCTGCCATCGGCAACCCGCAGACCGACCTGATCAAGGTGCACACAGCACAGATACGAACATTGATTTCCCTCGATCTGCCGGTGCTGAAAACCGTCATCGGTCTGGTCAACGCCGTGCTTGACCTTGCCACGCCCTTGACCAACATCCTCAACAATCTGCTTGGCCTCAATTTATTCGGCACCGTGGAGTCGTTGACCTGTGCCTTGGGCATTCCTTGCAAAGTCAGTGATATCCAACTACTGCCAGGCACTGTCAGTCTGGATGTCGGTATCGAGGTAGCACGCGCTACCAGCCAGGTGAGTGGCTACAGCTGCGCGCCGGAAAAAACCCTGACCGCACGCACTGACAGTGCAGCAACCGATCTGGCGGTGGGACAGTTCAAGGATCGCAACGCCTTTTTTGCCACCGGCGTGAATGCGGTAACCCCACTACCGCTGATTGATATCGGCACCAATGTTTGCAGTCGGCTTCTGTTTCTTCCAGCCGTGTGCGGCACTCGGGTTCCGTTTGCCGGAGGAGGCATTGGCCTGAAGGTGAACACCACCTTGTTGGCAAGCACTGCCACTAACCTCAAATTTGCACCTGCCGAGCACACACCGCCTAACATCGACCAGGCACCTGCTTACCTGAGCACAACCGCCAGTGACATCATCAGCAGTCTGAACCAGACCATCGATGGCATTGAGCTACAGGCATACAAGCCCCTCAACGGCAACCTCCTGGGTGGCATATTGACGCTGACTGCCGGGCTCCTGAACGACGTCAAAGCCATTCTCGAGCCCTTGATCAGACATCTGTTGAGCCCCTTGGTAGATCCGCTGGTCAATGCCTTGCTCAAAGCCCTGGGCATCGATCTGGTCAAAGTTGAAGTCGGGGCCAACCTGACCTGTTCCAGCAGTCGTGCTCAGTTGGTGCTTTGAGTGGGGAGTTCGATACAGAACCGAGCCCCCTCCGTACTGTTCTTTACGCTCAGACAGCCACCCATGGCGTTGACGATCCCGTAACTGACCGACAAGCCCAGGCCGGTGCCGACACCGACAGGCTTGGTGGTG
The DNA here is from genome assembly GCF_004803755.1 of Pseudomonas sp. DG56-2. Lineage (NCBI taxonomy): Bacteria > Pseudomonadati > Pseudomonadota > Gammaproteobacteria > Pseudomonadales > Pseudomonadaceae > Pseudomonas > Pseudomonas sp. DG56-2. Next base: position 5,140,252 of record NZ_CP032311.1, read on the forward strand.
AAGAAGGGTTCGAAAATCCGTTCCAGCAGACGAGGCTCGATACCCGCGCCATTGTCTTCGACCAAGATCCGTACCTGGGGCTCATCCACTTCCATGCGCAAGCTGATCCAGGGCTGCAATTGGCGATGCTGTTCGCGCCGTGCCAGCAACGCATCACGCGCATTGACCAGCAAGTTGATCAACACTTGCTCCAACTGGTCTTGATGGCCGCTCACCAGACACTGCGCTTGCGGTTTGGTAACGCGTAGCTCCACGCCTTTGCCGCGCAAGCCATCGGCTAGCAGCGACAAGGCACCGTCCGCGGCCTGCCAGGGCTCGAACAACTGCGGCTCGACCGCCGAGCGGCGACCGAAAACGCGCATGTGATCCACCACTCGCGAGGCACGCAGCACCTGCGCGTCGATACGTTTGAGCTTGTCCTGCAGATAGTCAATCTGCACGTCGCCGTTCTCCAGCCGCTTCAACGCGTTGACCACGGCCATGCGCATCACATTCAGAGGCTGGTTGATCTCATGGGCAAGGCCGGTGGCCATTTCGCCGAGCGTGGCCATTTTTGCACTTTGCATCAGCTGCTGATGGGTCCGGCGCACCTGTGTGTTGTCGCGTCCCACGGCCTGCACTTCTACCAAGCGCCCTTGATCGTCGAACAGGCCACGGTCCGCCCACACCCACCAGGCATGCTCGCGCCCCGGCAACTCCAGGCAGATTTCTGCAGTACTCACCGGCTGCGCCACGCTCAGACTGGCAAGGCGTTGAACAAATTCCTCGCGCTGCGCTGCAGACATCCAACGTCCCAGGTTCATACCGCTCAACTGCGCGGGCGGATACTCCAGGTAGTCGGCCAGCGGCTGGTTGCCGAACAGCAGGTTCAAATCCGGCGTGTAACGACAGATCATTGCCGGAGAGTCTTCGACCAACACCCGGTAGCGTTCTTCACTGACCCGCAAACGTTCGGTCGCCTCGGTTGTTTCAGTGATATCCAGCCATATCCCGACGACTTCGACCGGCATGCCCAGATCATCTCGCAGCAGGCGCGCTTCATCGAGCACCCAGTGATAACCGCCATGGTGATCACATAAACGATAGCGACTGCGTACCTGACCCTCGCGCAACAACGTGCGCGTGCGCGCCAGCCACAGGGCCTGATCTTCGGGGTGGACCCATTGCCCCGGCTGCAGCGGTGCTTGCTCTGTTTGCGTCCAACCAAGCATCGGTTGCAGGCTGGCGCTGAAGAACTCAGCCTGCAGGGCACCCTCGACATAGCGCTGGATGTAGATCACCGCAGGCGAGCTGGCAATCAGGTTTTCCAGGCGTGCCTGGGCGGTGCTGGCCTGTAGCTGTTGGCTTTTGCTATCACTGATGTCGAGCATGAAGCCCAGCAAGTGACGATGCTCACCGCTACCGCGCACTTGTCCGCACAGGCGATACCAGCGCGGATTGGCAGCCAGGTTGTTATCGAGCAAACGCAGGCTCAGGTGCAAGGCACAGCCATCGCGCTGCAACTCGCCGAGTGCAAGTTGCGCGGCCTCGCAGTCAGCCGGGTGCACCCGGCTCAGCCACTGGCTGATGGTCAACTGCGTTGGCATTCCCAGGCTTGTCGCCAAGCCCGGGTCCAGTTGCAGAGTGGTCTCGCACAATCGCCATTGCCACCAACCTGCACCTAATTGCAGTTGCAGGCTGTCCAGCCGCTCACTTTGTTGTTGCAGAGCAAATGTCGTCAAACGGCTCACCAACGGCTCGGCATACGCAGCGCAAGCACTGAGTGCATCTGCCGAGTTGAGCGCGTCGAACGAACCAAAACACATCAACCAGGCCTGGACCACGTGCCCCTGCCCATAGGGCAGCAAATAAGCAGGGGTGTGCGCCAGCAGGCTGTGCAAGCCTGCATGGGAGGTGCTCGAGACCACTTGTCCCGGCGTCAGTCGATCCAACAACGGCCCGATCGTTTCATCGCTGGGCCAATGCAATGGGTCACCGCTGCTGACATAGGTTTTCCAGCCCTGCTCTCCTTGCAAAAACACCCGTCCGGCATGAGCCCGCCAATGATGAACCAGCCATTGCAGCTGCTCCTGGGCCACCTTGTCCAAGCGTTCAGTCGAGCAATTGCGCAACTCGGCGGCCAAATGGCTGGTCAAGTGGCGCTGACGTTCGGCGCCCAGCGATTGCTGGCGGTGCTGCAACAGATCGCCGATATCGAACAGCTGCAACAACCACCCCCCAGACTGATTCAGCAACCAGCCACGGGTATGCAGGGTGGCGCCACCGGCCGCCTTGAAATCCAGATCCAGGGGGTGGGCCTGCCAGTCCAAGAGATCGCCTTCAAGCACAAGCAAACTGTGGGGCTGCACGTAATCGTGCAATCGCGATTCGTTGTGCTGCGGCAAGGCCAACGCCGAACGCAAAGGGCCGGCAATGCGCAGTACCTTGGCACTATCGTCGAGCCATAGCTGCAATCCCACTGCTGGCACGTGGGCGGTAGGTTCCGGCACCACGCTCACCGGGGTTATGCGCGCACGCCAACGCTCGAACAACCGTTGTCCGCCGCTCAAAGTTGCAGGCTCGCTTCGGCCTTCAGGCTCGCGGGTAATCGCGGTACTTCTCCGATTGCCGGTAAGTCGAGCACCGGCAGTACAGCGGTCAGTTTGGCTTTGGCGTACTCGATTTTTACCGTCAACAGGTTACCCGGCGTCAACGCAACGCTGGCATCACTGGCAAGCTGAAAATCCAAGGATGCGGGCATCCACGCCAACTGTTTGCCGAGCACATCCTTGGCCATTTTGTCGACGTCATCACGATAGCTTGCGCTGGTTGGGTCCAGGGCCACGCAACGGCGCACTGCCTCGCTGCTGGCCTGGTTGAACGACTGCAGCATCAGCATCGGCAAGCCGTAGCTGACCACCCCATAGAAGACTGCGAAAAAGATCACGAACACCGCCACGAATTCCAGCGCCGCAGCGCCTTTTTGCCGTTTCCCCAAGCCTGCTTTCATGATCGCGTCTACCCTGACAGTGACACCTGATTGACAGCATAGAATCATTCACAACAAAGGGATGCATTTCGCCGATGCAAAGTATTGTCCTGCTGATGTGGCTTGCCCTGTGCGCTGAACAAGACCTGCGTGAGCGCCAGATTGCCAACACCCTGACCCTGGGCGCAGCGACATGCGCGTTGGGATATTTGTTCATTAGCGGACACACCTGGATAGGTGCCGACGCCAGCGAAGGGGGCTGGGCGCTGGCGATCGTCATGCTCTTGACCCTGCCGGGCTACATGCTCGGTCGCTTCGGTGCAGGTGATGTAAAGCTGCTTGCGGCGCTGGCCCTGGCCACTGATCGCATGTACGTGCTGGGCACTTTTATCGGTGCCGGGATTGCGGTGTTGCTCTGGCTGGCCAGCCGCCGCTGGCTGTGGTCGCTTCTCAGTCAAAAGGTTAGGAACCGTATCAAGCAACTGACTGAGGACTCGTCAAATAAACAACCTTTCGCGCCGTTCATCCTTGCAGGGTTCATCCTCGCGGCGGTGTGGGTCCAGTAGTCGCACCGCGTGTACATAATCGCGAAGTCCGACTACTTTCTAGAGAGCCAGAGGCCAACTGCAAGGCTCCCGGCCCAAAGAAACAAGGACTTCTGAGCAGGGAGCAGCGCGTGATAAATGCCGTCGGTGAGGTAAAGATACTGGTGGTCGACGATCAACCTCTGGTCGTCGATGAGTTAAGCGAGTTTCTCCAAAGCAGCGGCTACTGTTGCGTGCCCTGCCTGTCCAGTTCCCAGGCCATTGAGTGTTTTGCCGCCGATCCCGCCATCGGCCTGGTGTTGTGCGATCTGCACATGCCGGAGTGCGATGGAGTAGAGCTGTTCAGGGCGCTCAAGGTAGTTGCCGGCCCGCATCGTTTGTTCGAAGCCATCATGCTGACCGGCGGCGATGATAAACAGGATCTGATCAGGGCGTTGCGCGAAGGCTTTGCCGACTACTACCAGAAACCCGTGAACCTGAACGAACTGCTCGAAGGCGTGCAGCGCCAGGAGGCTGCGCTGCAGCAACGCCAGCAGAGCTTCCAGCATTTAGGCGACCTGAACCAGAAACTGCAGTTTCTCGCCGACTCCATCGATGATCTCTATCAAGACCTGGAAAAAGCCCGCGGCCTGGGTGCGCATCGCCGTGCTACCGATGCTGAAGAGTCGATTGCCAACGACAGCCTTCCGAGCATTTTCGAGAAACTCTCACCTCGCCAACTTGAAGTGGCGCGCCTGGTCAGCAAAGGCAAGACCAACTACCAGATCGCCTGCGAGCTGGGCATAACCGAAAACACGGTCAAGCTCTATGTGTCGCAGGTACTGCGCCTGACCCACATGCACAACCGCACGCAGTTGGCATTGGCCCTGGCGCCAGGCAACTCACCGTTGCATCTGCGTGTAACGGCGCACTGACGATTACTTGTCGGACGAACCGACCGACTCCCAACGGTAGAAGTCCGGAAGCGCATATTTATAGCTGTCCAGCCAGCGCTGCATGCTCTGCTCGCGCTCCTTGGGCGTGGCTGTCTGCTGGATCTTCGAGGCTTGCCGGTTGCTGGCCTGTATCTGCAGCCAGGACTCGGTGACCGTTTGCGTCTTGGCTGATGGCTGTGGCTCAACTGCCAGGGCAGCCAATGGCAGTGAGCCTAAGGTAATCAGTAGTAACCCTGCTGGTTTCATAAACACCTCACTGTTGCCCGCGTGAAGGAGTACCGTCCTGGATCGCCGCCACCTGATCCGCAGCGACCGACGAGGTACCCGATTTTTTCAACAGATCGGCGCGCGATCTGGCCTCGCTGAATTGCGCGGGGCTGAGGTTGAAACGCGACACCAGATCAGCCGCCTGCTGCCACTTGTCCTGATACAACAGCAGGCTGACCAGATTGACAGCTGCCAATGCATTGTTGTCCTTGAGCTCAATTGCGGTTAGAAACTCGAAACGCGCCTGCTCGACATTGCCCAGATTGAGGTACACCACCCCCAGGTCATTGCGCACCTTCTCGTTGGTGGGCGCCAGGCGAACGGCACGCAGCAAATGGCGCTGAGCCTGCAGATTGTCACCGCGCGCTGCCGACAGTTGCCCCAAACCATGCTCCGCCTCGGCAGCCATGCAACCACCGAGCAAACTGCGATACAGCGACTCGGCCTCGCTGCGCCCGAGCAGCCGCAAAACCTTGGCCTTGCGCAGACGCACCTGGGCCATGTCGGCAGGCAATACTTCCAGATGGGCCAGGCTGGCATGGGGACGGCCTTCATTGAGCATTTCGTCCGCCATGCTCAAGGCCAACTCTTGGCTGGAATCGGGCTTGGCACAACTGGCACTGCTCCCCGGCAACGCCAACCACGGCCCGCCAGTCTCGGTGGCACAGCCGCCGAGCAATAACAGGCTCATGACTACCATGACTGCTTTCATCCATGCCTCTCCCTTCACGAGCCCATTGCTTTTGCCAACGCGGTGAAGCCGGGACCGGCCAGCACAATCAGCAAAGCAGGAAACAGAAACACCATCATCACCATCGACATCTTTGCGGACATCTTCGATACCCGCTCCTGCATCCGCGTCAGCCGCCGGTCGTCGAGCAGTTGCTTGAGCGCCAGCAGTGATTTCATCGCCCCGCCACCTTGGGCAAGCAACTGCTGAAGAATCACACAGGTGTCAGTGAACTCATCCACCGCCAACAGCTGTGCAGTTTTCTCAAGCTCCGGCGCCAACGCCAATCCGGAATCGACCCGAAGCAATATGCCGCGCAACTCTTCGCTGAGCGCTGGCAGCAGTTGCCGCGATTCCTTGCTCAACACACGCAGACCCTGTTCCACGGCCAAGCCTGATTCGAACAGAATGCGCAGCAAGGGAATGAAGGTCGACACTTCACTAATGATCTGTTGCTGACGTCGAGCTGCCGCCACTGCCAACACGCGTTTAGGCAGCAGGTAACCAATCCCCAGCGCACACATCGGCACCACGAGCCAAGCACTCTGGCTGTGCTGATAGAAGGTGTGCTCGATGGCCACGCCAACGCCCAGGGCCAGCACAGGCACACCTACCTGACACGCAGCAAACAAGGCGCGCTGACGGCTGCGCCGCCACCCCACTCGGTCGAGCAGCAGCCGGGTTTCCGCGTCGAAGTTAAGCAGTCGCTGGGCAAGCGCACTGCTGCCCACCTGTTGCATCCAGTCATCCAGGCGGTTGTCACGGTTCAGTCGACCTTGCAAACGCTGGGCGACCAGACGCTGCCTGCGGCGCTGGCGCAGAAACTGCCCGAGCAACAGCACAAACGCGGCGAAAAACAGGGCGGCACTGAGCATCAGGATCATTTCAGATACTCCGCAACATGCGCCACAGCACCAGGCATCCGAGCACCTGCAGGCCGAAAGCGCCGAGCAACATGAACTGGCCATCACTGTCGTTCCACATGGCCAATAGGTACTTGGGATTGCTGAACAGGAAATAGGCCGCCATCCCCACGGGCAAAAAGCCCAGAACCATGGCGGTCATCCGCGTTTCGCCGGTCATCGCTCGCAGTTGCCGGGCACCCTGCTCACGCTCGCGAATGAGCTTGATCAAATTCTCCAGCAACTCGCTGGCGTTACCACCGTAGCGATGATTGATGCGCAAGCCCAAGGCGAACAGACGCAGCTCATCCTGATCATAAAGCTCGGCAAGATCCTGCATGGCATCATCCAGATCCACGCCCATCTGCACGTTGCGCCGTACCCGCTGCATGGCGCCATGCAACGGATTGCGCGAAGCATCGATAGCGCCCAGAACGGCATCGCTCAACGTACGCCCCGACTTCAGGCTGCGCACGCTGTGGTCGAGCAACACCGGCAACTGCTCGATCATGCGCCGCAAACGCCGCTGGTAACGCCAGCCCAAGTACATGCGGAACAACAGCGGACCGAGCAGCAACAACGCGCCGCCCGCCGGCCAGCCCAGCATCAGCGCAACCAGTAACGACAACAGCGCCCAGCACAGCAGGTACGACAGCAGGCGATCATTGCGCCGCTCCAGACCGGCGCGTTGCATCAACTTGTCCAGCCAGTCGCGCCCGCTGGCCGTAGCGGGCGCGTTGTGCTGCAGCCGTCCAAGGCGCTCCAGCGTGCGCTCGGTTCCGGACTTGCGCATACCGCTGTAGAACAGCTTCAGGGACAGACCCAGCATCACCAGGCAGGTCACCCCAAGCAGCACGACAATCACGGCTGTGACTCGGAAACTACCCGGCGCAGCTTGTCGCTCGCCGGGTTCTGCGCTTCACGCAAGAAGCCTTCGCCGCTACGTCGATCGAGCCGGAACAAGGTGTTGGTGACATAGACATCATCCCGCACACCCACCACTTCCAGGACCTCGCTGACACACCGTCGACCGTCGGCCAGGCGCGTCAGTTGAATCACCACATCAAGGGCCGCGCAGATCATCTGGCGCAAGGTTTTTTCCGCCACCGAGCGACCGGTCAGGCCCACCAGAGTCTCCAGACGCAACAGCGCATCCTGGGCAGTGTTGGCGTGCACAGTGCTCATCGAGCCGTCGTGGCCGGTGTTCATAGCTGTCAACACGTCAAGCACTTCAACCCCGCGAATCTCGCCCAGCAGAATCCGGTCCGGGCGCATACGCAAGGCGTTGCGGATCAACTCACTGGATTTGATTTCGCCGTGGCCTTCAGCGTTGGGTGGCCGGGTTTCCAGGCGCACCACATGGGGATGGTCCAATTGCAGCTCGGCGACATCCTCGATGCTGACCAGCCGCTCATGGGGGCTGATCAACTGGCTGAGGATGTTGAGCAAGGTTGTCTTGCCGGTGCCCGTGCCGCCACTGACCAGAATGTTGCAGCGTCGCGTCACCGCCAGTTGGAGAAATTCGAGAATATTGTGATCGACCGTACGCGTGGCGAGCAGGTCTGCACTCTTGAGCATGTCCTTGCGAAACTTGCGGATCGACAGGCAGGGGCCATCCAGCGCCACCGGCGGAATAATCGCATTGACCCGGCTGCCGTCCGGCATTCGCGCATCGACCATCGGCGACGATTCGTCGAGGCGCCGGCCAAGGGGCGCAAGGATGCGTTGCATAACGCGCTCGACGTGATGGCCATCGATAAAACGCAGATCGGTCTGTTGCAGCACCCCTGCCCGTTCAACAAACACCCGATGCGGACCATTGACCAGAATCTCGGTGACACTGCTGTCGCGCAACAACACTTCCAGCGGACCAAAACCGGTCAACTCATCGACAATTTCTTCAGCCAGGCGCTCCATCTCGTAGCGTGACAACGCCAGGTGCAGACGGGCGATGTAATCGCCGACCTGCTCCATCACAAATTGCGCCAGCGCCGGACGCGAACCTTCCAGCAAATTGCGACCGCTGTCCTCGATGGCATCGATGATGTAGCGATGCAATGCTCGCTTGAGTCCCTGGGGATCGTTGCCCAGGTTATGCCGCGAACCGCCAAACAACTCATCGACGTTGCTCATTTATGCCCCCAAAGCCGATTGAACCAGTTGCCGCCGGGTGGTTTGTTGTTCTCCGATCGCCGTGCCAGCCGCTCGCCGAGTGCCTTGATCTGCTGAGTGAGGGTTTCTCGCGGGGCCAGTTCGAACAAGGTCAGGCCTTGGTTCTTGGCGTTCAAGCGCACGTGCGGGCTGTAAGGCAACACCACCAGCAGCGGCAAACCGTAGCGCTTGGCCAAGGCGTCGGAATCGGGCGCCACACCCTTGAGGTAGCGATCGACCAGCAGGCTGGCATGCTCAAGCTTCATACCCTTCTCCCGCCATTGAGCAAGCACGTCGAGGTTGCGCCGGCAGTCGAGGACATTCTGGTCGGTGTACCAGATCAACTTGTCGCAATGGCTGACAAAGGTCCGCAGTGCTTCGCTGTCTGCCTGGCCCGTGAGGTTCACGACGATATGCTGGAAATGCTGGCGCAAGGCGCTGAGCAACATGTACAGCTCAGCGGCACTGGTGCGCTCCAGCGGCTCATCACCATCGGCGTAGGCCAGCAGGCGCAGGCCGGAACTCTCGCAGGTAAAGGCACTGTCGATAAGCGTATTGTCCAGGCGGCGCAGATGGCGCAGGGCATCGCTGAAATGAAACGACGCCTCAAGACCGAGCAATGCCAGACTGTCCCCCCGCGGCAAGCCCAGGTCGAGCAACAAGGTCTGCTGGCCACTGCGCTGTACCACCCGCGCCAGGTGCGTGGTCAGCAAGGCACCATCGGCCGCGGCTTGCGCACCATACAGTACGGTCAAACCACCGAGGCTCGGATTGCTGGTGACTTGCGGCAAGCGCTTGCTCAAGCGTCGCACCAAACCGGCGACTTCGCTGGAGCGCGACCCGTAGGCGACAAAATCCCGCGCGCCGGCGCGCATGGCGTTGAGCACCAATTGGTTGTCCATGCCATCGCCCAGGGCGACTATCGCCAACATCGGTTTAGCTTCCAGCACGCCCTCGATGAGTGCGCACTGATTGACCACGTGCTCGCGATCCAGACCGACAAAAACCAGGTTGGCGAACGTCACGTCAACCAGCGCAAGCAGTTCATCGAGGCTACCGCTGGCGGCGCCGACCACCTGCCCCAACGGCGCCAGCGCACCTTGCAACCACTGCAGGTCGACCTCGTTTCGGGTGATGGCGAGAAAAGTCTGGCTCAAACTTTCGCTCATTGGGATAGCCCGCTGCGACCTTCAAAGTCGCCGTTTTCGAGAAAGAACAAGCGGCCCCAGCTTGGGTCGTAATTGCGCAACCCTTCACCCGGCAACGACGGTAGCTGGGCATTGGCGGCCAACGGCTGGACCAAGTGCGGGGTGACGATCATCAACAGTTCAGTCTCATCGCGCATCAACGTCGATTGGCGAAAGAACGCGCCCAGGATCGGAATATTGCCCAGCCCTGGAAACTTATCCACAGCCGAACGGGTGGTACTGCTGATCAAGCCACTGATAACAAAGCTCTCGCCATCGGCCAGAGAAATGCTGGTATCTGTGCGCCTCACCGTTAAACCAGGTACCAAGGTGCCGGCGATGTTCACGGCATTTGCGTAGTCCAGCTCACTGACTTCCGGCGCAACCTTGAGGGTAATGCGATCATGGCTGACCACCGTGGGTGACAACGCCAGGCGAATACCAAACTCCTTGTATTCGATCGACACGCTGTCGCTGCCACTGCTGGGCACCGGTATCGGAATTTCGCCACCGGCGAGAAAGCTCGCGGTCAGGCCACTGAGCACGACCAGACTGGGACGCGCCAGGGTGTAGGCAAACCCGCTGTTCTCCAAGGCGCTGATGGCCGCAAGAAAGCGGCTGCTACCACCGCCCCAGACGATATTGAAGACATCGTTGTCCAGCGGAATGCCGGCGATAGCGTCAGCAACATGGCCAGGCCGGGCCACCGTGTTTGGGGTCGTTCCAGGCGAACCGATCAAGGTGTTGTTGGAGCCCTTGAATAGAAAACGCGCACCGGCCTCCTTGAACTTGGTGCGGTTGACCTCGACAAAGCGAATGTCAGCCTGAACCTGGCTGGGCAGCGATGAATCCTGGGAAGGCGGCAAGGCCGTCGCCGCCATGTCCGTGGTGGCCACGCCTTTGACAAACAGCATGGCTTGGCGCGGGGTCTTCGAGCAGGCGGTCCAGAGCATTAGGCTAGTGGCGCCGGGGCTAAGGGCGGTGAGCACGACGGCATCGTCGCCACTGGCATCGACATCGACGATTTTCGAATCGCCCACTGCCACCCGGATAATGCTCACCGGTGCACGCAACTCCTGCTGCAAACCCTGATCGATTTCGATCACCTCGGGTAATTGCCCCAGCCCTGCGCAACCGCTACTCGCGGCCTGGGCCACAGAAACAGTCAGCCCCGCCCAGGGGATGACCCACAGCAAATACTTGATTGCCCGCACGGAACGACTGCTCATTTAAGGGCATCCTTGCTTGGTCAGGGAGTTGGATCGCTGGATTGGTTTCCGCGGATAATCTGCATGCCACGGCGTGGCGTTGAACTGGCAATCGAGGGCGCCGCGGGTGTCTGGGCAAGCTGGCTGAAGCGAAAGAGTTCGCGATTGGCGTTATCCACCACTTGATTGCCAGCGTGCGGGTCGGCCCAGTATTGAGCCAGGCGCTTTTCTTCGGCGCTGCGCACGGCCAGGCGCAGGCTGCCGGCCTGGGCGGCAAGCAGCAGTCGGCGGGTCAATGCCTCAGGCACCGCCAGGACCACGGTGCGGGCAGCATTGCGTTGTTGTTCCTGACGGGCTTTTTCATCCTGGGGCGGCGCAACCGGCTGACCGTCCAGGCCCATCCCCAACTGCTGGCCGACGCTGAGCAGACGCAATGCCGGCAATACCACCTGAGCGCTGGCCTGGGGGTTGTTGTTTTCCTCGCGCAGGTAGAGCAGCACATCGACGTAGTCACCGGGGCTCAACTGCCCCGCGGCGCCGACCACCTCATCAATGGCCAAGGCCAGCGCACGCTCGTGAGGATGGATCATTCGCGCCAGCGGCCCACCGGCTTCAAAGCTGCTCGACGCAAGCCAGGTGCCCGCACTGAGCGAACGCCAACTGCTACGGCCAAGCACTTGCTCGACACTCTGGAAACTGCCGGCAGGTGCGACGTGCAGGCGCTCAACCAGCAGGTCCTCAGCGCTCAATGGGGTGTAAGCGGCAACATCGCGACGCAACACCACCACCGGCTGACGCACCTCCTCGACCGCTGTCTCCACCACCTGTGCAGCGACGGGTGCCTGGGTCGACGCAACAGCAACAGCCACAGGCTCGGCAGGTGGGCGGCTCAGAACCAGGCCCCAATAGCCCGCCAGCAAGGCGCCGATCAGAAAAAAACCAGCGAGGATGATGGTAATGCGACTGCTCATGCCAACCCTTCCTAAATACCCGGGTTCATCCTTTGCAACCAGCTGTGAGGCAGCGCACAACGTTGACATCGGAAGTAACGATTTCGCTATTTGAAGGTAGCGCAGCTAAGTCAAAATGCCATTACCCGCCAGATTATTTTGCGTCGTAATCCCGGCACCCCCTAAAAACAACCGTTAGCCGGCGCCAAAAAGCCACTATCACTTTTGGATTAATACCTTCTTACATTTGCCGGATTTTCAGCCTTTGACGATGCTGTGGTGGCAAAGGGGAATCATCGAACAAGCCCCTGCCATCTGCGCCTTGCGCGCCAGGAGAAGTGCCATGCGTGTTTCCCGAATCTTCAAGAGCTGCAAAGAGTTCTTTTACCGCAAGGACGGTGCCTCGGGTATCGAGTACGCAATTGCGGCGGCGATGGTGGCAGTGGTGTTGACGAATTTTATCGAGCCAATTTCAAAAGGGGTCAGTGCTGTTATGACCAACATTGAAACCACTCTGGATGCTGCCAAGATCACAAATGAAAAGCCATAAAAGGCTCTTGCCAATCAATCTCCTAGATATCTACGAATGGGTATAGCCATGCCGATCTCCTCCCAACGTCAACAAATTCTCCTGGTGGATGACGAAGAGGACGCTCTGCTGGAACTTGCCGAACTGCTTGAGGGCGAGGGTTTTTGCTGCCACACGGCTACCTCGGTAAAACTCGCCCTGCAACAGCTCACCCGCCACCCGGACGTGGCGCTGGTAATCACCGATCTGCGCATGCCGGAAGAAAGCGGCATTTCCCTGATCAAGCGCCTGCGTGAGCACACCGCTCGCCAACACTTGCCAGTGATCGTCACCTCCGGCCACGCCGACATGGACGACATCAGTGACCTGCTGCGCCTGCAGGTGCTGGACCTGTTCCGCAAGCCGATCTATCACACCCGCCTGCTGGAAACCCTGGACAACCTTTTTCCAAAACCTCGATTGCATCTGGTGAACTGACGCGCGAAGCGCCGCAGCCCCAATGCGGGGCAAGCCCATTCCTGCCGGATACATCTGCAGCTAAAGCTGGTAGCTGAAGCTCAGGGTAAAGCGCGGTTGCCGATTGAGGCTGTCCAGGGCGATGTCCGACATCGGCTTGGCCGCCTCAACCGCAATGTTGTAGGAGCGTGCATCGCCAAACCGCAACCCCACCGCCGCCGACGACAGGCGCGAATCACGCACCTGCAACTCGTTGAACCAACTGCGCGCAGCATCTACCAGCACATACGGCTGAACCCATTTGAGCCAGTCGCTGCTGTACCTGAAGCTGTAGTTCAGCTCGTAGGCCGCGCCCCAGCCCTTGTCCCCCGATGCCTGGTCACTGGGATAGCCACGGCCGAAAGCCTGGCCGCCAAACACGGCACGCTCACTGTCGGGCAAGCTGTCGTTACTCCAGTACAACGCCGCTGAAGCCACGCCTTGCCAGTTAGCAGAAAAGTAGTCGCTTTGTAATCCGGATAAACGCAGGCGCAGAAAGTCCAGGTCGATATCGCTGTTGGTGTCTGCTGCGAAATAATCCATGCCCTGATAGGCACCGACACTGAGGATGCGCAGACGCCCATGGTCACTCTGGCGCCAGTCGCCTTCGAACGCCACGGCGCGCATATCCGTGCTGCTGCGGGTTTTGAGAGCGGAATCCAGTGCCTGGTAATGGCTTTGGTCGTTCACCACATACAGGCGCCCGGCAACGCTGAGCCATTCATTCGGTGAGGCGGTCAAGGTCTGGCTCAGGCCTGCGGAGTAGCGGTCGCTCTGGCGATGCTGCCGGAGATCGCTGCCATTGTTCAATCGCCGCAGAGCACTCAGGTCACCGCGATACTGCGAGGCAGAGAGGTTCAACCGGCTCCCCTCGCTGTCCAGGTATTGGTCGTAATCCAGGCGATAGTAATGCTCATGATCGTTGCCCGGCGGAAATAGCGCGCTGAAGCTCAATTGCTCAGCCATCGACGTCAGCGCGTTGCTGCTGACGCCCAAGAGCGCTTGAAGTCCTTCGCGGTTACCATCGGCTACATCCAACCGCGCCGAAAACGCTTGGTGCGCGGCCTGTACCAACAATGTATTGGCGCCATCGGCGGTGCCGGGCGCCACCTTAGCCTGCAGCGTGATACCCGGCACGTGGCTCATCAATGTTGTGTAGCGCTCCAAGGTCTTGCGCGTAAGCGGGCGCTCAGCCTTGAGCCGGGTGGCCACTTCACCCAGAAAGGTAGACGCCGGCCCAATGTCGCCTTGTAGTTCAAAGTCACCAATGTAGCCTTCAACCAAGACCACCTGTACCCGCCCATCAGCGAAATCCTGTGGCGGCAGGTAGGCGTAGGACAGCAGGTAGCCATCCTCCTGATAGCGTCGAGTCAGGCGTTGAGTTGCCTCGCTCAGTTCTGCCAGCGTGACGTCACGATCGACCAGCTCCTGGTAGTTCTCGCGCAAATCGCTCAAGGGGTAAACGGTGCCGCCGGTAAAGCGCACCTTGTGCAAGCGTATCCGGGTGCGCCTATCAAGTTGCAGCGACTGCGACGGCGGCACCGCTACCTGCAAGCTCGCGGAGGCAGGCCGGTAGCTGTCGATGGGCAGGTTGGCGGCAGGCAGGCTACGCTCGACTTCATTGCTGATCAGATAGGTTGGCAAGGGTTCTGCGCTCGACCCGCTCGCCCAACAAAGACTGAGTATCGCGACGGTCAACGGACGCATGTGGCGCTCCATGATCCCGACAAATTCGAGAACACCGGGACGGTTCCCTCGTCAGCTTCAAGCGTAGGTGGTGCCTGCGCTGACGTCTAATCGCAATAGGGCCTGACAGGCAGCCCCTTCATTGATTGATCTGGAACTCGACCCGCGCAGTCTGGCCACTCTCATCCAGCGCGCTGAGCTCTACACGCCCTGCCTGTTCAAAGCGGGCACTCAGCGATTCCTGCCCCTGCGATTCGCCCAGCGGTACGCCATTGAGGAACCACCAACGCCGACCATTGCCGCCCAGTGCGGACACCTCAAGGCGCAAGGGCTCGCTGCTCGACGCCGGACGCCGCAACTGATCACCCTGGCGCACCCCGACGATCGACAATGGCGGTGCGCTAGCCGGTACCTGGGGTGGGCAATCAGGATCAATTTTCGGCAGTCGCGCCTCTCGGCGTTCTACGCGTGGCAGCCAGGGTTCCAAGGGTGCCGGCCACAAGGCAATCTCACGGGGTTGAGCGCCGCTGCAACTGTGGTCTACCCGCTGCCCCTGGGCGTTTAGCCAGACCGTTTCACGCAAACCGACGCTCAAGGGTTGATCAGCTGCCAGCAAGGTCGGCGGGGCAGTGCCATCCAGGGTCCAGGCAAAGCGCTGGCGTCGGCAATTGTCATTCTGGCGAGCCATTGGTTGCCCGAGCGGCCAGCAGATTGCGGCCACGCCGACGTTGTCGGGTACTGCAGCCACCGGCACGGCAATGCCGCGCTGGCTGTCACGGTTACTCAACACATCATGCACCTGCAGCATCAGCGGCGCTGCCGACGCCAGGCCGAACTGCCCGGGCACCGGCGTACCATCGGGGCGTCCGATCCAGATGCCGATCAGATAACGAGGGCCGACACCAATCGACCAGGCATCACGAAAGCCATAACTGGTGCCGGTCTTCCAGGCCAGCAGGGGTCGCTGTACCAATTCGGCATGCGGGTCGCGGTCGGGGCGCGCCTGACCACTGAGAATACGCCGGATGATCCAGGCGCTGCCCGGCGACAGCAGACGCCGGTCAAGCAATGGCGCGTCTGGCTGCAGGCGCATCGGCGCACTCAAACCGCCGCGCGACAATGCCCCGTAACCGGCGACCAAATCCTCCAGGCGACTGCCCGCCCCTCCCAGAATCAACGACAGGTTCGGCTCCGCCAGTGGCGGCAGTGTCAGCGGCACGCCACCATTGCGCATCTGCGCCGCAAAGCGCTTCGGCCCGTAGGCTTCGAGCAACTGCACCGCGGGCAGATTCAACGACAATGCCAGCGCCGAACTGGCAGCCACCGGGCCACTGAAGCCCATGGAAAAGTTGCCTGGCCGATAATCACCGTAGCGCCTTGGCACATCCTGGAGCAACGACTCGGAATGAATCAGACCATCATCCATGGCCATGCCATAAAGGAATGGTTTGAGGGTAGAGCCTGGTGACCTGAGTGCAGTAATCATGTCGACATGACCAAAGCGGCGCTCATCGTTCAAGTCAACGGAACCCAGGTAGGCGCGCACGGCCATGTTCTGGGCTTCAACCACCAGAATCGCGGCCGAGGTACGTTCAGGCAGACGCGCGCGCCAGCCCAGTAACAGGTCTTCCAGGCGCCGCTGCAATGAGGCATCGAGCGTGGTACGGATCAGGGGCGGGCTGTGCGGCCGGTTCAGGCGTCGCGCCAGCAATGGCGCCAAGGCTGGTTCCTGGCGGGGAGCCAGAAGCAACGGTTCTTCCATGGCCTCGGCAATCCGTTGCTGCGGCCATACTTGATACTCGGTCAGGCGCTTGAGCACTTTGTCACGTGCCACTTGCGCGCGAGCCGGATGTCGGTCTGGGCGCAAGCGGCTTGGCGCCTGCGGCAATACCGCGAGCATCGCCGCTTCGGACGGCGTCAAATGCTGTGGCGACTTGCCCAGGTAAGCCCAACTGGCCGCGGCAACACCCTGCAAGGTGCCGCCGAAAGGTGCACGATTGAGATAGATCTCAAGGATCTGCGCCTTGGACAAATGCCATTCCAACTGCGCCGTGCGCCACAGTTGGCGCAGTTTTCCAGGCAAGGTGCGCGCGTGCGGGTCCAGCAATCGAGCAACCTGCATCGACAGGGTGCTGCCGCCCGACACCACCCGCCCACCGCGCAGGTTTTGCCAGGCAGCGCGGCCTAGCGCCAGCGGATTGACCCCAGGGTGCTGATAGAACCAGCGATCCTCATAAGTCAGCAGCGCCTGCAAATAATAGGGGGACACCTGATCGGCGCTGACCGGATAGCGCCAGACCCCTTCGGCATCGGCGAAGCGCCACAATGGCGTGCCGTCCTCGGCCAGCACGACACGTGCCAAATCATCAGCCGGAAGTGGCAGCGGCCACACCCGGTCAGCGATCCACAGCAGCGCAGCAAGCAATACCAGCACGCCCGAAACGACACTCAAGCGTTTCGCCATGGGGCTGAGCGAGCGAGCTAAGATGAGCATCAGACGTCCCTGTCAGCAGCAATGGGCAGGGAACCGAGCAGCACATTGGAAGGCCAAAGGTTTGGCAACGGCAGACTCGCCGAGACGATCATCAGGAAGCAACTATGCATGTAGAAGGTTTTTTCGAGTGGCTCGGCCAGGCCCTGGGGGCGCTGATCCGCTTTGTCGTTGATGGTTTGAGCGGGTTATTCAACCTGCTGGCCAACGCCGGTGGCAATTTCATCGATGGCCTGGCACGCACATTGGGCATGGACACCTCGCTGGTCAGCATCATCGCCCTGATCATCGGCTTGATGCTGCTGTACTCGGCCATCCGTGCCTTCATGCGTGCCTCGATCATTCTCGGCATCATCTGGCTGGTACTGGGGCTGTGGGTACTGAGCTGGATCATTCACTGATGGCAGTATCGCCCTTGTCGCTGCAGGCGCTGGCAAAGCCAACGCCTGCACAATCAGAGGGATGGTTACTCAGCGCCCCCTGACCACCATATCCCCTGCCGACTCACCCACCGACTGCAGATTAGGGCGATACATCGACTCTACTTGCGGTGGAGGCACACGGTAGGTGCCCGGCGTTACCGCCCGCGCCAGATAGAGCAGATGCGTGGTGCCATAGCTGTCCACCGGCAACGCTGCCACGTAGCGATCATCGCGAAATTCCTGGTGCACCAGGTTGGCATTCTGCATCGACTCTCGCCATTGCTTGACCGCGCTGCTGGCATTTTCCAGGCTCGCCGCGCTCTGCGCCAGGTTCTGGTTTTCCAGCTCCAGGCCTGCAGGCAACAGGTCGACAACCAACGCATCCGGCACCCGCGAAGTAGCGGTAACGGCCAGGTGCACCAGCACCAGATCGCCACTCTTCAGCGCGCGAATGTCCAGAGGCTGACCATTCATCCCCAGATACTCACGACGAATGTTCATTCCGGCGCTGCTCGGCGCCGGGGCGTGGCGTGGATAACCGGACAGGGTCAATTGCTGGTACAGCGTGTCGCTACTCTGGTTTTGAACCGTCAATGGCGAGGCCAGCAGCGGACCTTCAAGCTTAAGGCCCGACTGCGCGCTATCGAGGTCGCGTAGTTCACCGGCGCTATCCAGGCGTGCCGACCACTTGCCTTCGGGCTTGCTCAATAGACCGCGTCCAGCCAGGAACAAGGCGTTGCGCTCCTGAGTCGACAGCCACTGGTTGGCAGCCACTTGGTCAGACAGCTGGAACAAGCGTTGATCCACGCTGTTGGTGCCCAGGTTGTTTTCTTCCAGCAAGGCCAGAATCAATGCTTGGTCACGCACCGGGCTGCCATAGTCACCGAGCCATTCTTTGCTGTCGCGGCTAACCGCCAGGCCCGCCTGCAAGGCTTGCTGGGCACGCGGTTTGTCGCCCATTTTTTCCAAGGCAATGGCCAACTGTACCAATGGCAAGCCGGAGCGTGCATCGCTGCGTCGTTCGAACACGCTACGCAGGGCACCCAAAGGGGCCTGCTGCGTACGCGCAAGAACCAACGCTGCATATGCCTGCACCGCAAAGCGACTGTGCTCGGCATTGTTGCTGTAGTTCACCTCGATCAGGTTACGTTCCTGCAGATAACGCAGCAGGCGCTCGCTGGCCTTCTTCAACGCATCGGCCGGTACCGCGTAGCCTTGCTCGCGCGCGCGCAGCAGGAAGTCGGTGACATACGCGGTCAGCCAGTATTCTTCCTCGCTGTCCGAACTCCACAAGCCAAAACTACCGTTGTAGCGCTGCATCCCGAGCAGATGCTCAATACCCATTTCGATCTTGCGCTTGCGCACATCGGCCGGTTCTCCAGTGATCCCCAGGCGCTTGAGGGTTTCGGCATCGGCGTACAGCGAGGGATAAAGGCCACTGGTGGTCTGCTCCAGGCACCCGTAAGGGTAGGCTTCCAGGGCGCGAATCTGTTCAGCCAGGTTCAGCGGAGGTCGGCTGGACAATGCCAGTGTGGCCTCCAGCCCCGCCGGTTCGAACTCGGCCAGATCGGACTCCGGCAGGCTCCACGGCTGGTCGTTGAGCGCCACCCGATAGTGCTTGAGCATCGCCGGGTAAGCCGGGCGAATACCCAGGGTCCATTCACGGGTGAACGCCGCGGCCTTTTCACCAGGCAGTTGCAGGCCCAGCACTTCGACCTTGACCTTGCCCTGGCCCAGGCCGCCTGTGGCCTGCACCGGCACCAACAGGGTGACGCGCTTGCCCTGGGTCAGGTCCAGGGTTTGCTCGGCTGTGCGCATCAGATCCAATTGGCCTTCCGTGCTCAATCGCACAGTGAGCTTCTGCGCCTGGCCGGACAAGTTCGACATATCCAGTGCCAAGGTGGTGCTGTCGCCCCCCGCCAGGAAACGTGGCGCCGACAATTCGGCAATCAACGGCGCGGCCACCACCGTCTTGCCCTCGGCCACGCCATAGCGATCATCGGTCCAGGCCTGGGCCATCAAGCGCAGTTCGCCGTTGAAATCGGGGATATCGACGCTGGTCTCGCCTTCGCCGTTCGCATCCAGGGTGACCGGCGCACTTTGCTGGGCAACGATGGTGATGCTGGTGTTGGGTCGCTTGCCACCCTTGGCCATGGCCGCATCGCCACCGAAGGCGAGGCTGGCCAGACGGCCCTGACCGGCTTCGATCAACTGACCGTAGATATCCAGTTGGTCGGCGCCATAGGCCTTGCGCCCGAACATGCCGGTGAAGGGGTCGGGGGTCGGGTAGTCGGTGATATTGAGAATGCCCACGTCGACCGCGGCCAGCAGCACGTGTACCTGCTCAGGCACACTGCCATCGGCATTGCGCGCCTGCACCTTGACCGTCAAGGGCTGCTTGGGACGCATTTTTTCCGGTGCACTGAGGGTGACTGCAAGCTTGCGCTCGGCGCGGTCCAGTGGCAGGTGCAGCACGCCAACCGCGCGTTTCGGTGTGGCGTTTACCTTACGCTCGCCGGGACGTATCACCAGGGCGCTGACGTACAGGTCATGGCGGGCCCATTTGCGGTCCAGGTTGATGGCGAAAGTTTTGCCTTCAGCCGGCACATCGATCTCTTGCCACCACAGCGGACCTTCGCTCGACTCAACCATCAGGTAGCCGGTACCGGCAGCAGGAGGTGTGACGGTGACGTTGGCAGTAGCGCCATCCGCATAGGACGGTTTGTCCAGAGCAAGCTTGACCTGATCCGGGCGAACAGCGCCGCCGTCAGCGTTGTCCTGGGCGCGGTAGCCGGCCCAGAATCGCTCACTGGAAACCAGGCCGGTCTGCGGGTCTTCCACTTCAACCCGGTAGGGTCCCCATTCAACCTGGAAGTTGAGCTTGGCAGTGGACCCGCCCTTGACGTTGACCGTCTCCTCGCTCTGGGTCAGGAACTTCTCGTTGAAGTTGTAGCTCCAGCCGTCACTGTCGGAGTAGTTCCAGTAGTAGTCGCGGCGCTCGCGGATCAAGCGCACCTTGAGGCCATTGGCAGCCAACTTGTTACCGTCGCGGTCGGCAACCAGCACTTCGAACTCTACCGGGCCATCGCTATCGGTTTCTTCCCCGTCGAACAGACCACGCAAGCCCGGCAAGCGCTCGGCGGGCCAGATCGGCTGTTCCAGGCGCCGGGTGATCGGCCGACCACCGGACTCCTGCAAACTGGCCTGTACTGTCAGTTGCAGCGGCGAGCGCGCCTCGGACCACTTGCTCTCGATGCTCAGCGTGGCCTTGCCGTTGGCATCGAGATTGACTTCATCCAGCTCCAGATCCTGGGTCAGTTCCTGCTCGGTAATCGAGCCGAACTGATAGCCTGGCAACGCGGGTACCGCTTCGCGCAGCGGGCGCACATAGGCCTGGCCGCTCAAGCGGTTGCCCGAGGCAGGCGCGCCGTACAGATACCGACCATTAACGTCGATTTCAGCGCTTTGTTCAGGACTCAAAGGAACATCACTGCCTTTGAGCTCCAGGGCCAGGCGCTCAGGCAGGAAGTCTTCGACGAGAAATTCATAGATCTGTTTCTTGCCGCCCCCCAGATCGAACAACAGCTGCCAGCGACCGGTCGGCGCTTCAGTGGCCAACTGCAAATGGTACTGGTACAGGCCGTTGCTGCCCGGCTCCCATACGAATTTGCGGCTGATCTGTTCATCCGGCCGACGTACTTCAACGGTCACCGGCTGTGGCTTGATTGGGCGACCATCCTGGTCACGCAACAAGCCGTTGAGCAACACGGTTTCACCGGGGCGGTACAGGTCTCGCGGACCGAAGACGAAAAACTGCAGGGGATTGGCTTGCGGGCCGGTAATGTCGAACTCGGCCAGATCCAGCGCCGCACTGTTCAGGCGCAGCATCGTGGTGTGCACGCCTTGATGCGCCAACAGGGTTTCCGCTTTTGGCGGCATCGGCAATTGGGCATGGCCATCGCTGTCGGTTTTACCTTGGCCAACCACACGGCCTTCGGCGTCGAGCAGTTCGAGATTGACGCCGCTCAGGGCTTTGCCACCCTCCAGGCCCTGGGTAAACACGTCCATGCGGTTCTGATAGCGGTGAGCCGACACACCGATATCACTGAGGGTGAACAGCGTTGCCGGTTGCGAATAATCGTAGGTACCGGAAGCGCGCATGACCGCAAGGTAGACCCCCGGTTCCTGCAGTGGCTTGATTCCAGCAATCGGCAGCAACACGGTTTCGCGGGTGTTGCGTGCAGGGTTCAGGTCGAAGCGTCCGCTGTAGACCAGCTCGGTCATGTTCAGGGTTTCTTTCGACTGGTAGTAATACAAGCTGCTGTTGCGGCCCCAGGCACTGAGAAACGGCGAAAGCGACGCTGGCTTGACCCGGAAGAACTCGACATCGACCTTGTCGACGTTCAAGGCAATCACCGGCAACCCTTCGGCCAGGCGTGTCGGCAGCAGTGAGCCGCGACTGGCAAAACCAATGGTTGCCTGCATGTCACGGGTTTCCAGGCGACTTACCGATTCGGCGGCCAGGCGCTCGCCGTTGACCGCCTGCAGGCCGGCATCGATGGTCAGCACCAGCTTGCGCTGCGGCTCCAGGTGGCGCAGGCGCAGTTCCATCGCGTTGTCGGAGAGTTCCCAGGCACCATCGACCTTACCTTTGACGGTGTCGACCAGATGAACCCGGTCGGCAAAGTTCTGCTGCGCATCCAGCGGTACCGAGAACGTCAGGGACAGCGCACTGGCGCCATCGACCTGGACTTCGGAAACATCCACCACGCTCAGCTCGCGACCGGCATAACGCTTGGCCAGGGCCGCGGCATCTTCACGGGCCGGCTGGGCGACTTCCTGCGCCTGGGTTGGCGCGGGGGCCGGCTTGTCTGGGGCAGACGAGTCGCAGGCACTGAGCAAGGCCAGCGCACAGGCCAGCAACAATCCTTTGTTGAGCATGAAAGTAACTCTTTGGCAGCAGGTTCTGAGGGGAGAACTATATATCAACCAGGTCGTCACCGTACGCTGCGGCTACAATGTGCGGCTTGCCTGGAGCCGACATGTCCCAATTGCTGACCGACTGGCGCGACCGCCTGACCCACCGCAAGGTCTGGGCCCTGGCCGCACCGATGATTCTCTCGAACATCTCCGTACCCCTGGTGGCGCTGGTAGACAGTGCCGTGATTGGCCATCTGCCTCATGCCCATCAGCTTGGCGCGGTAGCGGTAGGTGCCAGCCTGTACACCTTCCTGGCCTTTTTGATGGGCTTTCTGCGCATGGGCTCTACCGGCTTTGCCGCCCAGGCTGCCGGGCGTGCCGATGGCGCGGCCTTGCGCCAGGTGCTGGTGCAAGGCCTGCTACTGGCATTACTGTTCGCACTGCTCCTGGGGTTGCTGGCCCTACCTTTCAGCCAGTTGGCCTTGCAACTGATGCAGCCGTCGGCAGCGTTGGAGCAATCCACCCAGGACTTCTTTCACACTCGCCTGCTGGGCCTGCCCGCCGCACTGGCGAGCTTCGCCCTGGTCGGCTGGTTCCTCGGTACCCAGAACGCCAGGGCGCCGTTGGCGATCCTGTTGACCACGAACCTGCTGAACATCGCCCTGAACCTGTGGTTCGTGCTGGGATTGGACTGGGGCGTACTCGGTTCGGCCCGCGCCTCAGTAATTGCCGAGTGGAGCGCTGCCCTGCTTGGCCTGGCCCTGACCCGCCCCGCCTTGCGCGCCTACCCCGGAAAAATCGCCTGGGCCCTGCTCGCTCGCTGGCAGAGCTGGCGGCCGTTGCTTGCGGTCAACCGCGACATCTTTATCCGCAGCCTGGCGTTGCAGGCGGTGTTCTTCCTGATCACCGTCCAAGGCGCCCGCCTGGGTGAAGCCACCGTTGCCGCCAACGCCCTGCTACTCAATGGTCTGCTGCTCACCGCCTACGCCCTGGACGGCCTGGCCCATGCAGTCGAAGCCTTGTGCGGCCACGCCATCGGTGCTGGCGATCGCCAGGCCTTGCGCCGTTCACTGACCGTGGCTTGCGGATGGTCGCTGCTGGCCAGCAGCGGCTTCGCCGTGCTGTTTCTGTTGGGCGGGCACCTGTTTATCAACCTGCAGACAGACATCGAAAGCGTGCGCACAACGGCGTACGAGTACCTGCCGTACCTGGCGCTGCTGCCCCTGGTTGCAGTCTGGAGCTATCTACTCGATGGCCTGTTCATTGGCGCCACCCGTGCCCGCGAGATGCGCAACGGCATGCTGCTCAGTGTGGCCTTGGCGCTGCCGGTGGCCTACGCCGCCAGCGACCTGGGCAACCACGGTTTGTGGATGGCTTTTCTGCTGTTCATGGCCCTGCGTGGGGTGACCCTGGGGGTGATGGGTTGGCAACTGCAGCGCCGGGATGGATGGTTTAGTCGCTGAAAATCACGGGGCTCGCCCTTCGGGTAGACAAAAGAAAATTCACACGTCCTCTTAGGACGCCCCCTGCATCAATTCCTTAGCCGCCTTGTTAGCGTGCGCTGAAATTTGAACTTGCCCGGTTTTCTGCCGTGGGCATCGCGTTCTGCGTTCACTTTTCAGAGTAAGGATAAGCGTATGTTCGCCCCGGCCAACGCTGCACACTTCGCGTTACTGATCCCGTCCGTTCGCAATGACTTCAAGGTGTTGGCCTTTCACGGGACTGAAGCAATCAGTAGCTTGTACGCGATCCAGGTGGAGCTGGTCAGCGAGTACCCTGACTTCAACCTTGAAAGCTTGCTCAGCCAGCCGGCGTTCCTCACGTTTGGCCTCAATGGCGAAGGTATCCATGGCCGGATCGACAACGTATCGGTCGGTGAACCGGGCAAACGCCTGACGCGTTATCACCTGACGTTGGTGCCGGCCCTGCACTACCTGCAGTTCAGCCATAACCAGCGGATTTTCCAACAACAGACCGTTACACAGATCGTCACACAGGTGCTCCAGGGGCACGGGATTCAGGCCGATACCTTCAGGTTCCATGTCACCACCAGCCCGCAGCGGGTCTACTGTACTCAATACGGTGAAAGTGACTTCGATTTCATTCAGCGCTTGTGCAGTGAAGATGGCATCGCCTGGCACCACCAGCACAGCCCGGATGACCATCAACTGGTGTTCACCGACCACCAGACCTATTTTCCCAAACTCGATGTAACCCCTTATCAGCAAGGCACTGGCCTGGTGGCAGAGCATCCGGTGGTCAGCCAATTTGCCATGGGTTTCAACACCCGGACCACCAAGG
Organism: Pseudomonas sp. DG56-2; assembly: GCF_004803755.1. Classification (NCBI taxonomy): domain Bacteria; kingdom Pseudomonadati; phylum Pseudomonadota; class Gammaproteobacteria; order Pseudomonadales; family Pseudomonadaceae; genus Pseudomonas; species Pseudomonas sp. DG56-2. The sequence goes on from NZ_CP032311.1 coordinate 5,164,939, forward strand.
TCACCCGCCGCGATTACGATCTGAAACGCCCAAATCTGGTGCTCGAAAGCCAGTCCTCCAGCACATTCGCCCCTCCCCTTGAAGACTACCGCTACCCCACGCTGATCGAGACGGCAAAACTCGGCGAACAACGTGCCCGCCATGCCCTGGAACGACAGCGCAGCGATTATCAGTTGGTTAAAGGTCAGAGCGATCAGCCCACCCTGCGCAGCGGTTACTTCTTCGGCCTGACCGATCACCCGCGCAAGCAGTACAACGACTTGTGGCTGCTGCTCAGCGTAAGCCATGAAGGCAAGCAGCCGCAGGTGCTTGAAGAGTCGGCCCCCAGCGATTGCCCGTCCGAGAACGGCTTCAGCCAAGGCTATCGCAACAACTTCAGCGCTATCCCCTGGGACGTGTTCTATCGTCCGCCGCTGGTCACGCGTAAAGCAGCGTTGGTGTGCGAGACCGCCCGCGTCACCGGACCTGTGGGCGAAGAGATCTACTGCGATGAGCATGGCAGGGTCAAAGTCGAGTTCCATTGGGACCGCGCGGAGCTTAACAGCGACAAAAGCAGTTGCTGGTTGCGGGTAGCGTCCAGCTGGGCCGGGGAAAGTTTTGGCGCAGTGACCATCCCGCGGATCGGCATGGAAGTGGTGGTGACCTTTCTCAATGGTGATCCCGACCAGCCGTTGATCACTGGCTGCGTGGCCAACAAGCGCACATCGGTGGCGTATCCGTTACCCGCGCACAAAACCAAAACCGTGTTGCGTAGCCATAGCTCTCCGCACAATGGCGGCTACAACGAGTTGTTACTGGAAGACCGCGCCGGGCAGGAGAAAATCTACCTGCGCGCGCAGCGCGATATCGAGCAACTGATTCTCAACGACAGCGACACCAAAATCGGAAACGACCGTCACGAGCAGATAAGCCAGAACAGTCGCAGCCTGATCAACAATGACCGCTATGAACAGGTCGATCACAACAGCTCCAGCCTGATCGGTGGCGACGAGCTACATACCACCCAGGGCCTGCGCAATACAGTGATCGGCGGTAACGACCTGATTTCCATCACCGGCAATAGCAGCACTGTGGCGGACGGCACGTTGGTGATCCAGGCAGGTCCACAGGCGCACGTCACCGCCACCAATGTGGTGATCGATGCCGGAATGAGCCTGACCCTCAAGGCTGGCGGGCAACACATCATTATCAGTGCGGGAGGAATCTTCAGCAGCGTGCCCATCGTTCCAGGGGGCGCACCGGTGGTCGGGGTTGCGTCCCAGCAGGCCCTTTCGGTCTTACCGGTGGCAGCAGCGCTGGTTGCGCTGTCGCTGGCCGCGCAAAAAGCAGCGCTGATACACGCCGCGCGACAAGCCGCTCCCATCTGCGCCGTGTGTGAAAAACTCGCGGAGATGAACGCATGAACCAGGCCTATTTGCTGCTGGACGGCGCCCTCATCGATTGCTTGCCGGATCGCCTGTTTGAACTCGGATGCACCACCGCAGTGCAATCGCTGTATCAACGTACTGCGTACAGCGCGCTGATAAAGACCAGCCCGGTACTGGTACCCGTAGTTGCCGACAGCCCACTGGCAGAAACCTTTACCCACGAATGGAGCACCACAGCGGGCATCTGGCTTGAGTCCGAGGTGGATGAAGCGGTGTTGCTGCAACATCTGCGCAGCCTGATCCACGCCCGCATCGAGGGCGATGTCACGGTCTTTTTTCGCTACTACGATCCGCGTATCGCGCACCTGTGGCTGACAGACCTGGAGCCACGCGAACGTGATCGACTGATGGGACCGATCCGCCGCATCGTACTGCCGAAGTCGTTTCAGCGTGGCGGGTGCATCACGCAGGAAAACCCCGAACAGCCCATTGCCCAGTACTCGGACAAACCGTGGCTATGCCTTGGCATGCAGCAGTTGAATCACCTCAGCGCCGCCAAGCAGCAGAAGCTTACCGAGCAGTTGCTTGAGCATTGTCGGCATTACTTTCCTCAACGCCTGCAAGGACTGGATGCCACTGCCCAACAACACTGGGCAACGGCGTGCCAGCGTAATGCTGAACGTCACGGCTACAGCGCAATTGATCAAGTCACGCGCTGGGCCAACTTTCACGCCGTGCTGGGTGATGAATTTCCCAACGCGGCAGATCACGCCGTGTACCGCCACATTCTCGACGACAAAGCCGCTTTGCCGACGCAGCGCCTCGATAACCTGAGTGCCGAACTGCATCGTCAGTTACTTACCGACAAGGAGTTCACTGGATGAGCGCGAGCAAACTGGAACTGCTGGACCGATTGGCCCAGGCCGACCGCGCCGCCAAGGCACTGCCCCATGAAGACATCAACAGCCATCTGACGCCTTGTCCCGCCAGTCAGCCTGAGGTCTTCGTGGTGCCGGTGAGGTACGCACTGGCGGAAGAAAAAGCCCCTCATCCCTGCTGCACGCCCGGCGTTACTACCCGTAGTCGGCCCATGGCGGCACGGCGTCTGCGAGAAGGCTTTCTGTACCTCTGGCAAGACCAAGGCCCGCTCGAACGCTACGCTATCGCACCGGATGGACTACTCAGCGCGCAGACACTGGCGTGTGAAAGCACCATCGTTTTGCAGGGCACCTTGGCAGGGCTGCCGCTGAAAAAGACTCACGACGCCTGGATGCTCTACGCCGAGTTCCCCCTCCCCGCAGAGCACTGCAAGGCATTGAGCGACCGTACCCAGCGCAACGCACACATGCGCCACATAGCCTTGCGCACAGTCGCCAATGAGCTGCAGGCACCTCATTGCCCGCCGCTGGCCGACGCTAAGCAAGTCATGGCTGAACTTATTCCGACCTCCTACGCCCGAGCGATGAAGGCTGACCATCAGCGCGGCGACGACAACACGGCCGCGCTGGGTGAGGCGGTGATGAAAGCGCCCACGACCGACAACATCAAGGCGTACATCACAGTGATGCAGCGTCTACGTGAACGGGACAATGTCATCGCTCAACACCCCGAAGCCAGCGATGAGCCCGCGGGCGAGTGGAGTGCCAAACGGTGGGAGGCCCAGGGCACCCAGGATTGGCTGGAAAACACGAAAGCACAGGCCAATGGTTTGTTCGCTGTATTTGCCTGCCTGGACGATGACCTTGGCGTGCTGCGTGATATCAACCATGAGCAGGAATGGGTTGAAACACGTCACGAACAGTGGATGGCTGACAACAACCTGCGCCTGAGCATCGGTGGGTTTGTTCGCAGCCTGGTCAGCGAAGACGGCGCTGAGCTGGCGGGCAGCCTCAACTATCGCTACAAGGGCCGCGATATCACCCTCACGCCTGAGCAAGGTGAAATCATGCTCGATTGCCAGCACCGACTGGATATAGAGCTGAAGGCTGAAACCGAGGCCCGCCGCTATGGTGGTCAGCCTACCCAGGCCGAAGCCAGCAACCGCGATGCGCGCATTGGCGCTATTGTCGGGCCCGTACGGGCCTTCATTCCGGCAGACCTGTACAACGAAGCCGAATACTTTGTGCGCGAGTATCGCGCCGAAAAGCAGGCCAACCTCAACAATGATTTCCTCAGCGCCAAGGTGAGCGAATACATCAACCTTGAGGCAATGAACACCTGGCTCGACTCCACCGCCCCCGCGCACTTCCAACAGATCGAGCAACGTCATCAAGCCCTGTTCAGCGACCGAGGTGTGTTCCTCAAGCGCTCGGCGAACGGCACCTGGTTTGTCGATTATCACGACCTGGACGCACGGCACTGGTTGACCGAACTGGCCAGCGGGTGCCTGACTGCACAATGCATTCGTGCCCAGGGCGCCGAACAATACGCCGAATACGTGCGGGCAGCCGATGGAGGTGCTTTAACGCACTTGTTCCGCGCCTGGACGCCCTCGCTCGATGTCGGCATCAACGTCTCTCCGCGCATGGACGAATTGCTGACCGCGCTGTCTGCCGAGAATATCGCCGCCACCCGTCAGGCACTGAAGCCCCTGAGCCAACCGCTGCTGGATGACCTCGCGGCCATGGGCCGCAACCCCCACAACCCATGGACCCTGCTGGTCAACCGCCTGTCGGCGTCGCTGCTGTTGCTCAAAGACAACATAACCTTCAGCGGCGAATGGATTGGCATTTTCATCACTGCTCGCCTGGGTAGCGACACGCGCCTGCAACAAGTGACCGAAGGCGGCCGACTGATCTGGTCTGTGGTGGGCAAACAAGCCGAAGACCTGACCCACTGGGCCAACACCACAGGAAAAGCCATCGGCGCCGGGCGCGTGGCAGGTATCGCGAACTCCCCTTTAGTGAGCAATAGCGGTGGCGTCTTACCGCTGGCCGTCTTACTGCTGAACTCGCTCAACGCGTACAACTATCTGAGCCAAGCAGCAACATTGGAGGGAATGAGTGACCAGCGTACCAACGATACTGTTTCCGCAACGTTGTATACCGCTGCGGCTTTGACGGCGGTGATTGATGTTCAGGTGCGGGAGGGGTTGAAGAAGGATCGGTTTCATATTCGTTCGACTGCGGCCCCAATACTGACTCTGTTTGGTGGGGTAATTGGTGGTTTGTCATGGATCGCGGCAGCAGAAGAGCACAGGTCTTTGCAGGCACAGCTGGAAAGTGCACAGACTCGTATCGATCCATGGCTGGAGATGCGTCAAACCGTAGTCGGGGGTCAAGTGGCAGCATATGGGACCCAAGCACTATTGGGCATAGTACAAACAGGCAAAGCCTTGGCAGGTTTAGTTGAAGTTGAAGTCGCAATCATGCGCTACTCGATGTACATGGGTCCGCTGAACTGGGTCATTGCGATGCTGGGGGTGCTTTACCTGATCACCTGGTTTTTTCAACAAACGCCACTGCAAAACTTCCTCGGTTCCTGCTGCTGGTCAAAATCGCGCGCGGGCAATCTTAATCCTATCCCGACCAAGGCCCAACAAAGCGAACTCACTCAGCTCTACAAAATACTCTATACGCCCCGGATCAGTATGAAGAGCAGCTCGATCAGCACTGGATATGGCCCTATGGGGCTGAGCGCAGAAAATTCCATTGATTACCTCACCATCGACTTGCCAGGCGCTGAGCCCAGCAGTGCTTACCTGCAACTGAGCCTGATCGGTGACCCGGTTGATTCCGAGTACTACACCTACTTGATAAAAAACAGCCCAGGCCGTGTCCAACCGCCTCGACCGTGGCGGAATATGATTCCGCACTGGCTGTCCAGCAGCAGCTGTTGCTGGATACCCGTCGACGAAGGTCAAGGGTTACGCCTGAGTGGCGCATTCAACACAGAACCACGCGTACTTGACTCACGCCCCGGCACAGTCTCCCTGCGCTTGTGGTATCGCACACCTTTAACCGCAATGCTCGGCGCCAAAAGCTTTATTGGCGGCGAGCGGGGCGTTGCCTTCACCCTGAGTGACAGCGGCGTGGTCGCACTTGGCGATGATCCAACCCCGGAACTGGACCGTGTACCTCAGTATGAGCTTGGAGCCGGACTGCCGGGTGCCTACTACCTGCGACCCAAGGATAAAAAATGAGTACGCCACCGGCCGGCACCACAAAAAAACGACTGTTTTCACGTAGCGATTACCTGGCACCCCTACCCATCCCTACCGGCGAAAATCCCGCAGATGTACTCAATACTATATGGCGCAAGAACGACGTTTTTGTCGACATTGGTATTTACAGTATCGGCTCGGCGGTGATGGGGATATGGCCGTTAGTGGTGTTGTTCTCGGCATTGGCTTACGGCTTCAATGATCCCGATGCTCTGATATTGGGCGCTTGTATTACGGGCCCCGCTGCCTTTTTTTTGATTTTGAGCCTGTTCCGAGAAGTACCTTTACCCGTGCGTTTCAATCGACAGCGCCGTGAAGTATGCGTACCCCAAGCAGATGGCGAGTACTGGATTGTCCCCTGGGAAAGCGTGACCGCAGCAGCCACGCAACATTCGTCAGTTAGCCAAGCCGGCAGAGCAACGATGGGCATGTTGTTCATTGGCTTTGAGAACCCAGATCCCCACGCCAAGAAAGATAACAAGCATTACTCGCTGGGCTTTAACTGTGGCGGAGGCACAACGGCGATGGCGCTATGGGAGTGCATACGCAGCTACATGGAAATAGGACCGGACGCAGTCCCAGATAGCCGGGTAGGCGTCGCACCGTACGAAGAAACGCAAATCGGCTCGATCATTACCGACCTTTGTAAGGGGAACTTGCTTGGTGTGTTCTGGGGCTTGTTCTGCATTACGCTTCTGGGAACCTATCTCGCGGAAAAACTGCAGAATTTGAAGCTGTCTCATCCGCCGAGTTTGACCTACCCCGCCATCATTGAATGGTCCAAACCACTGCCTCCCGAACAATGGGCCAAGCGTTCTCCTGATCTGGAAGCTGCCATCGCCCAGCGTGAGGCCGAATTGCTCGCGCAGACGCAACACACGGAACAAGCATGAGTACGCCACCCGCAGGCACCACTAAAAAACGGCTGTTTTCGCGTGACGACTACTTGGCGCCATTGCCCATTCCCACCGGGAGAAAACCTTCCGATGTGCTCAACACCATATGGCGCAAGAACGACGTGTTTCTCGATATTGGTAATTACAGTATCGGTTCAGCGGTGATGGTTATTTGGCCGATGGTGATGCTTTTTACACTGATGTATTACGTCACTTCTAACCCTATAATATTGTGGGGCGGTCTAATAATCGTGGGCGTCCCTATCTTTTATGTAATCTTGGGCTTATTCCGCGAAGTACCTTTACCCGTGCGCTTCAATCGACAGCGCCGTGAAGTATGCGTACCGCAAGCAGATGGCGAGTACTGGATTGTCCCTTGGGAAAGCGTGACGGCAGCAGCCACGCAGCATTCGTCGGTAAGCCAAGGTGGCAGAGCAACGATGGGCATGTTGTTCATTGGCTTCGAGAACCCAGATCCGCACGCCAAGGAAGATAACAAGCATTACTCGCTGGGCTTTGGCTGTGGCGGAGGCACCACCGCGATGGCGCTATGGGAGTGCATGCGCAGTTACATGGAGATAGGACCGGAAGCGGTGGAGGATGACACCGCACGTTTCGACAGATCCAAGGGAATATGGGCCACATACCTGGAAGACCTTATCAAAGCTGCGAAATTACGAGGGTGGTTTGTAACCGTTTTGTGGGAAGGCTTCTGCGGCATTTTCATTTTTAACACGCTGCTTATCGACGTGCTTGAGCGCTGGAAACTGAATCCACCACCAGATTTAACCTACCCCGCCATCGTCGAATGGTCCAAACCCCTACCCCCCGAACAATGGGCCAAGCGTTCTCCTGAGCTGGAAGCAGCCATTGCCCAGCGTGAGGCCGAACTGTTCGCGCAAACGCAACACATGGACCAAACATGAGTACACCACCCGCAGGCACCACAAAAAAACGGCTGTTTTCACGTAACGACTATTTGGCGCCATTGCCCATCCCTACCGGGAGAAAACCTTCCGATGTGCTCAACACCATATGGCGCAAGAACGACGTGTTTCTCGATATTGGTAATTACAGTATCGGCTCTGCCGTGATGATTATTTGGCCGATGGTGATGCTGTTTGCACTAATGTACTACATCACTCCTGACCCGATAATGATGTGGGGCGCAATTATCATCGTAGGCATTCCTATCTTTTATGTAATTCTGGGTTTATTCCGCGTAGTACCTTTACCCGTACGTTTCAATCGGCAGCGCCGTGAGGTATGCGTACCGCAAGCGGATGGTGGGTACTGGATTGTCCCTTGGGAAAGCGTGACGGCAGCAGCCACGCAACATTCGTCAGTAAGCCAGGGTGGTAGAGCAACGATGGGGATGTTGTTCATTGGCTTCGAGAACCCAGATCCGCACGCCAAGGACGATAACAAACATTACTCGCTGGGCTTTGGCTGTGGCGGTGGCACCACCGCGATGGCGCTATGGGAGTGCATGCGCAGTTACATGGAGATTGGGCCCGACGCAGCGCCAGAGGCGGTTGCGCTTAACTTAGGGGGAACCCTGCGCGACTACATCGACTACATGCGCGATAAAGCTAAAACCCGCGGCTGGCTTCTGACAATACTGTGGGAAGGTGTATTTGGTGTGTTTATTTTCAATGCCCCATTGGCTGGCTACCTGCAGTGGAAAAAGCTGAACCCGCCTCCAAGCCTGGACTACCCCGCCATTATCGAATGGTCCAAACCACTCCCCCCCGAACAATGGGCCAAGCGTTCGCCTGAATTGGAAGCCGCCATCACCCAGCGAGAGGTCGAACTGCTCGCGCAAACGCAACACACGGAACAAACATGAGTACGCCACCCGCAGGCAGCACTAAAAAACGGCTGTTTTCGCGTAACGACTATTTGGCGCCATTACCCATTCCCACCGGGAGAAAACCTTCCGATGTGCTCAACACCATATGGCGCAAGAACGACGTGTTTCTCGACATTGGTAATTACAGTATCGGTTCGGCGGTGATGGTGCTTTGGCCAATGGTAATGCTGTTCGCATTCATGGGATACCTGTTCAGGCATGATCAGGACGATATGCACATATTTGCGATCATGGTTACTTTTATCATCGGAATTCCTACCCTAGTTCTGATTCAAGGTCTTTTCCGAGAAGTACCTTTACCCGTGCGCTTCAATCGACAGCGTCGTGAAGTATGCGTACCGCAAGCAGATGGCGAGTACTGGATTGTCCCCTGGGAAAGCGTGACGGCAGCAGCCACGCAACATTCGTCAGTTAGCCAAGGTGGCAGAGCAACGATGGGAATGTTGTTCATTGGCTTCGAGAACCCAGATCCGCACGCCAAGGAGGATAACAAGCATTACTCGCTGGGCTTTGGCTGTGGCGGAGGTACTACGGCGATGGCCCTATGGGAGTGCATGCGCAGCTACATGGAGATTGGACCGGAAGCGGTTGAGGATCAGACCGCACGTTTCGACAGATCCAAGGGAATATGGGCCACATACCTGGAAGACCTTATCAAGGCTGCGAAATTACGAGGGTGGTTTGTAACCGTTTTGTGGGAAGGCTTCTGCGGCATTTTCATTTTTAACACGCTGCTTATCGACGTGCTTGAGCGCTGGAAACTGAATCCACCACCAGATTTAACCTACCCCGCCATCATCGAATGGTCCAAACCCCTGCCTCCAGAACAATGGGCCAAGCGTTCGCCTGAGCTCGAAGCTGCCATCGCCCAGCGTGAGGCCGAATTGCTCGCGCAAACGCAACACATGGACCAAACATGAGTACACCACCCGCAGGCACCACAAAGAAAAGGTTGTTCTCGCGTAACGACTACTTGGCGCCATTACCCATCCCTACAGGGATAAAACCCTCCGATGTGCTCAACACCATATGGCGCAAGAACGGCGTGTTTCTCGATATTGGTAATTACAGTATCGGCTCTGCGGTGATGATTATTTGGCCGACGGCCATACAATTTTCGGTTATTTATTACATCACGTCCAACCTTCTAATACTGGGAGTCGGACTAATAATCGTGGGCATTCCTATCTTTTATGTAATCCTGGGTTTATTCCGCGAAGTACCTTTACCCGTACGTTTCAATCGGCAGCGCCGTGAAGTATGCATACCGCAAGCAGATGGCGAGTACTGGATTGTCCCCTGGGAAAGTGTGACGGCAGCAGCAACGCAACATTCGTCAGTTAGCCAAGCCGGCAGAGCAACGATGGGCATGTTGTTCATTGGCTTCGATAACCCAGATCCGCACGCCAAGGAGGATAACAAGCATTACTCGCTGGGCTTTAACTGTGGCGGTGGCACCACCGCGATGGCGCTGTGGGAGTGCATGCGCAGTTATATGGAGATTGGACCGGACGCAGTCCCAGATAGCCGGGTAGGCGTCGCACCCTACGAAGAAACGCAAATCGGCTCAATCATTACCGACCTTTGTAAGGGGAACTTGCTTGGCGTTTTCTGGGGTTTGTTCTGCATTACGATTCTGGGGACTTATCTTGCGGAAAAACTGCAGAACTTGAAGTTGTCTCATCCGCCGAGTTTGACCTACCCCGCCATCATCGAATGGTCCAAACCCCTACCGCCCGAACAATGGGCCAAGCGTTCTCCTGAGCTGGAAGCTGCCATCGCCCAGCGTGAAGCCGAACTGCTCGCGCAGACGCAACACACGGAACAAACATGAGTACACCACCCGCAGGCACCACTAAAAAACGGCTGTTTTCGCGTAATGACTACTTGGCGCCATTGCCCATCCCTACCGGGATAAAACCCTCCGATGTGCTTAACACCATATGGCGCAAGAACGACGTGTTTCTCGATATTGGTAATTACAGTATCGGTTCGGCGGTGATGATGCTTTGGTCAATGGCAATACTGTTTGCATTCATGGGATATCTGTTCAGGCATGATCAGGACGATATGCACATATTTGCGATCATGGTCACTTTTATCATCGGAATTCCTACCTTACTTCTGATTCAAGGTCTTTTCCGAGAAGTACCTTTACCCGTGCGCTTCAATCGACAGCGCCGTGAAGTATGCATACCGCAAGCAGATGGCGAGTACTGGATTGTCCCCTGGGAAAGCGTGACGGCAGCAGCCACACAACATTCGTCGGTAAGCCAAGCTGGCAGAGCAACGATGGGCATGTTGTTCATTGGCTTCGAGAACCCAGATCCACACGCCAAGGAGGATAACAAGCATTACTCGCTGGGCTTTAACTGTGGCGGAGGCACCACCGCGATGGCGCTGTGGGAGTGCATGCGCAGTTACATGGAAATAGGACCGGACGCAGTCCCAGATAGCCGGGTAGGCGTCGCACCCTACGAAGAAACGCAAATCGGCTCGATCATTACCGACCTTTGTAAGGGGAACTTGCTTAGTGTTTTCTGGGGCTTGTTCTGCATTACGATTCTGGGGACTTATCTCGCGGAAAAACTGCAGAACTTGAAGCTGTCCCATCCGCCGAGTTTGACCTACCCCGCCATCATTGAATGGTCCAAACCACTGCCTCCAGAACAATGGGCCAAGCGTTCGCCTGAGCTCGAAGCTGCCATCGCCCAGCGTGAGTCCGAATTGCTCGCGCAGACGCAACACACGGAACAAACATGAGTACGCCACCCGCAGGCACCACTAAAAAACGGCTATTTTCGCGCAACGACTACTTGGCGCCATTGCCAATTCCCACCGGGAGAAAACCTTCCGATGTGCTCAACACCATATGGCGCAAGAACGACGTATTTCTCGATATTGGTAATTACAGTATCGGGTCGGCGGTGATGGTGCTTTGGCCAATGGTAATGCTGTTCGCATTCATGGGATATCTGTTCAGGCATGATCAGGACGATATGCACATATTTGCGATCATGGTCGCTTTTATCATCGGAACTCCTACCTTACTTCTGATTCAGGGTCTTTTCCGCGAAGTACCTTTACCCGTACGTTTCAATCGACAGCGCCGTGAAGTATGCGTACCGCAAGCAGATGGCGAGTACTGGATTGTCCCTTGGGAAAGCGTGACGGCAGCAGCCACGCAGCATTCGTCGGTAAGCCAAGGTGGCAGAGCAACGATGGGCATGTTGTTCATTGGCTTCGAGAACCCAGATCCGCACGCCAAGGAAGATAACAAGCATTACTCGCTGGGCTTTGGCTGTGGCGGAGGCACCACCGCGATGGCGCTATGGGAGTGCATGCGCAGTTACATGGAGATTGGGCCCGACGCAGCGCCAGAGGCTGTTCCGCTTAACTTAGGTGGGACCCTGCGCGACTACATCGACTACATGCGCGATAAAGCTAAAACCCGCGGCTGGCTTCTGACGATACTGTGGGAAGGTATATTTGGCGTGTTTATTTTCAATGCCCCATTGGCTGGCTACCTGCAGTGGAAAAAGTTGAATCCGCCTCCAAGCCTGGACTACCCCGCCATTATCGAATGGTCCAAACCCCTGCCGCCCGAACAATGGGCCAAGCGTTCTCCCGAGTTGGAAGCTGCCATCGCCCAGCGTGAGGCCGAATTGCTCGCGCAGACGCAACACACGGAACAAACATGAGTACACCACCCGCAGGCACTACTAAAAAGCGGCTGTTCTCGCGTAACGATTACTTGGCGCCTTTGCCCATCCCTACCGGCGAAAATCCCGCAGATGTACTCAATACGATATGGCGCAAGAACGACGTGTTTGTCGACATTGGTATTTACAGTATCGGTTCGGCGGTGATGGTTATTTGGCCGATGGTGATACTGTTTGCACTGATGTACTACATCACTCCTGACCCGATAATGATGTGGGGCGCAACTATCATCGTAGGCATTCCTATCTTTTATGTAATCCTAGGCTTATTCCGCGAAGTCCCTTTACCCGTACGTTTCAATCGACAGCGCCGTGAAGTATGCGTACCCCAAGCAGATGGCGAGTACTGGATTGTCCCCTGGGAAAGCGTGACCGCAGCAGCCACGCAACATTCGTCAGTAAGCCAAGGTGGCAGAGCAACGATGGGCATGTTGTTCATTGGCTTCGAGAACCCAGATCCGCTCGCCAAGGACGATAACAAACATTACTCGCTGGGCTTTGGCTGTGGCGGTGGCACCACCGCGATGGCGCTGTGGGAGTGCATGCGCAGTTACATGGAGATAGGACCGGACGCAGTCCCAGATAGCCGGGTAGGCGTCGCACCCTACGAAGAAACGCAAATCGGCTCGATTATTACCGACCTTTGTAAGGGGAACTTGCTTGGTGTTTTCTGGGGCTTGTTCTGCATTACGATTCTGGGGACTTATCTTGCGGAAAAACTGCAGAACCTGAAGCTGTCTCATCCGCCGAGTTTAACCAACCCCGCCATCATTGAATGGTCCAAACCACTGCCTCCCGAACAATGGGCCAAGCGTTCGCCTGAGCTCGAAGCTGCCATCGCCCAGCGTGAGGCGCAATTGCTTTCAACCTGAGTGGGAACCGGCGTCCGCCCTGGAGGACTGCTAGGCAGCTCCATCGCCGGCAAGGCCTACTTCTACTCAAGTCAGGTGCGACAACCTGAGTAGAAGCGAGCTTGCGCCGCGATTGCGTCAGCTGGACAGGTACGAAGAACGGGTCAAGCCAAGGCGCAGCGCATCCAGGAACTGGGTGCGTTCACGCGCTGTGATCTTGGCGCTGGCGCACTTGTCGCGGTAGTGAGTCATCAACTCCTCCGGCGACAGGTGCACGTAACGCAGCATGTCTTCGATGGTGTCGTGGGTCTCGATACCGGCGTGGTACACACTGCCGTTCGGGTTTTGGTAGATGTTCACCGAGTCGGTGTCACCAAACAGGTTGTGCATGTCGCCGAGAATTTCCTGGTAGGCACCGACCAGGAAGATACCCAGCAGATAATCCTCACCTTCGTTGATGCCGTGTACCGGCATGCTGGTCTCGATGCTCTGCTCGTCGACGTACTGGTTGATCTTGCCATCGGAGTCGCAGGTCAGGTCTTGCAGCACGGCGCGGCGCATCGGCTCTTCATCGAGGCGGTGCAGCGGCAGAATCGGCAGTACCTGGCCGATGGCCCAGGTGTCGGGCAAGCTCTGGAAGACCGAGAAGTTGCAGATGTACTTGTCGGCAAGCTTGTCGTTGAGTTCGTCGAGCACCTGACGGTGCGAACGCTGACGGGCCTTGAGCGAGTTGTGCAGGCGACGGCAGACGGCAAAGTAGCACTGCTCGGCCAACGCTTTCTCGGCCAGGGTGATCTTGCCGTCGGCATACTGCGCTGCCACATCACTCATGTAGTGCGTGGCGCGCCAGTACGTTTCGGTGACCATCTCGATATCGGTCGGGCCCAACAGATCGGCCAGCGACTGAACCGTTTCGGGCAGGCTCTCCTTGTTTTCGATTACGGGCACTTCGTCGTTGTGCTTCTCGACATCGGTAACCTGCACCACCAGCACGGCGTGGTGCGCCGTCAGCGAGCGACCGCTCTCAGAAAAAATGTGCGGATGCGGCAAGCCTTGGGCATCGCAGAACTCCTTGAGCATGCCGACCACGACACCGGCGTAATCGTCCATGTCGTAGTTGATCGAGCTGGCATTGCGCGAATGGGTACCGTCGTAGTCGACACCCAGGCCGCCACCAACGTCAATGTGGTCGACAGGCAGGTTCAGGGCACGCAATTCGCCGTAATAACGAATAGCTTCCTTGAAGCCGTGCTGGTAGTCGGCAAGGTTGGCGATTTGCGAACCCATATGGAAGTGCAGCAAACGGATGCCCTGGTCCAGGCCCGCGTCACGGAAGCGCTGCACCACCGAGATCAGTTGCGCAGCCGACAGGCCGAACTTGGACTTTTCACCACCGGTATCGGCCCACTTGCTCGATGCCAGCGACGACAGGCGCACACGCAGACCAACCTGCGGCTTGACCTTGAGGTCGGCCGCTTCTTCGATGACCAGCGCCACTTCCGATTCTTTTTCGATGACGATGAACACGTTATGGCCAAGCTTCTGGCCCATCAGCGCCAGGCGAATGAACTCACGGTCCTTGTAACCGTTGCAGACGATGGTGCCGCCTTTGGGTGCCAGGGCCAGAACGGCCAACAGCTCAGGCTTGGAACCCGCCTCCAGCCCGATGGAGACGTTCTGCGTGGCGATGATGTTTTCCACCACCGCTTCCTGCTGGTTGACCTTGATCGGGTACAGCGCGGTGTACTGGCTCTGGTATTCCAGGCGCGCGATATTGGCGTCAAAGGCACCGGTCAGCTGGCGCACGCGGTCTTGCAGGATGTCCGGGAAGCGGACCAATAGCGGCAGCGACAAACCGCTCTTGCGCAGGTCGTCGACCTGTTCGAACAAGTCGATCGGCGCGCTGCCAGGCCCGTTGGGGCGGACTTCGACGCGCCCGGCCTCGTTGATTGCGAAGTAACCGGCCCCCCAATGGCGAATTCCATAAACACTGCGGCTGTCCGCAACTGTCCATTGGCTGCCATCGTCTTTGCGTGTGCGTCGTACGGACATTGAAGTCCCCTATATAAAAAGTCGGATAACACCGGCCCGCGGACGGCGGGCGCAGTGTAAAACCTGGAAATGACGATTTTCCGTGTTCAGGGATAGACCCTTCCTACGGGAACGAGTTTAGAAAGCAAACTGCAAAAAATCGCGATGCGCTGTTCAGCCGCCGGACTTCTTCGCTTTAAAGCCCTGCTTGATCAGCTCTGCCAATAACAGCTCGACGTGATCGCCCTGAATTTCGATGACCCCGTCTTTCAACGCGCCGCCGGTTCCGCAACGACGCTTGAGCGTGGTTGCCAGGTCCTTGAGCTGTTCCAGGGGCAGCGGTACACCGCTGATGGTCGTCACCGTCTTGCCGCCACGGCCCTTGCTTTCGCGGCGCACGCGAGCAATGCCATCGCCTTCGGGGATGAGCGTCTGTTTGCAGATGCAGGCATCTATGGGTTTGCTGCAGTCCGGACAATGCCGACCTGCATCAGTGGAGAACACCAGGCCACCAAGGGCGGCGAATGATGCGGCTTTTTTGGCCACTTTTGATCCTCGTACGGTGAGGACAAAAACTGGTCGATGCCCTGGGCGGGGTATCGACCGCGAAGCCCCACTCTGGCAGGGGCAGCGCAACTGCCGCACACAGAGTGCGGCAGCCTTGAAAGGCCGCGCAGTGTAACGATAAATGCAGCGAATGCTAAGTACAAAACTGCGCCATTTTGCACGCTATTAGCGACTTCAGGCCCGACGGTCGATGTAGCGTTGCAATGCAGCCAGTGAATCGGGGCAATAAGGCTGCCGGAGACTCTCTGCCAACGCCTGCTCGACGGGTAAAAAGCGCGCTTCGCTGACTTCCTCCGGTTGCAGGCGCAAAGGCCCGTCCCAGACGGCTGAAAACACCGCGCACCAGAGCCGGTTGCCGGGCTGGTCGAAGAAAAACCGTTCGTGGGCAGTCAACTCGACACCTGCCACTCCCAGCTCTTCTTCCAACTCACGGGCGGCAGACTCGGCAAAGCTTTCGTCGGCCTGGACCATGCCGCCGGCGGCCACATCCCAGTAGCCCGGATAAATTGCCTTGCTCTCGGTACGCCGGTGCACGCACAACTCACCGAGCGTGTTGAACAACAGAATGTAGGTGCCGCGTCCGATCAAGCCCTTTTCACGCAACTCGGCGCGGGGTACGGCGCCCAGGAGCTTGTCGCTTTCGTCTACCCAGGCGATCAGTTCGGCATCGGAGGCCGCGCGGTGCGCAGCCTCCTGCGTGGAGATAGCCATCGATCAGCCTTGGGACAGCAGTTGGCGCAGGTCGATCACCGCGGCGTTGGCACGCGAAATGTAGTTGGCCATGACCAGCGAGTGGTTGGCCCACATGCCGAAGCCACTGCCGTTGAGCACCATTGGGCTCCACAGCGGCTCCTGGGAAGCCTCCAGCTCGCGAATGATCTGGCGTACGCTGACCGTAGCGTTCTTCTTCGCCAGGACATCGGCAAAGTCCACCTCGATGGCGCGCAGCAGGTGCGACAGCGCCCAAGCCTGACCACGGGCTTCATAGAAGACGTTGTCGATCTGCAGCCAAGGCGTTTCTACCACTTCTTCGTCCAGTTGCGGCGCCTGGCCGGCGACCACTGTCTCGGTTTTCAGGCTGCTGTTGAGCTTGACCCGACCGACGCTGGCCGACAGACGCTGCGAGAGTGAACCCAGACGGGTGGCAACGTCGCCCAGCCAGTTGTTGAGGTTATCGGCACGGGTATAAAACAGCGCGCCCTGCTGATCCGGGGAAGCCAGACGTTTCTGGTAGCGGCTCAGGGAGTTGATGCCTTCCTGGAACTCCGATTCGCTCGACGGCAGGATCCAGCTCTTGTTGTCGAAGTTGAAGCGTGGCTCGGCCTTGGCCAGATCAGCATCTTCAGTCGACTGCGATTGCGAACGGGCGAAATCTTTGCGCAGTGCCCGGCTCAGGTCACGGACCTGGACCAGTACGCCGTACTCCCAGCTCGGCATATTGTCCATCCACAATCCTGGTGGAAAGCGGTCGTTGGAAATGTAACCACCCGGCTTGTTGAGCAAGGTGCCAGCAACGGTTTTCAGGGTTTCAACGGTGGTGTAGCCAACCACCATCTGCTGGCCGGTCTTCTCGGCGGCAGCCTGGGCATTCTGCTGGACGGGGAACAAGTCCGGTTCGGCACTCCAGTACCAGCCCAGACCGATGCACACCAACAGATACAAGCCAATCAGCGTGCCCAGGGCTCGGCTGAAGAACAACCCGCCGAAATAACTGCGAGTGGCTGCACTGCGCGGCTCTACCCGCTCACGCGCCTCGGCTTTGCCTGTACGGTTTTTCCAATCCAGCATGGCGTTGTCCTTTCTGTCACGTCGGTTCAAGGGGTTCGACCGCAACCCCCGGGCTTCGTGCCAGCGCTGTACGGTTTTTCCGCGCGCGCCGCCTGCCGGGGTCGGCAAGTATCGCTGCACTATAAATCAAGGAGGTCGGTTCGCATAAGCGACTATCGAGTCAACAAATGAATAAGCAAACCTATACAGATAATTGATACAAGACACTCGATTGTCCGGCAAGTGGTGCTAGCATAGAGCCATTACTCGAACTGCCTCACCCTTAAATAAGTAGTCAGGACATGACCGAGCTAGAAGACCCCAATCGTGAGCGCCTCAAACAGCACTTTGCCCAGCGGGTCATTCACCAGGCTAGGCAGATCCTGGAAATCTGGCAGCGCCTGCAGCGCAGCGAGTGGTCGACTGGCGATCTGGGTGAGCTGTGCGAGGCCAACCTGCGCCTGCAACGCTACGCAGAACGGTTCGAACAGCCCGAACACAGTCAATTGGCCGAGGCCATCGGCCAAACCTTGGCGGCGGTCGAGGCCAACAGCGCACGCTTGAGCAGTACCCTCATCAGTGAGCTGAACCGCTTGATGCAGCGCTTGTCGCGCACCGGCCTGCGCCAGGGCGACCTGCTTGAACAGGTACCGTTACCGCCCCTGCGCAAGCCGGTCTACATCATGCTCCAGGACCACGACCGCGCAGAACGTCTGGCTCAACAATTGGAATTCTTCGGCCTGGGTGTACAAGCCCTGTACAGCGCCGATGCCTTCCGCGCCTCCATGAGCGAGCGCTTGCCGTCGGTCATTGTCATGGATGTCGACTTCACGGGCAGCGGCGTTGGCCTGCAATTGGCAGCCCAGGCCCAGCAAGGTCTGGAACAACGCGTACCGCTTTTGTTCTTCAGCCTGCATGAAACCGACACACCCACGCGGCTTGCCGCAGTGCGCGCCGGGGGCCAGGAGTTTCTGACCGGCACGCTGGAAGCCTCCAGCCTGCTGGAGAAGGTTGAATTGCTCACCAGTGTCACCCAATACGAGCCTTTCAAGGTGCTGATCATCGACGACTCCCGGGCCCAGGCCATGCACACCGAGCGATTGCTCAACAGTGCCGGTATCGTCACCCGGGCGCTCACTGATCCGATCCGTACCATGGCCGAACTGGCCGATTTCCAGCCCGACCTGATCATCCTCGACATGTATATGCCTGACTGCACCGGCACGGAACTGGCCAAGGTGATTCGCCACAATGACCGTTATGTCAGCGTGCCAATCATCTATTTGTCAGCCGAGGATGACCTCGACAAGCAACTCGACGCCATGAGCGAAGGCGGCGATGACTTCCTGACCAAGCCGATCCGATCACGCCACCTGATTACCACGGTGCGCAACCGCGCCGCGCGGGCACGCAATCTGAAGGCACGGATGGTTCGCGACAGCCTCACCGGTCTGTATAACCACACACATATCCTGCAACTGCTCGAAGACTGCAGTTTCCGCGCTCGACGCGAAGAACAGCCGCTGAGCTTTGCCATGCTCGACATCGACCACTTCAAGAAGGTCAACGACAGCCACGGTCACCCGATGGGTGATCGTGTGATCAAAAGCCTGGCACTGTTTCTCAAACAGCGTTTGCGCAAGACCGACTTCATCGGTCGCTACGGTGGAGAAGAGTTCGCCATCGTAATGCCCAATACCGACCTGAGCGCCGCCCATAAGGTGCTCGACGAGATCCGTCGGCGCTTTGCCGAGATCCACTATCCTGCTCAACCCAAGGATCTTTTCTGCACTTTCAGCGCCGGCGTGGTGCAGTTGAGCGATGAGCTCGATGCCCTGAGCATGGCCACCTCTGCCGATGAAGCGCTGTACCGAGCCAAAGGTGCCGGGCGCAATCGGGTACAGCGCGTCGATTAAATAAGGCAAAGTGCCACTTTTTTTTAACATCAGGCCATGCTTCGTCATAACCCGGTCATAAAAACGCAATAACTTCAGGGGCTTACCATTCGACCGTTGGTAGATCCTGCGCATGCGCCTGAAGCTGCTTACCAATTTCAATACCCTGTTGCTGGTAACCGTCTGTATCGCCCTGGGCGCTACATTATGGTGGTCTCAGCGCGCGCTGGAACGCCCTTACCTGATCATGGAGCGTTATCTGTCACTGTCGCAGCAGTTTCAGAACCAGGCGGCCCGCAATATCCTCGATTACCTCAACAGCGGTGATGCCCTGCGCCATGCTGCTGCGGTCCAAGCGACCACTGCGCTGCAAGAGCAGCTTGCGCAACTCCCGGCAACGCTGGCCGCGTCCTTGCGCCCAAGCCTGGACAGCCTGCAGGGTTTTGCGGGCAACGAACTCCTGGCCGCCGGCAAGTTGGCGGCAGATCCGCAGGCGTTATTGCTTCAGGCAGAGCGCGAGCTGGGGGCAAGCCTCGAACAATTGGCCGGCTACGCTCAAGCCAGCAGCAGTAGCGATGCCCCACGTTATTGGACACCGCTGTTCCAGGCGTCGTTGCACCTTTCGCGGTTGTCGCTTGCCCGCGACAAGCTGGTCAGCAGTGGCCGTAGCGAGCTGGCGGACGAGGTGGAACGCGAGCTTCAGCAAATCATCGCCCAGGCCCAGGCACTCGATGAACTGCCGCTGCTTGGCGTCAGTGCCGCACGGGAGTCGAACGCCGATGACTTTGCTGCCCTCATGGGGCTGGAGACCCAGGCCAGCAGTGAGACCGAAGACACCGGCGTTGCCCTCAAGCGCGAGCTGAACAGCCTGCTCAAGCGCTACCCCGGTGAGTTGCAGCGCACCCGCGAGCAAATCCAGCGCCGCAGCGGGCTGGCCGAACGCACACACCAACAACTTGATGCCATGCAACAGTCCATTGCTGCACTTGAACCTGAAGTACGCAGCCAGCACGCCGCGATCAACGCTGAAGTGCGGCTGATCCAAGGTTTGATGATTGCTCTGATCCTGGTGATCGCGCTCCTGATCGACACGTTGCAACGGCGCCTGGCACGGGTACTCACCAACCTGGCTCCGGCCCTTTCGCGCTGGGCCGAAGGTAATTTCGCTGACGCCATCGCACTGGGCAAAAGCAACCGCGAAATGCACGACATCCAGGATTCACTCAATCGCCTGCGCTTGTACCTGGTGGATCTGGTCGGGACCCTTCGCAACAATGCCGAACAAGTGGCCGGCAGTAGTCGTGCCTTGGCGGGTATGAGCAGCGCGTTGCACGCTGGCGCCGAACGCCAGGCCGCTGACACCGCGCAGATACGTGATGCCTTGGGCGAGTTGGAGGCCACCATCTCTCAAGTGGCTGGCGATGCCAGTCATGCCGCCGACGCCAGCCATGATGCCGGGCATGCGGTGCAGCAAAGCCAGGTGGTGATCGGCCAGAGTCTGACCGGCCTGCACGCGCTGGTTGATGAAGTGCAAGGCAACGCACAGATGATCGAACAACTGGCCGAAGAGTCGGCCACCATCGGAGGGGTACTCACCGTCATTCGCTCGATTGCCGAACAAACCAACCTGCTGGCCTTGAACGCGGCAATTGAAGCGGCGCGGGCCGGAGAAATGGGCCGTGGTTTTGCCGTGGTCGCAGAAGAGGTGCGCTCACTGGCGCAGCGTACTACCGGGGCTACCGGTGAAATCCAGACCTTGATCGGCCGTTTGCAGCTTGCTGCACGCGAGTCTGTACAAGGTATGCGCGCCCAGCTCGAACATGCTGAAGCCACGGCTGGCCAGGCACAGGCGGCCGATGGCGCACTGGATGAAATTGTCGCAGCGATCCAGACCATTTCCGCGACTGCAGTGCGTATTGCCGATGTGACCGCGCAACAAAGCGGCGCGGTCAGCGAGATTCGCGACCACAGCGAGCGCATTCATGATTTGGGCGAAGACAACCTTCAACGCATTGGTGAAGGCCGTGAACAGGGTGAGCAATTGCTCAGGTTGGGCGGCGAACTGAATACCGCCGTGCGGGCGTTTCGGCTGTAGTGCCATAGCGCAGGCAAGGCCTGTGCCCACCAGAGCGCAAATCGCCGGCCGCCTGCTGCGCTGGCAAAACTTCGTTATCATGCAGGCTGTTCTGTACAGCGAGACCGCCATGCGCCGCCTGTTTTGCCTGATTTTCCTGGTCCTGGCCCTGCCCGCCTTCGGTGCCGGCCTGCTCGACAACCGCCCCAGTGCGACGCTGGGAGCGGCATCCCTGAACAACAGCGCCGACTTCCTGCCGGTGCACGAAGCGTTCAAACTGAGTGTGATCCAAAGCGATGCGCAAACCATCAAATTGCGTTTTGTCGCTACCGATGGCTACTACTTGTACCGTCATCGCTTCCAATTTCGCACCGAGCCCGCGGACATCGTCCTGGGCGCAGCGCAGATCCCGCCTGGTGAAGCCAAGCACGACGAGTTCTTCGGCGATGTCGAGGTTTACCACGGCATCCTTGATATCGATATTCCCCGCCCGGCGACCGAGCAGCGTGCCTTTACCTTGCTGGTGGGCTACCAGGGCTGTGCCGATAAAGGCTTGTGCTATCCACCGGAAACCGCACGCCTGAGCATCGATGGCAGCGCTGTCGCTCCTGCTGCCATCGATGCTCCGCAGGTGGATACAAACGCCTGGACCTGGAAAGAGCTATTGTTGTTTTTCCTCGCTGGGGTCGGCCTGACCTTTACTCCGTGCGTATTGCCCATGCTGCCGATTCTCTCCGGCGTGGTTCTGCGCGGACAGGTGGGTGGTTGGCGCGGCTTCAGTCTGTCGCTGGCCTACGTGCTACCGATGGCCGCCTGTTTCGCTGTGCTCGGTGCCTTGATGGGGCTGTTCGGCGCAGGCATGAACCTGCAGGCGCGCCTGCAGTCGGCCTGGGTGCTAGTGCCTTTTTCGCTGTTCTTTGTAGTGTTTGCGCTGGCGATGTTCGGTCTCTTCGAACTAAAGCTGCCGCACGCCATCAGTAATCGTCTCGAGCGACTTGTTGGCCAGACCAAGGGCGGCTCGCTGCTCGGTGCGGCCGTGCTCGGCGTGTTCTCAAGTCTGCTGGTTTCACCTTGCGTGTCGGCACCGCTGGCCGGAGCCTTGCTCTATATCAGCGCCAGTGGCGATGCCCTGGGCGGCGCGCTGAAACTGTTCGCCCTGGGCTTGGGTATGGGCGCGCCACTGCTGTTGGTCGCGACAGGCGGGGCGGCCTGGCTACCGAAAAGCGGTCCTTGGTTGGTTACCGTGAAAAACGCCATCGGCGTGCTATTGCTGGGCTTGGCCATCGGCCTGCTCAGCCGGGTACTGCCTGGCCAGATCACCCTGCTGCTGGTGGGCTTGCTGAGTGCTGGCGTTGCCGTGTTCCTTGGCGCCCTGGAGTTCACAGTAAAAACCACGCGCCAGCGCTTGGCCCAATTACTGGGCCTTTTGCTGCTGGTCTATGCCCTGGCCTGCTGGTATGGCGCATTAAGTGGCCAGACCGATCCTCTGCGGCCTTTGCCACACGCCACAGCATCGGCCTCGGGCGCGGTCACCCAGGCCAGTAACCACAACGACTGGCAGACCGTGACCACCCCGGCAGCCCTCGACAGCGCCCTGGCTCAGGCCAAGGCTGCAGCGAAACCGGTGGTGCTGGACTGGTACGCCGACTGGTGCATCAGTTGCAAGGTCATCGAGCACGAGGTGCTGACCGCCCCGGCGGTGCAACGTCAGCTTGAGAAGTACACCCTGGTGCGCTTCGACATGACAGAAAGCAACGCCGACCAACGTGCCTTGCTCGACCGCTACCAGTTGTTCGGCCCTCCCGCCCTTTTGTTCTTTGATGCGAACGGCAGCGAAAAAACCAGCGCTCGAGTAGTAGGAGAGACAAACGCCGGCGAATTTGCCGAGCATCTGACGCGCATTGGCGGCGATCTGGGTCTATAACTTCTTCTGGCTGCCGAAATGCCATCAGCAATGACCGAAATTAATAAATTAGTCACATATTTGGCGTGAATCTCGGTCATCGTGCTGGCTATTGTCGGCAACTGGACACTGCCCGCCGGTTTACGGCATAGTCGCCGCGCAACGTTTGTGCCTAACGATAAAAGGAAACACAGATGGCAACGCTTCTGGTGCTGCACGGCCCCAACCTGAACCTGCTTGGCACCCGCGAACCGGGGGTCTATGGCGCCATTACCCTGGCTCAGATCAACCAGGACCTGGAGCAGCGGGCTCGCGCCGCCGGCCATCACCTGCAGTATCTGCAAAGCAATGCCGAGTACGAATTGATCGACCGCATCCATGCCGCGCGCGGCGAGGGAGTCGATTTTATCCTGATCAATCCGGCTGCTTTCACACATACAAGCGTCGCATTACGTGACGCATTGCTGGCTGTGAGCATCCCATTCATCGAAGTGCATCTCTCTAACGTGCACAAGCGTGAACCTTTTCGCCATCACTCCTACTTTTCAGATGTTGCTGTAGGCGTGATCTGCGGCCTGGGCGCCAGCGGTTATCGGCTGGCCCTGGAGTCTGCCCTGGAACACCTGGCTGCTAACGCAAAGCCCTGATGACGAGAACCTGGCCTGTAGGCCGGGGCTCACAAGAAACGTTTGCTAACACGTTTTTATATTTACGCCCCTGACCGAACCTTGGGAGTTGATGATTAATGGATATCCGTAAAGTCAAGAAGCTGATCGAACTGCTGGAAGAATCTGGCATCGACGAACTGGAGATCAAGGAAGGCGAAGAATCCGTACGGATCAGCCGTCACAGCAAGACTCCAGCGCAACAGTACTACGCTCCGGCTCCAGTCGCCGCTGCTCCAGTTGCCGCGCCTGCTGCTGCCGCAGCACCTGCCGCCGCCGAAGCACCTGCCGCGCCTAAACTGAACGGCACCGTTGCGCGTTCGCCAATGGTCGGCACCTTCTACCGTAAAGCCTCGCCTACTTCGCCAGCCTTTGTCGAAGTCGGCCAGACCGTGAAGAAAGGCGACACCCTGTGCATCGTCGAAGCCATGAAAATGATGAACCACATCGAAGCTGAAGCCAGCGGTGTGATCGAATCCATTCTGGTAGAAGACGGTCAGCCGGTTGAGTACGACCAGCCGCTGTTCACCATCGTTTGAACCGCGGAGAGCCAACGATGTCTGCGAAGCTGGAAAAAGTCCTGATTGCCAACCGCGGGGAAATTGCCCTGCGGATCCTGCGTGCCTGCAAAGAGATGGGCATCAAGACCGTCGCCGTACACTCCACGGCCGACCGTGAACTGATGCACCTGGGCCTGGCCGACGAATCGGTTTGCATTGGTCCGGCGTCCTCCAAGGACTCCTACCTGCATATCCCGGCGATCATCGCCGCCGCAGAAGTCACCGGCGCAACCGCCATTCACCCAGGCTACGGCTTCCTCGCGGAAAACGCCGACTTCGCCGAGCAGGTGGAAAACTCCGGCTTCGCCTTCATCGGCCCGAAAGCTGACACCATTCGCCTGATGGGTGACAAGGTTTCGGCCAAGGACGCGATGATCAAGACTGGCGTTCCGACTGTCCCGGGCTCCGACGGCCCGTTGCCGGAAGACGAAGAAACCGCGCTGGCTATCGCCCGCGAGGTTGGCTACCCGGTGATCATCAAGGCCGCCGGTGGTGGTGGTGGTCGCGGCATGCGCGTTGTGCACAAGGAAGAGGACCTGATTGCCTCGGCCAAGCTGACACGCACCGAAGCAGGCGCTGCGTTCGGTAACCCGATGGTCTACCTCGAGAAGTTCCTGACCAACCCACGTCACGTGGAAGTTCAAGTCCTGTCCGACGGTCAAGGCAATGCCGTACACCTGGGTGATCGCGACTGCTCACTGCAGCGCCGCCACCAAAAGGTTCTGGAAGAAGCGCCGGCGCCAGGTATCGACGAAAAAGCCCGCCAGGAAGTCTTCAAGCGCTGCGTCGATGCGTGCATCGAGATTGGCTACCGCGGCGCCGGCACCTTCGAGTTCCTCTACGAAAACGGTCGTTTCTACTTCATCGAAATGAACACCCGTGTTCAGGTGGAGCACCCGGTTTCGGAAATGGTCACCGGTATCGACATCGTCAAGGAGATGCTCAGCATCGCCGCAGGCAACAAGCTGTCGTTCACTCAGGATGACGTGGTAATTCGTGGTCACTCCCTGGAGTGCCGGATCAACGCCGAAGACCCACGCAAGTTCATCCCGAGCCCTGGCACCGTCAAGCATTTCCACGCTCCAGGCGGCAACGGCGTTCGCGTCGATTCGCACCTGTACAGCGGCTACGCGGTACCGCCGAACTACGACTCGCTGATCGGCAAGCTGATCACCTACGGCAAAGACCGCGACGAAGCCATGGCACGCATGCGCAATGCCCTGGACGAAATCGTCGTCGACGGCATCAAGACCAACATCCCGCTGCACCGCGACCTGGTGCGTGATGAAGGTTTCTGCAAAGGTGGCGTAAACATTCACTATCTGGAACACAAACTGGCTAACCAGGAGTGATTCGGCAAGTGATGTAAAAAAGACCCCGGTCCATTGACCGGGGTCTTTTTTTGGTTGTTCGCGGAATTCCGGGAACTACGCACCGGGCCTGCTAGCTGGTGAGCACCGGAATGTGGCTCGAGTGGCGATGGGCATATCCGTTTGATGTGGTGGCACCACTGGCTGGTTTCGCCTTTACGGCGACCCACTTTTGTCGGGGCAAAAGTGGGCAAAACCCTTGTCCCTGCATTCGGCCCTGCGCTGCGCTCCGGGTTCCCTCATTCCACCCTTGCTCCCGCGGGGAGCGCGCCGAAGGGCCGTCCTGGCCCTGCGGCGCTCGCCGGCCATCCATGGCCGTCGCCCCACTGCGCAAGGGTTCCATTCGGCCTACTGAAGGGACGATTTGTGGCGTCTGCACGATTTGTGTAGGGAGAAGCACAGCAACGGCACCGGCAACAGCGAGGCGTTGGTGTGCAGCTTTTGCTTTTGATCTGGCTCTTCGTACATCGCCAGCCCAGACACCCTGGATCGTCCCTTCAGTAGGCTGAGTGCAGGTATTGCGTAGTCGGGTGCAGGCCATGGATGGCCTGCGAGCACCGTAGGGCCAGGACGGCCCTTCGGTGCGGTCCCGACGGGAGCAATGCCGGAGCGAAGGGACCCGGAGCGCAGCGTAGGGCCGGATGCAGGGACACACGGTTTTGGTTCCTTTTGCCAAGACAAAAGGGACCCGCCGTAAGGGCGGAAGGGGCCAACAGCGGCGCCGCATTGAATGGATAAGCTCGCAGACTCAAATCCCAGCCCAGCCCCAAGATCATACCCCCGGGATTCCGTGAAGAACCTTTTTTTTGCACCCGATTTTTCAGCACACCGCAGCAGGCGATGCATTTCCACAAACCGCCTCCACTCAAGTAAACTGGCGGGCTTCGCGCAGCCTTGAGCTGCCCCAGTAGATTTTTCCAAAGGTGCCCGCCATGCCTTGGCTGCAAGTACGTCTGGCCATCAGCCCGGAACAAGCCGAAACCTATGAAGATGCCCTGCTCGAAGTAGGCGCGGTTTCGGTCACCTTCATGGACGCCGAAGATCAGCCGATTTTCGAACCGGACCTCAACACCACACCGTTGTGGTCGCACACGCACCTGCTGGCGCTGTTCGAGGCCGATACCGATGCCGACGCCGTGTTCGCTCACCTGCAACTGCTGACCGACGCCGCATTGCCCGAGCACCAGGCAGAGGTCATCGAAGACCAGGATTGGGAACGAAGCTGGATGGACAACTTCCAGCCGATGCGTTTCGGTCAACGCCTGTGGATCGTGCCAAGCTGGCATACCGCGCCGGAGCCAGACGCCGTCAACCTGTTGCTCGATCCTGGGCTTGCCTTCGGCACAGGCACCCACCCGACCACCGCCCTGTGCCTTGAGTGGCTGGACGGCCAGGACCTGAAAGACGCGCAGGTGCTCGACTTCGGTTGTGGTTCCGGGATTCTGGCCATCGCTTCGCTGCTACTTGGCGCCCGCGAAGCCGTGGGCACTGACATCGATGTACAGGCCCTGGAAGCCTCCCGCGACAATGCCGGACGCAATGGCATTGCCGACGAGAAGTTCGCCTTGTACCTGCCAGAACACATGCCGGCCATGCAGGCTGATGTGCTGGTCGCCAACATTCTGGCCGGCCCACTGGTTTCCCTGGCGCCGCAATTGTCGACGCTGGTCCGCCCAGGCGGCCTG
This sequence comes from Pseudomonas sp. DG56-2, assembly GCF_004803755.1. NCBI lineage: Bacteria > Pseudomonadati > Pseudomonadota > Gammaproteobacteria > Pseudomonadales > Pseudomonadaceae > Pseudomonas > Pseudomonas sp. DG56-2. Next base: position 5,192,327 of record NZ_CP032311.1, read on the forward strand.
CTGGCACTTTCCGGAATCCTCGCCGAGCAAGGCGAAGAGGTTGCCGCAGCCTACGCCAAGGACTTCGATCTCGATCCGATCACCGTTCGTGACGGCTGGGTACGCATCAGTGGTCGTCGCCGTTAAGCGCGCCTAGAATAAACTTCTGTATAACCCGGACCGCCGCATGACCGACAGTTTCGTCACCCAGTGCCCGCATTGCCAGACCAGCTTTCGCGTCAACCACAACCAGTTGAGCGTGGCGCGCGGCGTGGTGCGTTGCGGCGCCTGCCTGCAGGTGTTCAACGCTGCCAAACAGCTGTTGGAGCAAAGTGCGGCGCAACAACCTGTGGTCGAACCCACTAGCGTTGAGCCAGCAGTGCCAGCACCTACACCGACTCCCTCTCCCGCGGCGCCTGCCAGTACGCGCGGATGGAGCGCTGCCGAGCTGGACCTCGACCAGCTTGACCTGGACCAGGAGCTGGCGCGCCTGGAACAACGCGAAATCCAGCCGACCACCGAGTTCAGGGCCGTTCCACCTCGCGAGGAAAGCCTCAGTGCCCAGCGCGACGAGCCGGAGAGCGACGACCAGCACTGGCCCGACAGCCTGTTCAGCACCCCAGCCAGCGAGCGCGCCCCCGTGGCCGAGCCAGACGAGCCCCAGCCGCTGATTGAGCAAGAACCACTGGACCTCGCGCCAGCACCGGGCGAGCGCACCGAGCCGTCGTTATCGCTGGATCCGGACACTCTCGACGACGATCTGGACGAAACCCCGCATCGTTCCCAGCCAATTTCAGCCGATCCTGATGAAATGCCTGGCGAGCGCCTGTCGGCCAAAGCGCCCGAGGACGATCTCGACACCCTCGACAGCGACCTTGATGAGCGCCGCGAACCCGGCTTGGGCGCGGTATCAAACCGTCCCGTGCGTAAAGAGCCGATGCTTGACTTGGTCGACGATCCGCTGCAACTGGATTGGCAAAAGCCCAAAGCACACTGGGGTAAGCGTGTACTGTGGATCCTGCTGGTGCTGCTGGCCGCGGCCGCCTTGGCGGGTCAGTACATCTGGTATCACTTCGATGAACTGGCGCGCCAGGACCAGTATCGCCCGTGGTTCCAGCAGATCTGCCCGCAGGTGGGCTGCAAGGTGCCTTCACGCGTCGACATCGAGCGGATCAAAAGCAGCAACCTGGTGGTACGCAGTCACCCGGACTTCAATGGCGCCCTGATCGTCGATGCAATCATCTACAACCGTGCGCCCTTCTCCCAGCCGTTTCCTTTGCTGGAACTGCGCTTCGCCGACCTCAATGGTCAATTGATTGCCAGCCGGCGCTTCAAACCCGCCGAGTATCTCAGCGGAGAACTGGCCGGCAAGGGTGAAATGCCTAGCCAGGTACCGATCCACATTGCCCTGGACATCCTCGATCCGGGGCCCAAGGCGGTCAACTACAGCTTGAGCTTCCGCTCGCCGGAATGAGCGGGGCAGTTGCAAGCTGCGAGCTGCAAGCCACAAGAAAAGTCGGCCACACACCGATCTGCCTTGGCTTGCAGCTTGATGCTTGGCGCTTACAACTTCGCGGCCTAACGCCGCAGTTGTTCAGATTTTATCCAAATCTATCTTTATCCGGTCACCGAGAGCGGGTATCATGCCCACCCTTTTTCGAACTCTAATGATCCGGCCCCACAACAGGGAACTCCTATGTCGGCGGTACGCATCGGCCCATATACACTGCAGAACAACCTGATCCTCGCGCCAATGGCCGGGGTCACGGATCAACCCTTTCGTCAGTTGTGCCGACGAATGGGCGCAGGCCTGGTGGTGTCGGAGATGGTCAGCAGTGACATGAGCTTGTGGAACAGCCGCAAGTCGCGTCTGCGCATGATTCACGAAGGTGATCCCGAGCCACGCTCGGTACAGATCGCCGGTGGAGACGCACAGATGCTCGCCGCTGCAGCACGAGCCAATGTCGAGGCCGGGGCACAGATCATTGATATCAATATGGGCTGTCCGGCAAAAAAAGTCTGCAACAAGGCTGCAGGCTCTGCTTTATTGAAAGATGAAGCTCTGGTCAGTGAGATCCTCCATGCGGTAGTTGCCGCCGTGGATGTGCCGGTCACACTGAAAATCCGCACAGGTTGGGACAGAGCGAACAAGAACGGCCTGATAGTGGCAAAGATTGCCGAACAGGCCGGGATCCAGGCACTGGCGGTACACGGACGAACCCGCGCCGACCTTTACACCGGTGACGCCGAGTACGACACCATCGCTGCAATCAAGCAGGCGGTGTCGATCCCGGTTTTTGCCAATGGCGATATCACTTCGCCAGAAAAGGCCCGGGAAGTGCTTCACGCGACCGGAGCCGACGGCCTGTTGATTGGCCGGGCAGCCCAAGGGCGGCCATGGATTTTTCGCGAGATCGAGCATTACCTGCGCACCGGTGAGCAATTACCGGCGCCGCAGTTGAAAGAAGTGGAAAGCATTTTGCTGGAGCACCTGACTGCACTGCACGCCTTTTACGGCGATGTGATGGGCGTACGCATCGCCCGCAAGCATGTCGGCTGGTACTTGGCAACGCTTCCGGGCGCCAAGGAGTTTCGCGCCCAGTTCAATCGTTTGGAAGATACGCAAGCGCAGTGCGCCGACGTTCGCGGCTTTTTCCGCGATCGTGAACAGAGCCTTGAGACAGAGGACGGACAAGGGGTGGCCGCATGACGATGATGACCGAGACTTTAGTGAGTGGAACAACGCCCGTGAGCGACAACGTCAACCTGAAACAGCACCTGAATACACCGAGCGAAGAAGGCCAAACCCTTCGCGGCAGTGTGGAAAAGGCGCTGCACAACTATTTCGCCCATCTTGAGGGCGCGGCCGTCACGGACGTGTACAACCTGGTGCTCTCGGAAGTCGAAGCGCCGCTGCTCGAAAGCGTAATGAATTACGTTAAGGGTAACCAGACCAAGGCCAGCGAGCTGCTCGGACTCAACCGAGGCACCTTGCGAAAAAAGCTTAAGCAGTACGATTTGTTGTAAGCAAGCATCCAAACCAGAAAAGGCGGCTCCCATTCGATGAGGTCGCCTTTTTTGCTGACTCCACCGCGTTATGGAATCTGAAATGACCGACCAGACTACCCGCCTGCCGATCCGCCGCGCTTTGATCAGTGTCTCCGACAAGACCGGAATTCTTGAGTTCGCCCGTGAGCTGCAACAGCTCGGCGTCGAGATCCTGTCCACTGGCGGCACCTTCAAGCTGCTCCAGGACAACGGCGTTGCCGCGGTGGAAGTTGCCGACTACACCGGCTTTGCCGAAATGATGGACGGCCGGGTCAAGACCCTGCACCCGAAAATCCACGGCGGTATCCTTGGCCGTCGCGGCACCGACGACGCCATCATGGCCGAGCACGGCATCAAGCCAATCGATCTGGTCGCGGTCAACCTCTACCCATTCGAAGCCACCATCTCCAAACCGGGTTGTGACCTGCCTACCGCCATCGAGAACATCGATATCGGTGGCCCGACCATGGTTCGCTCGGCAGCCAAGAACCACAAGGACGTCGCCATCGTCGTCAACGCCAGTGACTATGCCCAGGTGCTCGAAGGCCTGAAGGCCGGTGGCCTGACCTACGCCCAGCGTTTCGACCTGATGCTCAAGGCCTTCGAACACACGGCCGCCTACGACGGCATGATCGCCAATTACATGGGCACCGTTAACCAAACGGCTGAAACCCTGAGCACTGAAGGCCGCAGCGAATTCCCGCGCACCTTCAACAGCCAGTTCGTCAAGGCTCAGGAAATGCGCTACGGCGAGAACCCGCACCAGAGCGCGGCGTTCTATGTCGAAGCCAAGCCTGCCGAGGCCGGTATCGCTACCGCCGTGCAGTTGCAAGGCAAAGAACTTTCGTACAACAACGTGGCCGATACCGACGCTGCGCTGGAATGCGTGAAGAGCTTCGTCAAGCCAGCCTGTGTCATCGTCAAGCACGCCAACCCGTGCGGCGTAGCCGTAAGCCCGGACGCCGAAGGCGGTATCCGCCAGGCCTACGAGCTGGCCTATGCGACCGATACCGAATCGGCATTCGGCGGCATCATCGCCTTTAACCGCGAGCTGGACGCCGAAACCGCCAAGGCCATCGTCGAGCGTCAGTTCGTCGAAGTGATCATTGCGCCAAGCGTCAGCGACGAAGCCCGTGCCGTGGTAGCCGCTAAAGCCAACGTACGCCTGCTCGCTTGCGGCGAATGGACGGCCGAGCGCGCTGCTGCCTGGGACTTCAAGCGCGTAACTGGCGGCCTGCTGGTACAGAGCCGCGACATTGGCATGATCGGTGCCGATGACCTCAAGGTTGTCACCCAGCGTGCGCCGACCGAGCAGGAAATCCACGACCTGATCTTCGCCTGGAAAGTGGCCAAGTACGTCAAGTCCAACGCCATCGTCTACGCCAAGAACCGCCAGACCATCGGTGTCGGCGCAGGCCAGATGAGCCGCGTCAACTCCGCTCGTATCGCTGCAATCAAAGCTGAGCATGCTGGCCTGCAGGTGCAGGGCGCAGTCATGGCATCGGATGCTTTCTTCCCGTTCCGTGACGGTATCGATAACGCGGCTAAAGTGGGTATCACTGCGGTAATCCAGCCAGGCGGCTCGATGCGTGATGCCGAAGTGATTGCTGCAGCTGACGAGGCCGGTATCGCCATGGTCTTCACCGGCATGCGCCACTTCCGTCACTAAGTGAGCCTGCGGCACGCTTCAAGCTGCAAGCTGCAAGAAGTGCGCATCGCGTCGCATCTTCTTGCAGTTGCAGCCCCTTAAATTTCAGCGTTGCAAGCTACACAAAAGGGCCGCATTGGCTGCTTTGACCTCTAGCTTGCAGCTCGCAGCTTCTCCGAAGGAGCCTTCATGAATATTTTGATTATCGGTAGCGGCGGTCGTGAACACGCGCTGGCCTGGAAAGTCGCTCAGGACCCACGAGTCGAGAAAGTTTTCGTAGCGCCTGGCAATGCCGGCACAGCCATCGAAGCCAAGTGCGAGAACGTCGACATCGACGTCACTGCCCTGGAACAACTGGCCGACTTCGCCGAACAGAACGTCGCCCTGACCATCGTTGGCCCTGAAGGTCCGTTGGTTGCCGGTGTCGTTGATTTGTTCCGCAGCCGCGGCCTGGACTGCTTCGGTCCAACCAAGGGCGCAGCCCAACTGGAAGGCTCCAAGGCGTTCACCAAGGACTTCCTGGCCCGCCACAAGATCCCTACAGCCGACTACCAGAACTTCACCGAGGTCGAGCCTGCCCTGGCTTACCTGCGTGAAAAAGGCGCTCCGATCGTGATCAAAGCCGACGGTCTGGCCGCCGGTAAAGGCGTGATCGTCGCCATGACCCTGGCCGAAGCCGAAGACGCCGTACGCGACATGCTTGCTGGCAACGCTTTCGGTGACGCCGGTTCGCGCGTGGTTATCGAAGAGTTCCTCGACGGCGAAGAAGCCAGCTTCATCGTCATGGTCGATGGTGAAAACGTACTACCAATGGCCACCAGCCAGGACCACAAACGTGTTGGCGACGGCGATACCGGCCCGAACACCGGCGGCATGGGTGCCTACTCGCCTGCCCCGGTTGTCACTGCCGAAGTACACCAGCGCGTGATGGACCTGGTGATCTGGCCGACCGTGCGTGGCATGGCTGCAGAGGGCAATGTCTATACCGGCTTCCTGTATGCCGGTTTGATGATCGACAAGGCCGGTAACCCGAAAGTCATCGAATTCAACTGCCGCTTCGGCGATCCGGAAACCCAGCCAATCATGCTGCGCCTGGAGTCGAGCCTGGTGCTGCTGATCGAGGCCGCATTTGCCAAGGCCCTGAACAAGGTCGAAGCGCAGTGGAACCCGCAGCCTAGCCTGGGTGTTGTCCTGGCCGCTGGCGGCTATCCGGGTGACTACAGCAAAGGTGCTGTCATCAACGGTCTGGACGCTGCCGCCAAACTGGCCGGCAAGGTATTCCACGCCGGTACTGCCCTGAAGGACGGCAACGTGGTTGCCACCGGTGGCCGGGTACTCTGTGCCACGGCCATGGGCGAAACCGTCGAGGCTGCGCAACAGCAGGCCTACCGCCTGGCCGCAGAAATCAACTGGGAAGGCAGCTTCTACCGCAAGGACATCGGCTACCGCGCCATTGCCCGCGAACGCGGTGAACACCAGCAGTAACAAAGCGCCAGAAAGCAGCGCTGCCAACGGCACCCTGCTTCCAGCCTGTCGACAGGGCCCCACGTGGGCCTTGCCTTCACCTTGGCGCGCCGCGCATAGTTATCATTCGGCACTTTGCTAAGAAGGGATCTCGTCGTGCGTTGGCTCAGGATCGCCATAGGCCTCACCGTCAGTTTGCTGACAATGCTCTGCCTGTTTCCGGCTGCGGCCGAACAAGGCAGTGGCTGGGCCGTTTTGCTCGACGAACAGGCAAGCCTGCAACTCAGTGACGTACGCTCCGAACGCTACCGCACGCAATTCAGCCCCCTCCAGCTAGACCAACTCGATGCCGCAACGCCAAACGAGGCGCTGTGGTTGCATTACCGCCTGGACCCCGGACAGCACGAACAATTGCTGCGGGTCTTTGCACCGGATCTCTCCCGCCTGGACCTGTATGCCCTGGACGGCGATCACCTGGTAAAACACATACACAATGGCCAGGTCTCCGATAATGGTGAACTGAGTGTTCGCAGCAGCGACCATCAGCTGGCGCTGCCCAACAGTTCACGCACGCTGGACATCTACCTGCGACTGGTGTCCGAGCACCAACTGCGCCCTAGCATCAGCCTCGAGCCTGCCACCAAGGTCGCCGCAGACCAACGCCAGACCCTGATGTTCGGTCTGTTGTTCGGTTGCCTGCTGATGCTGATGCTGCACAACCTCATCCGCTTTGCCTATTCGCGCTCCTCAACCAGCTTGAGCCTGGCGGCGTATCACGGGCTGATGCTGCTCAGCGCCCTGATCCTGCTCAACCTCAGTGGCCCGTGGTGGAGTCTCTGGCACTCCGCTCAGACCCCGGCAGCCTACCTTACGGCGCTGCTGGCGAGCCTGGCCGGGCTGACCTTTACCCTGCGTTTTTTTGCCCCCTGCGGCCAACCGCGCCTGAGCCGTCTGCTGCAGGCAGAAATGATCCTGATCGGGCTCTGCGGCTTGCTGCTGCTGTTTGTCGATACCCTGCCGCTGAACCTGATGACCTACGTGCTGTTTGCCCTGGGTAGCGTGAGCATGCTGCTTATTGCCGGTTACCACTGGTACAAGGGCTATGCGCCTGCACGCATGTTCGCCTTGGCGATGCTGCTCTTCAACCTGGGCTGCCTGGTGGTTCTCCCTGCGTTGCTCGGGCTGACCCGCACGCCGACACAATGGTTGCTGTTCACGTTGCTGGGCTTGACCAGCCTGAGCGGATTGCTGCTCAACCTGTCAGTCAGCGAGCGCTTGCGGCGGATCAGCGAGGAACGCTTCAGCGCCAGTCGCGAACTGGCAGCCAGCAACGCCGAAATCAACGCCAAGGCCGAGTTCCTGGCCAAGATCAGCCATGAAATCCGTACGCCCATGAATGGCGTACTGGGCATGACCGAGTTGCTGCTGGGCACCCCCCTGTCGGTAAAGCAACGTGACTATGTGCAGACCATCCATAGTGCAGGTAACGAGCTGCTCACCCTGATCAACGAAATTCTCGATATTTCCAAGCTTGAATCGGGGCAGATCGAACTCGACGATGTGCAGTTCGACCTCAACGCACTGATCGAAGATTGCCTGAGTATTTTCCGCGCCAAGGCCGAGCAGCAGAACATAGAGCTGATCAGTTTCACCCAGCCACAAGTGCCAAGGGTCATCAGTGGCGACCCGACACGCCTGCGCCAGGCGCTGCTGAGCCTTTTGGAAAACGCCCTGAAAAAGACCGAGCAGGGCGAAATCCTCCTGGTTGTGGCACTCGATCAACGCGGCAGCTCACCGCGCCTGCGCATCGCTGTGCAGGACAGCGGCGAGGCCATGGCACCCGGCGAGCGTGAGGCACTGCTGCAGGCCGAACTGCACAGCAAGAATTTCCTTTCCAGCAATAAACTGGGCGGGCATCTGGGCCTGGTCATTGCCAAGCAACTGATAGCCCTGATGCAGGGCGAATTCGGTATCAAGGCCAACCATGGCCTGGGCAACACCTTGTGGCTGACCTTGCCGCTGGACCCGCAACGTCTCGAACAGCCTGCCGCCGACCTCGATGGCCCGCTGCGCGGCGCCCGGGTACTGGTGGTGGATGACAACGACACCTGTCGCAAGGTCCTGGTGCAGCAGTGCAGTGCCTGGGGCATGAACGTCAGCGCCGTGCCTTCCGGCAAGGAAGCCCTGGCCATGTTGCGCACCAAGGCACACCTGCGCGACTACTTCGATGCCGTGCTGCTTGACCAGAACATGCCAGGCATGACCGGCATGCAATTGGCCGCCAAGATCAAAGAAGACCCGAGCCTGAACCACGACATTCTGCTGATCATGCTCACTGGCATCAGCAATGCACCAAGCAAGGTGATTGCACGCAATGCGGGGGTCAAACGAATCCTGGCCAAACCGGTCGCGGGCTACACCCTCAAGACCACCCTGGCGGAGGAGCTGTCGCAGCGCAGCAAAGACCAGCCGATCATCCCGGCTCCGGTAAACCTCGGCACGCCGCTGCATCTGCCCAGTGATTTCCGCATTCTGGTGGCTGAAGACAACAGTATTTCCACCAAGGTCATCCGCGGCATGCTTGGCAAACTCAGCCTGGAGCCCGATACCGCCAGCAACGGTGAAGAAGCGCTGCAATTGATGAAGGCCCACCGCTATGACCTGGTGTTGATGGATTGCGAAATGCCCGTGCTCGACGGCTTCTCCGCTACGCAGCAATTACGCATCTGGGAAATCAGCACTCAGCGCAAGCGCACGCCCGTGGTGGCCCTGACTGCGCACATCCTGGCCGAGCACAAGGAGCGCGCACGACTGGCCGGCATGGATGGCCACATGGCCAAGCCGGTAGAACTGTCACAGTTGCGTGCATTGATCGAGCATTGGGTTGCACACCGAGAAGCGGAAACCAATGAGATACCAACCTCTTGAGCGCGACAGGCGCTGATACACTTGCTTGACTGTCCCTTCTGCCGCGAGCCACCACTATGCTCCATGAGTTGTTCAGCGTTTACATGAAAATGCTTGTGCTCTACAGCCCATTCTTCGTGCTCTCGTGCTTCATCAGCCTGACCCGCGGCCACTCCACCAAAGAGCGTAAGCAATTGGCCTGGCGCGTGGCCTTTGCGGCGCTGATCGCAAGCGTGGTGCTGTATTTGTTTGGCAGGGCCATCTTTGGCGTATTCGGCATTACCGCCGACGCCTTTCGCATTGGTGCTGGCAGTGTGCTGTTCATTTCCGCATTGGGAATGGCACAAGGTAAATCCACGGTGCAAACCGACAATGTGCAGCAGGACGTTACCATTGTCCCGCTGACCATTCCCTTGACCGTTGGTCCGGGTACGATCGGCGCCTTGCTGGTGATGGGCGTCGGCCATCCGGAATGGGAAGACAAGCTGCTCGCCATCATCAGCATCGCCCTGGCCAGCTTCACCGTCGGCCTGGTGCTGTACCTTTCGCACCGCATCGAACGGATCCTGGGTGACCAGGGCCTGCAGATTGTCAGCCGCTTGATGGGGCTGTTTGTTTGCGCGCTGGCCGCGCAGATTATCTTTACCGGGATCAAGGGCTATCTGGTGCCCTAGATCTGCAGCTCGATAATCTCGCGCAGAGCAACAGCCTCAAGGCTTTTTTCCACTTTGGCGCGGAACTGCTGTTCAAACAGACGCACATTGAAACGTACCAGTTCGGCCTTGACCCGCTGGTGTGTGCGCTCGCGAAACAGAAAGCCTGCACAGAGCTGAGATTGCTCGAGCGCTTCGTGGTAGACCACCATATCCACGCAGCCATTACGGGCCGGAGCACAGGGTAACAACTGAAAAACACCCTGCTCACGGGTTCGCTGCTCGAACTGCAGCCTGGCCGTGGTATTTAAATTAAGCCCATGCATGGCCAGTTGCATCCCTCTAGCGTATTGGCTGCCGGCCACAGCCGAAATAGCCAACAGCGCCTTATCGACGATCTCGGATCGCTCATTGTCTGGCCAATGCACCTCACTCGCGGGCAACGCATCCCAGCCATAAAACTTCAGTTTGTTCTTGTAGAAACCGTACCAGTCCGTGATCAGACCATGCTCAAAGGCAAAGCGGGTTTCCTGTTCGGCTTGCAGTAATGCCAACTTCACCGAACTTCTTTGGGCCAAGGACACATCAGCCATGAACGATACAAGACCTGCCCCGATTACTGCAGCTTGTGGCTTATTCATGGTTGCCTCCTTGCTTCTTGCCCAGTTCCAACAGGTAGCATCGTTCCTGTTGTTTACGCTCGATCAACCTGCGCAACTCTTCGCGGCGCGGTTCAAACAGTGCACAGTCCAGTTGCGCAGACTGCCCCTTGATGAGTACATCGCCTTGAATCGTATTGGCGTACAGCGGCTGCTCGATCGTCACTTGCTCCAGTAGCAAGGAAGTCTGCAATGCGATGCTGCACATATCGATAATCGGTCCCTTGTGGACCAAACCTATTTCCAGCGCAATTCGAGTACCGCTGGCATCGCCTTCAAAGGCAAATGGACGAAAAATGTCCAGGCCACCCTGCGTGCTCCCGAGCGCTTGCAAACCCTGCTCGACGACACTCGAAGCCCCTGCGTGTCGGCCTTCCAACCACAAAGTCAGGGGCTGGATGGGCGCCACCATCGATGCTCGACCACTTGGCGTGTGTGTATCCTGGAACAGCTGGGTCAAGATCCAGTCGCGCGCGGACAATCCGTGGCGGTAGCGGCTGTACCATTGGGGGTAATCAGCGAATCGCGAGCCTACGGCTTTATTGGCCACCAGTTGCGCATACAGCAGCGAGTCGAGCACCGCCTGGCGTTCACTGAGCGATACCTCAGGTGCAATCAACAGCAAGGTGCCAGCGGCCATCCATACCGAATAGTTGTCTGTTCTCATGTCCCTTCCTTGTGCAGATCAGTTTGAGCATCCGGGATGACTCGCGCACGAGCCATCCCGAGTGATCAGATTTCGTAATCCAGGACGTTGGCCATGGAACGCTCGCCCAACTTGTCTTCGATGGCGCTGCGTACACGCTCATAGAGGGATTTGTTGAATGACAATGCTGCAGTGCCCGTATAGAACTCCTCGGCGGTGCTGTTCCACTCGAGTACAAACAGATCCAGATCGTGCTTTGAGGTATTGGTGTGGACACAGCCCATCGCAAGTACCACTTCACCTTCGCTGGTCTCGATGCAGGAAGCCAGGCCAATATTGGCGGTGTTTCTGTTTTTGACGTTGCGATCGAAAAGCTTCTGGGCCTCGCTGACCAGACCAAGTTTTTTCATGGCATCCCCAGCAAGCTTGCTCAACAGCTCACCAGGCGCGCCCCCCAGAACAGCGGTTCCCATGGCGCCGATGGCCTTGGAAGTGATGGCCGCGATTGTCAGCGCCTGGGAAGAGGCGCTTTCCCGCTCGTAGCTCCGGCGAGCGGTGACCCAGCCACAGTCCTGCATGACTTTGAGAAACTGCTTGAACCAGGCCTCGCCCTGACCTTCCTGGTCATAAAGTTTGCTGGCGACCAACGAGGCGAAGTGGTAGGCGTTCTTCACATCGGTGCGGCTTTGCAGCGACATGCCGGCGCCAAAAGCCATCAACGATTGCTCAACGACGGCAGCGGTGTTGGTGCTCAGGATTTCTGTGTTTTCGCTCATTTCGAATAGTCCTTTTCATGAAGCCCCGGTCGCAATCGCCGGGGCCCCACACTATTCGAGACAGCTGTTTGGATCAGGATCGAAGGCTTTCCCCTGCAACCTCAGTCCTGTGCTGGATACCAGCGCGGGGTGTACACCCACTGTCCACCATCAGCACGGTCGAAGCCGCAGGTGGTCGACGAACCGACCAGCACCATGGTGCGCATGTCGACCATTTCCGGCTGCAGTTCGCCGAGGGTGACGACCTTCAATGTCTGCCCTGGCCTGCCAATGTCTCGACCAAGTACCACAGGGGTATCTGCGGTACGATGCTGGCGAACGATCTCCAGGGCCCGGCCCAATTGCCAAGGCCGTGAGCGCGAGATCGGATTGTAGAACGCCAATGCCAGGTCGGCCTGGCAAGCCAGGTCCAGACGTTTCTCGATAATCGACCAGGGTTTCAGATTGTCCGAAAGCGACAATACGCAGAAGTCATGACCCAAGGGGGCGCCAGCCTGAGCGGCGGTTGCCAGGGAAGCAGAAACACCTGGCAGCATTTGCAGGTCGACAGCGTGCCACTGCGGATCGCTCGATTCGTGCAACGCTTCCAGCACCGCAGCGGCCATGGCGAACACGCCAGGGTCACCTGAAGACACCACTACCACCGAACGGCCCTGTGCGGCCAGCTCGAAGGCGTGCCGGGCACGCTGCATCTCTTCACGGTTGTCAGTGCAGTGCATGACCTGATCGGCGCGGAAAGGGCCAGCCATGCGCACATAGGTTTCATAACCAAGAATGTCGTTGGCTCGGGCCAGCTCGGCCTTGGCTGCTGGGACCATGAACCCGGCCGCGCCAGGCCCCAAACCGATCACTGCCAGTCGTCCGCGAGCACGGCCAATTTGCGCTGGATCGATCGGCTGATTGGCAACCAGAATGGCCAAACCATCGGTAACCGGTTGCGGTGGCAGCAATTGCGGCATGACCTGCTCTGCCAGCGCACTGGCGCTCTGGGCGGTGGGTGCAAAGCGTACCGGTATATTCAACGCTGTTGCTGCCGCGTGCAGCGACGCATCGGCCATCAATGCATCGCTCGCCAACAGACAGGCAAGTGCTGGCTCGGCAATGCGTAGCTCGCGCAGCGCATCACGCACTACGGTTGCCAGCGCCGGCACTGCAGCGTTCACCGCAATCAGCACGCAGCGTGGATAGATGACGAGTTCCTGAGCCGAAACTTCCCGCGCGTCACAGCCCACATGAATAGCCAGTTGTGCCTGCTCGCTTTGCGGCAATTGTGCTTGCGCCAACCAGGGCGCATGCCCCTCGATGCGCACCGACTCGCCCGCGAGTAAATCGGAAACAAAGCGTTTGCCCAGTTCCAGGTCGGCCAGGGCGTAGCCCGTTGGCGGATTGAGCAGGCAAGTACCGAAACGCAGCTCTCCGCTGGTAGTGATTGCCGGGGCGACGCCCAACCCGGCAGCGATTTCGCGCGCCATGACGTTGACGCCACCCAGCCCCCCGAGCAAAGGCACGACTGCACTGCCATCCTCAGCCACAGCCAGTACCGGCGGCTCGGCACCTTTTTCCAGCAACACGCCCGCCAGGGTGCGAATCACGATGCCAGCAGCGCACAGGGCGATGATTGGCGTGTCCCGTTGATAGAGCTGTCGCAGCGTAGCGCCGAACTCCGGGTAGCTGCAGTCAACGTCCTCGACCCGCCCTTGCAGTCCATGGATCACTGCATCGGGGTACATTTGCTGGATCTTGCGAGCAGTGCTCAGGCTGCCTTTGCCAAGAATGACAATCGCCGGTGCTTTACGAGTCATCAGCCCTGCCACCTTTCACCGGGAACAATAATCAACGAGAAATATGGCGAGGACTGCGGATCGACCTCATCCAGAGCGACGATCTTCTGGTTGGCCATGGTCGCTCGCTCCACATACAAAGCGCGATCTGCCATGCCCAACTCGGTCAGTACTTCGCGCACCTTGGGGAAGTTGCGTCCAAGCTTCATGATCACGGCTGCATCAGCATCGGCCAGACGGCGCTTGAGCTCGGCATGCGGCAGCACACCAGAAAGTACCGACAGGCTTTGATTGCGGTAAACCAGAGGGGCACCCAATACCGAAGCGCCGCCAAGCATCGAGCAGACCCCTGGAATCACCTGAGCCTCGTAACGTTCGGCAAGACGGTCGTGCAGGTACATATAGGAGCCGTAGAAGAACGGATCGCCTTCGCAGATCACCGCGACATCACGCCCGGCGTCCAGATGCGCGGCGACTTCCAGGCTGGCAGCATCATAAAAATCGCTGATGACCTGTTCATAGGACAGCGGCGCTGGCAGTACCTCGGTGGTCACTGGATACACCAGTGGCAGAAGGGTCTGGGCTTGCTGCAAATGGCCTTCGATAATGCCGAAGGCGTTACCACGCTTGCCTTTGGCAACGAAGTACGCGACCACCGGCGATTCGCGCAGCAAGCGCAGGGCCTTTACGGTAATCAGTTCTGGATCGCCAGGCCCTACGCCCAAGCCCAGCAAACGTCCACGCGCCTGCATCATTCGACCTCCGTGGCCAGAGCATTGACTGCCGCAGCGGCCATGGCGCTGCCACCCAGGCGCCCCTGCATGATCACAAAAGGTACGTCGCGGCTATCGGCAGCGAGCATCGCCTTGGATTCGGCGGCGCCGACAAAGCCTACCGGGAAGCCAAGAATCAAGGCGGGTTTAGGTGCGCCGGCATCGAGCATCTCCAGAAGGTAGAACAAGGCGGTCGGCGCATTGCCGATCACCACCACGCTACCTTCCAGGTGCGGGCGCCAAAGCTCCAGGGCGACCGCCGACCGGGTGTTGCCCAGTTCACGGGCAAGCGCCGGTACTTGCTCGTCGCGCAGGGTGCAGATCACCTCGTTGTTCGCCGGAAGGCGAGCGCGGGTGATGCCCTCGGACACCATGCGTGCATCACAGAGAATCGGCGCGCCCTTGGCCAAGGCTTCGCGTCCGGCAGCACCCGCCCCCGGCGAGAACTGCAGGCCATCGATGGCGTCGACCATGCCACAGGCATGAATGACTCGAACCGCGAGCTTTTCCAGATCGGCAGGAATGCGATCGAGCCGAGCCTCCTGTCGAATGATCGCGAAGGAATTGCGATAGATCTCCTGACCATCGCGGATGTAATCAATCATCAAGGGTGCTCCGTGAGCGGGCGTCTAGCAGTGCGCCGGCTTCTTTCAGTGTGAGGTTGCGTGCGTGCAAGCTGCCGAAGCCCGGCAGGCCTGCGTCACGCAGATATAAGTCGTAGTGCCCCGGGCTTTGTGCCAACAGCGTCGCCGGGGCGACATGGGCCAGGGCACAGGAACGCGGGCAGGCGCTCAGGTGCACACTGGCCGGTGCGCCGCTGGCAAGCAATGTGGCCAGCAGACGGGCGTCGCCTTTGGTGTCGGCCTGAGCCTTGGCGCAGCCATCCGAGCCGGTGCAGGCAACCAGGCGGGCGAGCGCTTCATCAGCCGAGCAAAGCAGGCCCAATTGGGCCAGCTCGGTAAGTACGGGGTCTACCTGGCACTGGGCAATATTGGGCAGCAGCAAGCTTTGCCAGGGCGTCACGCGCAAGGTGCCGTCGCCCCACGTGCGCGCAAGCCGTG
The DNA here is from genome assembly GCF_004803755.1 of Pseudomonas sp. DG56-2. Taxonomy (NCBI): domain Bacteria; kingdom Pseudomonadati; phylum Pseudomonadota; class Gammaproteobacteria; order Pseudomonadales; family Pseudomonadaceae; genus Pseudomonas; species Pseudomonas sp. DG56-2. Next base: position 5,207,722 of record NZ_CP032311.1, read on the forward strand.
CAGCGCCACGCAGCATGCTCGGGCTCAAACGGCCCAGTGGCGCGGCGCCGCCAACAGCGCTGATGCCCGCTTGTTGCTGTGGATAACGACCCAGGTAGTCGCAGCCTGCGGTAGTTTCACGCCGCCATTGCAGCACGCTCGAATCAGCACGGACGCTCAGGCCTAACCCTGCAACGACGTCTGCGGGTGACTGCTCGACCAGCAAGTGACGCATCCGCGTCTGCTCCGGCCGGGCCAGGTCGAGAAAGCGATTCAACACCGCCAGCACCAACTCATGCCCCTGGGCCAAAGGAACAGCGCCGAGCGGCGAGTCGTCTGCCGGGCACCCTGCCAGCCCGAACGCCAGCCAGATCTCGTCGTCCAGGTGCAACGGACTCAGCCACAGGTCGTGGTGGTGTTCAAGCATCGCCAACCCTTCGCCGCCATCGATCTGCACGGCAAACTTTGCCGACAACTCATGCAAGCGCGCAGTGGTTTCCAGCGACTCCAGCACCTGCGCGGCCAGCGGCCGAGTGTCGAACAGCATCAGCGGATCTACGCCTGCTGTAGGGCTGAGCATCAGGTTGCGCACATCATCACCGGCGGCTGCGCGCGGCCCGAGACCGCTGGCCAGCAACATCTCGATCAACCCGGCGTGTGCGCTGCCGATACCCCGAATCTGCAAGTTGCCACGGTTGGTGGCCTCTATTTCGCCAGCCGAAAAGCATTCGGCGGCAGTGGCAACGGCGTCGGCTTGATCGGCCGTTATCGCGCCACCGGCCAGTTTGATCCGGCAGATTCCACCATCCTTGGCCTGGACAATGCGCAGCAACCCCGGACAACCCGAGGGACGTAACGGAGCAGGGGGCTGGTGGGCCGAAACAGGCTGGTTCAAAAGGTCACCCGAGAATCGTGAAAAGGCACTTCAGTGTAGAAGGCGCGGTATTATGCCTGCTTTGTCCAAAGGCATGAAAAGCCTGCCGGTCGGATTGCTGGGTATTGAGGAAAACACATGTCGCCCTGGCTGACAGTAGTAGGTATCGGTGAAGACGGTTTCAGTGGTTTGGGCAAACCTGCCCGACGCGCGCTGCTGGGCGCCACCAAGGTTTTTGGCGGCCAGCGCCAGCTGGATCTGCTACCACGCTGCATAAGCGGCGAACGCCTGCTGTGGCCCAGCCCCTTCTCCCTGGCTCCGTTGCTGGCACTGCGTGGGGAGCCAGTGTGCGTACTGGCCAGCGGCGATCCGATGTTCTTCGGGGTCGGTGCCAGCCTCGCCCGCCAACTTGTACCTGAAGAAATGCGCGTATTGTCGATGCCCTCCTCCTGCAGCCTGGCTGCAGCTCGGTTGGGCTGGCCACTACAGGAGGTGACGATACTGTCAGTGGTCGCCCGTCCGCTGGCGACGCTAAACGCCCATGTGTACAGCGGCGTACGCTTGCTGGTGTTGAGTAACGACGGCAGCAGCCCCGCAGCCATCGCCAGACTGTTGCGCGAGCGCGGCTTCGGTCCTAGCCGCTTGCATGTATTTGAGCACCTCGGCGGCGCTGGCGAAGACCACCTGCAAGGCACCGCCGAGCAGTGGTCGCATACCCGCGTCGCAGACCTCAATCTACTCGCCATCGAATGCCTGGCGTCCGCCGATGCCCCACGTCTCTCGCCACTGGCAGGGTTGCCAGACACGGCCTTCAAACATGACGGCCAGTTGACCAAGCGTGATGTACGCGCCATCACCCTCGCCCGCCTGGCACCCCAGCCGGGACAATTGCTTTGGGACGTGGGCGCGGGCAGTGGCTCGATCAGCATCGAGTGGATGCGCGCCCACCCCAGTTGTCGGGCGCTGGCCATTGAGTCCGATGAAGGGCGCCAGCTGTTGATCGAGCACAACCGCGATGCCCTTGGTGTTCCCGGCCTGCAGTTGATCCGCGGCCGAGCACCGCAAGCGCTGGCAGGCCTGGAGCGTCCCGATGCAATCTTTATCGGCGGTGGCGTAACTCGTGCAGGGGTTTTGCAAGGCTGCTGGGAGCAGCTGCGCCCGGGGGGGCGCCTGATAGCCAATGCAGTAACCCTGCAAAGCGAGCTGGCCCTGGTGAACTGGCGTGAGCAGAATGGCGGTGAGTTGACCCGCATCCACATCGCCCAGGCGCAGCCGCTGGGGGAGTTCGACACGTGGCGCCAGGCCCTGCCCATCACCCTGCTAGAAGCGATCAAACCTGCTGATGCGTGACGAAACTCAGGAACAACCCGCGCCATTACGCAGCGGTCTGACCACCGGCAGCTGCGCCACAGCCACCAGCCTTGCCGCGGCGCGCCTGCTGCTGAGTGGCGTCGAAAGCGATGCCGTGCAGATCACCCTGCCCAAAGGCAAGCACGTGCAAATGCGCCTGGAGTTCTGTCGTCTGTACGAGGATGGCGCGGAAGCCGGCACATTCAAGGATGCAGGTGATGACCCGGATGTGACCCACGGCGCCCTACTCTTCAGCCGCGTGCGACTGCTGCAGGAGCCGGGCGTGCGCTTTGTCGCCGGCACCGGTGTGGGCACGGTGACTCGTCCAGGCCTGGTCCTGGCAGTGGGAGAACCGGCCATCAACCCTGTGCCACGACGGATGATGACCGAACACCTGCAGCAACTGGCGGTTGAGTGCGCCTATCACGGCGGCTTCGAAGTGACGGTGAACGTCCAGAATGGTGAAAGCCTGGCACTGAAAACCATGAACCCGCGCCTGGGTATTCTTGGTGGTCTGTCGATTCTCGGCACCAGCGGTATCGTCCGGCCGTTTTCCTGCTCGGCCTACATCGCCTCGATCCACCAAGGCATCGACGTGGCCAAGACCAACGGTTACCTGCATATCGCTGCCTGCACCGGCAACGCCAGCGAAGACACCATGCGCCGGGTCTACAACCTACCGGAAATCGCGCTAATCGAAATGGGCGACTTTGTCGGTGCCGTGCTCAAGCATCTGCGCAAGGTGCCTGTGGATAAACTCAGCGTGTGCGGCGGCTTCGGCAAAATCAGCAAGCTTGCGGGCGGCCACATGGACCTGCACAGCCGCCACTCAAGCATCGACTTGCCGCAGCTGGCGCAATGGGCTGCCGACATCGGCGCCAGTCGCGATCTGCAAACCGCGATCTGCCAGGCCAACACCAGCCAGCAGGCATTGGCCATGGCCAGCGCTGCAGGCATCGCCCTCGGTGATGCGGTTTGCGCCCATGCCCTGGCGTTCGCTCGCAGCGTGGTGCCAGCGCATGTGCAGGTCGAAGTCTTCGCAATTGATCGTCAGGGCGGCATCGTCGGCCATGCCGGGAGCTTTGCATGAAACGTATTCTGTTGTTGGGCGGCATCACCGAAGCACTGGCCATCGCCCGAACCCTGGGGCCCGAGCATGTCTACAGCCTGGCCGGGATTGGTCGGGTACCCACCGACCTGAACTGCCAGGTGCGCGTTGGCGGCTTTGGTGGAGCTGAAGGTTTGGCGGCGTACCTGCTTGCCGAAAAAATCGACCTGTTGATCGACGCCACCCACCCCTATGCCGCACAAATCAGCGCCAATGCAGCCCGCGCCGCACAGCTCAGCAAGGTTGCCTGCTGGGGCCTGAGACGACCCGCCTGGCAAGCTCAGCCGGGTGATGACTGGCGTGAAGTCGCTGACTGGACTGAATTAATGCGCGCGCTCCAAGCATTCAGGCGGCCGTTGTTCACCCTGGGTCGCGAGCCCTTGCAACATCTGCATGAGATTCCCGCAACACACTTCTGGACCCTGCGCGCCCTCGAAGCCTGCCCCGCCAATGAGCGCTGCGAAGTGATCGGCGCACGCGGCCCGTTCCGCCTGGAAGACGAGCGCGCATTGTTCGAGCGCCGGCAGATCGATGTGCTCATCAGCAAGAACAGCGGCAGCGTTGCCACCGAGCCCAAGCTGGATGTGGCTCGGGAACGTGGCGTACCGGTGCTGGTGCTTAAGCGGCCGGAGTTGCCGCCAGTCGATCGAGCGTTTTTTGCTGTCGATGAGTTGCTTGCTGCGTTAGCGGCGGCGCGTATATCCCATTGACATATACCTTATTCAGCATAGACTTTGACATACATTCAGACTTTCCAAGGAGGCCCTCAATGGACCAAGGTGCCGTCTTCAAAAGCAACCGCAGTCAGGCCATCCGCTTGCCAAAGTCCGTCGCACTTCCGGAAGAAATTACCCGCGTGGATGTGGTCGCCATCGGCCGAACGCGGATCATTACACCTGCAGGCGAAGCTTGGGATAGCTGGTTCGAGGGCGAATGCGTCAGCGCGGATTTCATGGCTTCACGGGCGCAACCCGCTGATCAGGAGCGCGAAGGGTTCTGATGCTCAAGTACATGCTCGACACCAACATCTGCATATTCACCCTTAAGAACCGGCCTCAGGAAGTCCGGGAAGCGTTCAACCGCCATCACGGTCAGCTGTGCATCAGCACAATTACACTTATGGAATTGTTTTACGGTGCCGAAAAATCTGCCGCCCCTGAGCGTAATTTATCCGTGGTCGAAGGCTTTGCCGCACGCCTTGAAGTTCTCAGTTACGACAATCTTGCAGCGGCCCACAGTGGTCAGCTACGCGCGGAATTGGCCAAGGCTGGAACACCCGTCGGCCCCTACGATCAAATGATCGCAGGACATGCCCGTTCGCTGGGCCTTATTTTGGTAAGCAATAATCTACGCGAATTTCAGCGAGTTCCGGGATTGCGAGTGGAGGACTGGCTGAACCCAGCCAACTAAAAAACCCACCGTTTTTTACAGTGGCTTCAGAATTTTCTGAATGCCCGCCACTACCCTGCTGCCTTACACTACGCCCCTCCTCCCCTGGAAGAATTCGCCCATATGGAAATGCAATGGTGGATCTGGCTGGTGTTCGGTTTCGGGCTGATTGTGCTCGAACTCGCACTGCCGACGTTCTTCATTCTCTGGTTCGGCGTTGGTGCGGTGCTGGTTTCACTCATCGCCTATCTGCTGCCCAATCTGCAACTTGATATGCAGGTGTTGCTTTGGGTTGCGTTCTCGTCGATCACCACCCTGTTGTGGTTCAAGGTTTTGCGCAGGAAAAAGCCAGACACCCGCTGGACCGCTGACAATGTTATCGGTGAAGTCGGTCTGCTGACCGCACAGGTCTCTGAATTCCAGAAAGGCCGGGTGCGTTTTCAGAAGCCGGTCCTCGGTAACGAGGAATGGGTGTGCGTCGCAGATGCCCAGATCCCCTCCGGCGAGCGCGTTCGTATCTCTGCCATCGAAGGCAATATTGTCCGGATCACCCGGGCCTGATCAGTAAAAGGAAGCATTGACTCATGACCAGTCTCATCGTCGCCGGTACTATCGCCGCGTTCGTCATCATTACCCTGTTCAAAGGGGTACGCATCGTGCCGCAAGGCGAAGAATGGATCGTCGAGCGCCTGGGGCGCTACCACAGCACCCTGAAGCCAGGCCTGAACATTCTCATTCCGTACATGGACGTGGTCGCCTATCGCCTGCCTACCAAGGACATGATCCTCGACGTGCAGCAGCAAGAAATCATCACCCGTGACAACGCGGTCATCGTTGCCAATGCCCTGTGTTTTGCCAAGGTCGTTGACCCGCAGAAAGCTGCCTACGGCGTGCAAGACTTCGCCTACGCAGTCACCAGCCTGACCATGACCTCGCTGCGTGCCATTGTCGGCGCCATGGACCTCGATGAAGCGCTGTCCAGCCGCGAACAAATCAAGGCCCGTCTGCGCGAAGCCATGTCGGAGCAAACCGAAGATTGGGGCGTCACCGTGCGCTCGGTCGAGATCCAGGACATCAAGCCCTCGGAAAATATGCAGGCCGCCATGGAGCGCCAGGCCGCTGCCGAACGTGAGCGTAAAGCCGACGTCACCCGCGCCGAGGGCGCCAAGCAGGCTGCCATTCTTGAAGCAGAAGCACGCTTGCAAGCAGCCAAGCTCGACGCCGAAGCACAGATCAACCTGGCGCAAGCCTCGGCTCAGGCGATCACCCTGGTGAAGGAAGCCGTAGGCAGTGAAATCACCCCAGCGATGTACCTGCTCGGCGAGCGCTACATCGGTGCCATGGAAAACCTGGCCAGCAGCAACAACGCCAAAGTCGTGGTGCTTCCCGCTGACCTGCAGGAAACCGTGCGCGGATTGATGGGGCGCAATAAAGCGGTTTGATACCCGGCTACAATCAAAAACGCCGGGCCTCTGCGACACTTCATCGCACGCCTGGCTTTTTTACATATACTTTCAACTCTGGCTAAATAGCCACCATTCGATTCCTGACCGGATCTTTCCATGCACTCACATCGGCTTGCCCATGCCTGGATCGCCTGCTTTGCAGTGCTGTTCAACCTGCTGGCTATGCCGTTGTCTGCTGCCACGCCAAAAACTTCGAGCGAGCAATTGCTCTGGGGCGCGTTCTGTTCCACTGGCGGCACCAAGTTGATTGCCATTTCCCTGGGGCCCGTCGATGGTACCCAGCAAAACGATGATCATTCGACCATGCAGCATTGCTGGTGCTGCTCCGGTGCTGCGCCGTTGTTGGCATTGCCTGGACATCCACCGCGCTTGCTGCTGCCTGCGCAGGACTTCACCGGTCCAACTGTGCTGCTCACTGCCAGCCAGCCGACGCCCCGCCAGCTATGGCCGGCCCTGAATCCCCGCGCCTCCCCTCTGGCCTGATTCACTACGCTAACTGTTGCGAACCTGAATCGACTGGAGAATCACCATGTTCAAGAATGCCCTGCTGCTGGCTGCCCTGGTGCTGCCGGCAACTTTTGCCAACGCCCACGAATACACCAAGGGCGATCTGCATATCGCTCATCCGTGGTCACAGGAACTGCCGCCCAACGCGCCTAACGTTGCCGCCTACTTTGTCGTCCATAACAATGGTTCGACGGCCGATACCTTGTTAAGCGTGAACAGCCCAATCAGCGACGACGCCCAGTTGCACGAACACGTGCACAAGGACGGCCTGATGAAGATGCAGCAGGTGCAACGCGTCGAGGTCCCTGCAGGCAAAGACCTGGTGTTCGCCCCTGGCGCCTACCATGTGATGTTGATGCAACCCAAGGATCGCAGCCTGCTAACCGACGGCAAGCGCTTCCCCCTGACCCTGCATTTCGAAAAAGCCGGCGATGTAACCGTGGAGGTCGCGGTTCAAAAGCAGGCCCCCGAAGGTGAAGCACACAGTCACTGATCGCTGACGGCAGCTCGCCATGAGCATCGTCCGCAGCAGCCTCTCGCGCACCACGTACCCTGATATAAAAAGGGCACGCGGCAGCTGGCTGAGCCTGTTTGCAATGTTGATGATCTTTATCGGTCCACTGGTTTCCCAGTCGATGCCGATGGATCACCGTGGCATAGCCATGGACAACAGCGCTGCCTGCCACGGCGACAGTCATCACGACAGCAACCCTTCCTTGCATGTGATTTGGGAGAAGTGCGGCTACTGCAGCCTGTTCTTCCACTGCCCAGCCTTGCCGCAAGCGCTGAGCCTGCTCAATACCGAGGCAGCACCTGCCAGCAGCACCCTGATCGTTCAACCACGCCAAGGCCATGCCCGGCAAAGCGTATTTCCGGGAGCCCGGACCCGCGCGCCACCCTCCTTCCTCATCGTCTGAACACCCCTGTCGCGTTTGCTGGTCCGGCGTATTGCCGCTGACCCGTCGCGCCCTTATTTCTGATCGATGTTGGAATCACTATGTCCAGCTGCACTGCTGTCTTTCGTCTGTCCCTGCGCGGGACCCTCGCCGTGATCTGCGGCACCCTGCTCAGCCCCCTCGCCCTGGCGGCCAACCCGCCAGGCGAGGAACACAATCACGAGAATGCCGAGCTGAGTCCGACGGTGATCACCGCTGTTGCTCCAAGCTCGCCGTTGACCATCGTCACCAACCCCAAAGACCCACGCCAACCGGTACCGGCAAGCGATGGTGCGGACTACCTGAAAACCATCCCAGGTTTTTCCGCGATCCGCGCTGGCGGCACCAATGGCGACCCGGTACTGCGCGGCATGTTTGGCTCGCGCTTGAATATCCTCACCAATGGCGGAGTGATGCTCGGCGCCTGCCCGAATCGAATGGATGCACCCACCTCATACATCTCGCCGGAAACTTATGACCGCCTGACCGTGATCAAAGGCCCACAAAGCGTGATCTGGGGCCCCGGCGCATCGGCGGGGACCATTCTCTTTGACCGAGATCCGGAAAAATTCGGCGAGCTTGGCAGTCGCGTCAACGCAAGCCTGCTGGCCGGCTCCAACGGCCGTTTCGACAAGGTCCTCGACACCGCAGCGGGTAACCAGCTGGGGTACGTGCGTTTTGTCGGCAACCAATCGCACTCCGACGATTACGAGGATGGCAATGGCGACACCGTGCCGTCACGTTGGGATAAATGGAACGGTGATGTGGCGTTGGGCTGGACGCCCGATGCCGACACCCTGGTCGAACTCACCGCCGGCAAGGGCGACGGCGAAGCGCGTTATGCCGGGCGCGGCATGGACGGTTCGCAATTCAAACGCGAAAGCCTCGGCCTACGCTTTGAAAAGTCCAACATTGGCGAGGTCTGGGACAAGCTCGAAGCCCAGGTCTACTACAACTATGCCGACCACGTGATGGACAACTACAGCCTGCGCACCCCTTCAGGCATGGGCATGATGGGCATGCCAATGGTCAGCAACGTCGACCGGCGCACCCTCGGCGGGCGCATCAAGGGCACCTGGCGCTGGAGCGAACTACAACTGATCGCCGGCATCGATGCTCAGACCAACGAGCACCGCCAGCGCGGCGGCATGGGCATCGATGTACACAAGGACATGGCCTGGACCAAAGATGCCGATTTCCACAACTACGGTGCCTTCGGCGAACTGACCTGGTACGCCGCCGACCAGGACCGGGTGATTAGCGGTGCTCGCCTGGACCGCGCGTCGGCCAAGGACTATCGGGCAACCAGCGCCACCAACGGCGATACCCGTGCAGATACCCTGCCCAGCGGTTTTGTTCGCTACGAGCATGACCTGACGGAAATTCCGGCCACCACCTACGTGGGCCTCGGGCACGCCCAACGCTTCCCGGACTACTGGGAGCTGTTTTCACCCAAGTCGGGCCCCGCAGGTTCGGTCAATGCCTTCGACAGTATCAAGCCGGAGAAGACCACCCAGCTGGACTTCGGTATCCAGTACCAGACTGACGACCTGCAGGCCTGGGCATCGGGCTACGTCGGGCAGATCCGCGACTACATTCTGTTCGACTACCGTACCAACATGATGGGCATGAGCAGCTCCCGTGCGCAGAACATCGACGCGCGGATCATGGGTGGCGAACTCGGTGCAGCGTATAGGTTGACCTCCAACTGGAAAGCTGACGCAACCCTGGCCTACGCTTGGGGCAAGAACAGCAGTGATGGCACGGCGCTCCCACAAATGCCGCCATTGGAGAGCCGCCTGGGCCTGACTTATACCCGTGACGACTGGAGCGCTGGCGCGCTCTGGCGCGTGGTGGCTGCGCAAAACCGTATCGAAGAGAACTACGGCAACGTGGTCGGCAAGGACTATGAAAAAAGTGCGGGCTTCGGCGTGTTTTCGCTCAATGGCAGCTACAAGGTCAGCAAGCACCTCAAGCTCAGCGCCGGGGTCGACAACCTGTTCGACAAGGCTTACGCAGAACACCTGAACCTGGCGGGCAATGCCGGCTTCGGCTATCCCGCAAGTGATCCACAGGCAATCAATGAGCCGGGGCGTACGCTCTGGACCAAGGTCGACCTGAGTTTCTGATCCTGTTCTAGGCGCGATCGTCGATCGCGCCTTCCCCTGCCAACATGGGAGCACACCATGAGCAAACCCCCGATAAGCTTTTACAACCTGGCCTGGCGTTGGCACTTTTATGCAGGACTTTTCGTCGCCCCGATCATGATCCTGCTGGCGATCACCGGAATCATCTACCTGTTCAAGCCACAACTTGACCCGCTGCTCTATCGCAACCTGATGGTGGTCGAGACCGGGCACCACAGACAAAGCGCCGACAGCTTGCTGCAGCACGTGCAACAGGCTTACCCCAAAGGCCAGGTAAGCCAGTATCTGCCGGCCATTGCTGCCGACCGTAGCGCGCAGTTCGTGGTCAAGGACGGCGGGCGCGAACTGAATGTCTTCATCAATCCCTACGACGGCCAATTGCTCGGCGAGCAAGATGCCAAGAACAACCTGCAGGCGGTTGCGCGGTCCCTGCATGGCGAGTTGATGGTCGGCACCATCGGCGATCGCGTGGTGGAGCTGGCCGCAGGCTGGGGCATCGTGCTGGTGGTCTCCGGCTTGTACCTCTGGTGGCCGCGCGGCAAGCGCACCGGCGGCGTGCTTTGGCCACGCCTGAATGCCCGCGGGCGCCTGCTATGGCGCGACCTGCATGCCGTCACCGGCTTCTGGGGCTCGGCCCTGTTGCTGTTGATGCTGCTCAGCGGCATGACCTGGACCGGCTTTTGGGGCGCCAAGTATGCCGATGTGTGGAACACCTTCCCCGCGGCAATGTGGAACGATGTACCGAAATCCGACCAGCAGGCCCGTGAGCTCAACAGCGCCACGCGCCAGACAGTGCCGTGGGCTGTTGAAAACACGCCCATGCCGCAGTCCGGCGCGCATGCCGAGCATGCCGGTCACGCCATGGCGATGAGTGCGCCTGCTGCACCGCAAGTCAGCCTGGAGCAAATCCAGAACCTGGCCAGCACACGCGCTGTCGAACCAGGCTACAGCATCACCTTGCCCACCAGCGCCGACGGCGTGTACACCATTGCCGTATTTGCCGACGATCCCCGCAACGATGCCACCCTGCATGTCGACCAGTACACCGGCAAGGTGTTGGTAGATGTGCGCTGGCAGGACTACAACAACGTTGCCCGCGCCACGGAACTCGGAGTGATGTTGCATGAGGGGAAAATGTTCGGCCCGCTCAATCAGATCATCATACTGCTGGTGTGCCTGATGATCCTGCTCGGCTCCGTCAGCGGCCTGGTGATGTGGTGGAAACGGCGCCCCGAGGCTGGCCTTGGGGTGCCACCCTTGCGTCATGACCTGCCACGCTGGAAGACCGCCACCGTGATCATGCTGATACTGGGTGCGGTGTTCCCATTGGTTGGAGGATCGATGCTGCTGGTGTGGTTGCTCGATCGGATGTGGCTGGTGCGAAGCGTGCAAGCAACTGCCCACTGAAACCGTTAATGCGCAGCGTCTGTGGGGCAGTGTCTTGAGTGGGCGCCAGCCTGTGGTCCGGATGGCATAACACCGGACCCGAGCTGTTAGCTGCTAACATGTGCGCCCGTTTACGACAGGATTGTCATGAGTACCCTGAGCATCAGCGACCTGCACTGGTCGCCGTTGGGCCACGGCCATTGCCATCATCAGTTCCAGCTTCGCGAGGTCAACCTGCGGGTCAACGCCGGTGAGTTCGTCGGTCTGATCGGCCCCAACGGCAGTGGCAAGACCAGCCTGTTGCGCTGTGCCTACCGCTTCAATAAACCCGAGCGCGGCCAGGTAAGGCTCGATGAGCACGATCTGTGGCGACAGTCGCCGCGATGGTGTGCCCAGCGCATCGCCGTGGTACTGCAGGAATTTCCCGATGCCTTCGGCCTGAACGTCGAAGAAGTGGTTGCCATGGGACGTACGCCGCACAAAGGCCTGTTCGATGGCGACAACGACGAAGATCGCCAGTTGGTGAAAACGGCGTTGCACGCCGTCGGCCTGGAAGGTTTTGACGACCACAGTTTTGCCAGCCTGTCGGGCGGCGAAAAGCAGCGCGTGATTCTGGCCCGGGCGTTGGTTCAGCAGCCACAGCTATTGATTCTCGATGAGCCAACCAACCATCTGGACCCTCGTTATCAGTTGGAGCTTTTGCAGCAAGTGCGCCGCCTGCGCATCGGTACCCTGGCGAGTATTCACGACCTGAACCTGGCCGCGGCTTTCTGTGACCGTCTGTATGTGCTCGACCACGGCCGAATCGTTGCCAGCGGCACGCCAAGCGAAGTGCTCACAACCGAACTACTGCACGAGGTCTTTGGTGTACAGGCCCTGATCGACCGCCACCCTCTCGCCGACCACCCACGCCTTACCTGGATAACCCAGCGATGATTCGAATCACCCTGCTCCTGCTGTTGGGCCTGCTGGCCAGTACCCGCGTTTTCGCCCAGGCCACCCAGTACCCGTTGACCGTGCAGAGCTGCAATCGCCAGGTCACCTTCAACAAGGCCCCTGAGCATGCCTTGAGCCATGACATCAATATGACGCAGATGATGCTCGCCCTCGGCCTGCGCCAACGCATGGTCGGTTACAGCGGTGTCAGTGGCTGGAAAGCCGTCACCCCTGAACTGCGCAAAGAGCTCGATGGATTGCCGGAGCTGGCCAGCAAGTATCCTTCGGTGGAGACCCTGCTCAACGCCAATGTCGATTTTCTCTTCGCCGGCTGGGACTACGGTATGCGTGTCGGTGGCGACCTCACCCCACAGACCCTGGCGCCCCTGGACATTGCGGTGTACGAACTGACGGAGTCCTGTGCCTTTGTCATGAAGCGCCCGCCAGCCAGCCTCGACGACACCTACACCGACTTGCGCAACCTGGGCAGAATCTTCGATGTGCAGGCGCGAGCCGAGCAGTTGATCGAGCAGATGCAGCAACGCATCGCCGTGGTGCAACAGCGCTTGCCCGCACAGCGCCCGCGCGTGTTTCTGTATGACAGTGGCGAAGACCGGGCCATGACCTCCGGGCGCCTGGGTATGCCCCAGGCACTGATCGAGGCTGCCGGTGGTCACAACGTGCTCGACGATATCGAAGCCAGCTGGACGCGGGTGAACTGGGAGAGCGTGGTCGAGCGCAACCCCGAAGTGATCGTCATCGTCGACTACGGCGAAATCAGTGCTGCACAGAAGCAGACCTTCCTCGAGCAGCACCCGGCATTACAGTCGGTGCAGGCGATCCGCGACAAGCGCTTCGTGGTCATTCCCTATGTGGCGGCCACGCCCAGCCTGGAAAACGTCGAGGCCATCGAAGCCATTGCCGCAGGCCTGCACGGCGCATGAATCGCTATCGGTTGCTGTTGCTCGCCCTGGTTGGCCTGCTGCTGGTGTCCTGCGTGGTATCCCTGGGCTTTGGCGCAGCGCCGGTGCCCGTCGAGGTGGTGTGGCGCGTACTGGCATTCAAGGTCTTTGGTATCGCCCCCGAAGTACCTGCCTGGAGCACAGGTCAGGAGCATATTGTCTGGCTCATTCGCGTACCACGCATGCTCCTCGCCGCGCTGGTCGGCGGTGGGTTGGCCATGATCGGCGCCGTATTACAAGCGGTGACTCGCAACCCATTGGCCGATCCGCATCTGCTCGGCGTCACGTCCGGCGCCACCCTCGGTGCGGTACTGGTGGTACTGCACATCGGTGAAGTGCTGGGTATGCTGACGCTGCCACTTGCAGCGTTCATCGGCGCCCTCTGCAGCATGCTGCTGGTGCTGGCGATAGCCAGCCGCGGCGGCCGGCTCGACAGCGACCGCCTGCTGCTGTGCGGCGTGGCGGTCGCGTTCGTGATGATGGCTATCGCCAACCTGCTGCTGTTTCTCGGCGACCACCGCGCCAGCTCCGCGGTCATGTTCTGGATGCTCGGCGGCCTGGGCCTGGCTCGCTGGGAGCTGCTGCCGATACCGGCGATCAGCGTATTGCTCGGCCTCACCCTGTTGCTGGGCATGGCCCGGGCGCTCAATGCACTGATGGCCGGCGAACAGACAGCGGTGACCCTCGGTTTGAATGCCCGATCGGTCCGTCTGGCAGCGTTTCTGATCTGCTCGCTGTTGACCGGTGTACTGGTGGCGATCAGCGGTTCCATCGGCTTTGTCGGCCTGATGATCCCGCATATTGCCCGGCGCCTGGTCGGTGCCGAACACACGCGCCTGCTACCGGTGTGTCTGTTGCTCGGCAGCCTGTTCCTGATCTGGGTCGATGTCGCCGCGCGCACGCTGATCTCGCCCGAGGACCTTCCCATCGGCATTGCCACCGCAGCTACCGGCGGTCTGTTTTTCATCGCCATGATGCGCAAGCGTTGACCGGCGTCAACCGCGCTTTGGTCTTGAGGCATATTGTCGCGGTCGCGCCAGGAAGGCGCGTGTTAGCCTAACGCGCACAAGAAATTGCACTGAACGGAATGCCTAGCCTATGACCGCGAATCTGTCCCCGCAACACCCCTCGCCTGATGCACACGAACACCTCGAACGCAGTCTCTCCAACCGTCATATCCAACTAATCGCCATCGGCGGCGCTATCGGCACCGGCCTGTTCATGGGCTCAGGCAAAACCATCAGTCTGGCTGGCCCGTCCATCATCTTCGTGTACATGATCATCGGCTTCATGCTGTTCTTCGTCATGCGCGCCATGGGCGAACTGCTGCTATCGAATCTGGAATACAAGTCGTTCATCGACTTCTCCGCCGACCTGCTCGGTCCCTGGGCGGGCTACTTCACCGGCTGGACCTACTGGTTCTGCTGGATCATTACCGGTATTGCCGACGTCATTGCCATCTCCGCCTACTCGCAGTTCTGGTTTCCCGATATTCCCCAGTGGGCGCCAGCGTTGGCCTGTGTCGGCCTGCTGCTGTCGCTGAACCTGATCACGGTGAAGATGTTCGGTGAAATCGAGTTCTGGTTCGCCATGATCAAGATCGTCGCCATCCTGGCCCTGGTCGGCACCGGTCTGTACATGGTGCTGGTGGGCTTCGAGTCGCCCGCCGGTCGCACCGCCGATCTGGCCAACCTGTGGAACGATGGTGGCATGTTTCCCCATGGCCTGATGGGTTTCTTCGCCGGCTTCCAGATTGCCGTGTTCGCCTTCGTCGGTATCGAACTGGTAGGCACCACTGCCGCCGAAGCGAAGAACCCGGAGCGCACGCTACCGCGCGCGATCAACTCGATTCCCGTGCGAATCATTATTTTCTACGTGCTCGCGCTGATCACCATCATGGTCGTTACCCCGTGGCGCGATGTGGTGCCGGGCAAGAGCCCGTTCGTAGAGTTGTTCGTTCTCGCGGGTCTGCCGGCGGCGGCGAGCGTCATCAACTTTGTGGTTCTGACCTCAGCGGCTTCATCGGCCAACAGCGGTGTGTTCTCAACCAGCCGTATGCTCTTTGGCCTGGCTCAACAAGGCGACGCACCACGTAGCTTCGAACACCTCTCCAGCCGCAAGGTGCCGGCCAACGGCCTGTACTTCTCCTGCACCTGCCTGCTCCTGGGTGCGGCGCTGATGTACGTGATTCCCGACTTGATCGAAGCCTTCACCCTGGTGACCACGGTGTCCGCGATTCTGTTCATGTTCGTCTGGACCCTGATCCTGTTGTCGTACCTGAGCTACCGCAAGAATCGCATGGCGCTGCACCTGGCCTCGAAGTACAAGATGCCTGGCGGGCGTTTCATGTCCGTCGTGTGCCTGGTGTTCTTCGCGTTCATCCTGGTGTTGTTGAGCCTTGAAAACGACACCCGTCAGGCGTTGATCGTCACGCCGCTATGGTTCCTACTGTTGGCAGTGACCTATCAGTTCGTGCGACGTAGTCGTCAGCAGCTGGAATCCCAGCAGAACTGATCCTCAAGCCAATTGCGCACCAACGCGGCGCAATCGGCTGCACCGCCTGTCGGATAAAGCCCCAGGCCGGTGCAGATTTTCGCCTTTCCATCTCCTGATGCCCGTGCCAGAGCCCTTGCAGGTTCCGGCACAGCCCTTGCTAAAGCTCTCTCTCGAAGTCGCCATCTGCCTTACCGCACATTCGAACTCATCGGAGAGAGCACTATGAAGCGTCGCAGTCTGATCAAGGCATTCACCCTCAGCGCGTCCATCGCAGCGATGGGGTTGAGCTGGAGTATCCAGGCCGCCGAGACCATCAAGGTCGGCATCCTGCATTCGCTGTCCGGGACCATGGCGATCTCCGAGACTTCACTCAAGGACATGGCCTTGATGACCATCGAGCAGATCAACGCCAAGGGTGGCGTCAACGGCAAGATGCTCGAGGCGGTGGTGGTCGATCCGGCGTCGAACTGGCCGCTGTTTGCCGAGAAAGGCCGCCAGTTGCTGACTCAGGACAAGGTCGCGGTGGTCTTCGGTTGCTGGACCTCGGTGTCGCGCAAATCGGTACTGCCGGTGTTCGAGGAGCTCAACGGCCTGCTGTTCTACCCCGTGCAGTACGAGGGTGAAGAAATGTCGCCCAACGTGTTCTACACCGGTGCTGCGCCTAATCAGCAGGCGATCCCGGCAGTGGAATACCTGATGAGCGAAGACGGCGGCGCGGCCAAGCGCTACTTCCTGCTCGGCACCGACTATGTCTACCCGCGCACCACCAACAAAATCCTGCGCGCCTTCCTGCACAGCAAAGGCGTAGCAGACAAGGACATCGAAGAGGTCTACACCCCCTTCGGCCACAGCGATTACCAGACCATTGTTGCCAATATCAAAAAATTCTCTGCAGGCGGCAAGACCGCAGTGATTTCCACGGTCAACGGCGACTCCAACGTGCCGTTCTACAAAGAGTTGGCCAACCAGGGCCTGAAAGCCACCGACGTGCCAGTGGTGGCCTTCTCGGTAGGTGAGGAAGAGTTGCGCGGCATCGATACCAAACCGTTGGTCGGGCATCTGGCCGCGTGGAACTACTTCGAGTCAGTGGAAAACCCGGTCAACAGCCAATTCGTCAGTGACTGGAAGGCCTACGCCAAGGCCAAGAATCTGCCGGGCGCCGACAAAGCGGTAACCAACGACCCAATGGAAGCCACTTACGTCGGCATCCACATGTGGGCCCAAGCGGTGGAAAAGGCCAAGTCCACTGACGTCGACAAGGTCCGCGAAGCCCTGGCCGGGCAAAGCTTCAAGGCCCCGTCGGGCTACACCCTGACCATGGACAAGACCAACCACCACCTGCACAAACCGGTGATGATCGGCGAAATCCAGGACGACGGTCAGTTCAATGTGGTCTGGGAAACCGAGCAGCCGCTGCGTGCGCAACCCTGGAGCCCGTTCATTCCCGGCAATGACAAGCGACCGGACTATGCGGTGAAGGGTAACTGAGCCAATCGCTGAGCACACCCGCTGCCACCGCGAACGCCTGTGGCAGCGGGCTTGCCCCGCGATAGCGCCCCCCACCCACACCACAAGGACATTGTCATGCCCAAGGCTCTCTGGTGCCTTTTCTTCGGTCTCTTGCTGCTGCCCTTCAGCGCCCAGGCCAGCGATGCCGACTATTTCGTTGCTGCCAAAGCCAACGAGCAGGCTCGCTTGCTTCAGGACTGGGCAGCGCAACCGGACCCTGCCCGGCTTGAACTGCTCACTCAACTGCAGCAAGGCCGCCTGAGCGCCACCGACACGCGCAAGCTGCGCCTTAACAACCGACTGCGCGGGCTTGTGGATAACGCCCTGGCCAGCCACCAACTGCTCAGCAATGACGCCCAGGTACGCCTGGCTGCCGCCCAGCAGTTGCAGAAAAGTGCGCAACCCGCACAGGTAGCGTTCCTCGACCGGCGTTTCGCCAGCGAAGCAGACGCCGCCGTACATGCCGCCCTCGGGCTGGCGCTGGCCAATCTGCAACTGGTTGCCGCCGACCCTGCCGTTCGCCTTGCGGCCGTGCGCCTGCTCGGTGAAACCGGCGACCCCATGGCCCGTACACGGCTTGAAGCCTTGCTCGAAGCGGGCGTAGAAAGCGACAGCAAGGTGCGCACCGCTGCCGAAACCAGCCTGGCCCAGGTCAAGCGCAAGTTGTTGATTGGCGAGTTGCTCGGCCAGGCTTTCAGTGGCCTGTCACTGGGCTCGATTCTGCTGCTGGCTGCCTTGGGGCTGGCGATCACCTTCGGCCTGCTCGGGGTGATCAACATGGCCCACGGTGAAATGCTGATGCTTGGTGCCTATGCCACCTACGTGGTGCAGGTTGTGCTGCAACGCTACGCGCCGAGCGCCATCGAGTTCTACCCGCTGATCGCCTTGCCCGTGGCCTTCTGCGTCAGTGCCGGCGTGGGCATGTTGCTGGAACGCACGGTGATCCGCCATCTATATGGGCGACCTTTGGAAACCCTGTTGGCTACCTGGGGTATCAGCCTGATCCTGATCCAGGCCATACGCCTGTTGTTCGGCGCGCAAAACGTCGAAGTGGCCAATCCTGGCTGGCTCTCTGGCGGAATTCAGGTGCTGCCCAATCTTGTCCTGCCCTACAGCCGCTTGGTGATCATCGGCTTCGCCCTGTTCGTGGTGTTGCTGACCTGGCTGCTGCTCAACCGCACGCGCCTGGGCCTGAACGTGCGCGCCGTCACCCAGAACCGCAACATGGCGGCCTGCTGCGGCGTACCCACCGGGCGCGTGGACATGCTCGCGTTTGGCCTGGGATCCGGCATTGCCGGGCTTGGGGGGGTTGCCCTGAGCCAGGTTGGCAACGTCGGCCCGGACCTCGGCCAGAGCTACATCATCGACTCTTTCCTGGTGGTGGTACTTGGGGGCGTCGGCCAACTGGCAGGCAGCCTCTGGGCGGCATTCGGCCTGGGAATCGCCAACAAACTGCTGGAGCCGCAGATCGGTGCTGTGCTCGGCAAGATCCTCATCCTTGCGCTGATCATTCTGTTCATCCAGAAACGCCCGCAAGGTCTCTTCGCACTCAAGGGACGGGTAATCGACTGATGAACCAGCCTCTGCTTGTTATCGCCAGCCAGAAGGCCGGCGCGCGTTGGACCCTGGCGGTTGGCGCTATGGTCCTGTCGGTATTGCTGGCCTTGCCGTTGCTGTCGTTGCTGCCCGAGGGGCACAGCCTGCAGGTGTCGGCCTACACCCTGACGCTGGTCGGCAAGATCCTCTGCTACGCCATTGTTGCCCTGGCACTTGATCTGGTATGGGGCTATGCCGGCATGCTTTCACTGGGCCACGGCCTGTTCTTTGCCCTTGGCGGCTATGCGATGGGCATGTACCTGATGCGCGAAGCCGCGGGTGATGGCTTGCCAGCATTCATGACCTTCTTGTCCTGGACCGAACTGCCCTGGTATTGGGCGGGCACCCAGCACTTTGCCTGGGCCTTGTGCCTGGTGGTGCTGGCGCCTGGTTTGCTGGCGTTGGTGTTTGGCTTCTTCGCCTTCCGCTCGCGCATCAAGGGGGTGTACTTCTCGATCATGACCCAGGCCCTGACGTTCGCCGGCATGTTGCTGTTCTTTCGCAACGAAACCGGCTTCGGTGGCAACAATGGCTTCACCAACTTTCGCAGTATTCTCGGTTTTCAGATCACCGCGCAAAGCACCCGCGCGGTGCTGTTCCTGCTGACTGTCGCATTACTGGTACTGAGCCTTTACCTGGGCTGGCGCCTGGCGCGAAGCAAGTTCGGCCGGGTGCTGACCGCGCTACGCGATGCCGAAAACCGCTTGATGTTCTGTGGCTACGATCCACGGGGATTCAAGCTGTTTGTCTGGGTACTCAGCGCCGTGCTCTGTGGCTTGGCTGGGGCGCTGTATGTGCCGCAGGTAGGCATTATCAACCCCAGCGAGATGTCGCCGACCAACTCCATCGAGGCTGCGGTGTGGGTGGCCCTGGGCGGTCGCGGCACCCTGATCGGCCCGCTGCTGGGCGCAGGTCTGGTCAACGGCATGAAGAGCTGGTTCACCGTGGCGTTCCCCGAGTACTGGCTGTTCTGCCTGGGGGCGCTGTTCATTCTGGTCACCCTGTACCTGCCCAAAGGGGTGGTCGGGCTGTTGAAGAAACGAGGTGAACAATGAGAGCGATACCCCTGCCGCCAGTCCATCTGGAATTCATGCTCGAACCGGTCCTTGGTGCAGGTAGCGGGCGCGAGGCCATCGGTCTTGGGCAAGCGCGAGGCGAAGGTCTGGATACACGGCACGGCACCGTCCTGACCCTTGAGGACATCAGTGTCAGCTTCGACGGTTTCAAGGCACTCAACGCCCTGAATCTGTACATCGGCGTCGGTGAGTTGCGCTGCATCATTGGCCCCAACGGCGCCGGTAAAACCACGCTGATGGATGTGATTACCGGCAAGACCCGGCCAACAACAGGCATGGCCTGGTTTGGCGAAACCCTGGATCTGACCCGCATGAGCGAAGTGCAGATCGCCAAGGCCGGTATTGGCCGCAAGTTCCAGAAGCCCACGGTGTTCGAAGCCTTGAGTGTGTTCGAGAACCTGGAGCTGGCGCAGAAGGCTGACAAGTCGGTAATGGCGAGCCTGCTCGCACGCTTGAACGGCGAGCAGAAGGACCGTATCGACGAAGTCCTGCACACCATTCGCCTGCACACCTCAGCTCAGCGCCCGGCCGGCTTGCTCTCGCATGGCCAAAAGCAATTTCTGGAAATCGGCATGCTGTTGATGCAGGACCCGCAACTGCTGCTGCTCGACGAGCCAGTGGCGGGCATGACCGACGCCGAAACCGAGTTTACCGCCGAACTGTTCAAGGGCCTGGCGGGCAAGCATTCGCTGATGGTGGTGGAACACGACATGGGCTTTGTCGGCAGCATTGCCGACCATGTCACGGTGCTGCATCAAGGCAGCGTGCTGGCCGAAGGCTCGCTTGAGCAGGTGCAGGCAGATGATCGGGTGATCGAGGTTTATCTGGGGCGCTGATTTGACCCTATCGCGGGGCAAGGACAACTACATGCTGAAAATTGACTCTCTGCACCAATATTACGGTGGCAGCCATATTCTTCGCGGCCTGTCGTTCGAGGCCAAGGTGGGTGAGGTCACCTGCCTGCTGGGTCGCAACGGTGTTGGCAAGACCACGTTGCTGCGCTGCCTGATGGGCCTGCTGCCCACCCGCGAAGGCAGCGTGCACTGGGAAGGCAAGACCATCACCGCACTCAAGCCACACCAGCGCGTGCAGGCCGGGATTGCCTATGTACCTCAGGGCCGGGAGATTTTTCCGCGTTTGAGCGTTGAAGAAAACCTGCTGATGGGGCTGTCGCGCTTCGGCGCCAGTCAGGCCAAAAGCGTCCCGCCATTCATCTATGAGCTGTTCCCCGTCCTGCTGCAAATGAAGCACCGCCGTGGTGGGGACTTATCGGGTGGCCAGCAACAGCAACTGGCAATCGGCCGCGCCCTGGCCAGCAAGCCCCGTTTACTGATCCTCGATGAGCCTACAGAAGGTATCCAACCCTCGGTCATCAAGGAGATCGGTGCGGTTATCAGTAAGCTGGCCGCCCGAGGGGACATGGCCATCCTGCTGGTCGAGCAGTTCTACGACTTTGCCGCCGAGCTGGCTGACCAGTACCTGGTGATGTCCCGGGGCGAAATTGTTCAGGCCGGACGCGGCGAAAACATGGCGGCCGAAGGTGTACGCGGCCTGGTAACCATTTAACCTGAACACTATTTTGCAAACGTCCGAGAAGCTGCCATGACTTATCTGATTCGTGACGCCGGAACTGCCGATCTGCCGGGCATTCGCGACATCTACAACGACGCCGTGCTCAACACCACGGCGATCTGGAATGAACAACCCGTTGATCTAGCCAATCGCCAGGCCTGGTTCAATGCCCGCCGGGCCCAGCACTTCCCGATTCTGGTGGCGGCGGACAGCATCAGTGATGAAGTGCTCGGCTATGCTTCATTCGGTGACTGGCGACCCTTTGAAGGCTTTCGCCATACGGTCGAACACTCGGTTTATATCCGCAACGATCAACGCGGCAACGGCCTGGGCCCCAAGCTGATGGTGGCACTGATCGAGCGCGCCCGAGCGTGCGACAAGCATGTGATGGTCGCTGCCATCGAGAGCGGTAACGCGGCCTCGATCCGTGTGCACGAGCGCCTGGGTTTTACCCTGAACGGGCAAATGCCACAGGTGGGCGTCAAGTTCGGGCGCTGGCTCGACCTGACCTTTATGCAGTTGATCCTCAACCCCGGCGCCTCCCCACGCGCATTGGAGTGAAGCTTTATGAATGCAGCGCACCTCAATCGTGTCACCCATGAAAGCTTTACTCACTACCGCGACGGTTTGGTGACGTTGTTGCTTGATGCCGTACGCCACGGCGCTTCGGTAGGCTTTCTGGAACACATTGATGCGCAGCAGGCCAACAGCTACCTCGATGAAGTCAAACAGCGCATGATCAGCGGTGAGCTTCTGCTTTGGGTTGTCAGCAACAACCAGGAAGTATTGGGCAGTGTGCAGTTGGGGTTGTGCCAGAAGCTCAACGGCCTGAACCGCGCCGAGGTGCAAAAGTTACTGGTGCATAACTCGGCCCGGCGCCGGGGGTTGGGGCAGCAGTTGATGCAGGCGCTGGAAGCCTCGGCACGGCAGAAGCAGCGCGGCTTGCTGTACCTCGATACCGAGGCTGGCTCGGGGGCCGAGGCCTTCTATCAGTCGCTTGGCTATACCAAAGCCGGGGAAATTCCCCAGTACGCCTGCAGCCCAGACGGCACCTATCGGCCCACAGCCCTGTATTACAAATTACTCTAAGGAATCACGGGGCAAATCCGCCCCCACCCAATGGTGAGATCGCCTTTCAGTCTTGTACAAACCTGCCCAGGCGCTGTTTGAGCATGCTGTTCTCACTGCGCAGTTGCTGAACCTCTTCCAGCAACTCCAGGGCCAGGGCCACCCCTTCCCACTCAAGCTCAAGCTCGCGCTGCAGTTTCGCCGCGCGTTTGGCCAACACCGCGGCCTGATCGTCAAACAACCACTCTTCCGGCGTTCGCCCGGAAGGTTCAACAATGCCGTGTTCGACGATTTCGATCACATAGGCCGCCGGTAGATCGGCTTCCCGACAAAGGGTCTGCATGTCCAGTTGAACGACCAGGGTACTGCGCATGATCAGTTACTCCATTGAGTCCTCGGATTGAACGCTGCCTTTTGCGCCAACTTGCTCCACAACTCGCGGGTTGCGTCGTCGCTCTGGCTAGGCATTACCACTTTCAACTGCGCGTAGAGATCACCACGCTCGCCCTGCTTGTTCGCCAGGCCCATGCCCTTGACGCGCAGGCGTTGGCCGCTCTGACTGTCCGGACGAATGGTCAGGTTGATCTTGCCGGTCAGCGTCGGTACCGCCACCTTGGTGCCAAGCGCGGCTTCCCAGGGTGCCAGAGGCACGGTGATGATCAGGTCATGACCTTCGACATCGAACAGCGGGTGCGGTGCCATGCGAACGGTCAGGAACAGGTCGCCGTTGGCGCCGCCGCCAATACCCGAAGCACCCTGGCCCTTGAGGCGAATTTTCTCGCCGTCGGTTACACCGGCCGGAATTTTCACGTTCAGGGTCTTGGTGGTGAAACCGGTACGCTGGCCATGGGCGTTGTACTGCGGAACCTGGAAGCTGATTTGCTTGGATTCGCCGGACAGGGTTTCCTCAAGGAAAATCGCCAGTTCCATTTCCACGTCTTGCCCTCGCCGACCGGCGCTACGTTGCTGGCCGCGGCCAAAAGGATTGCCGTTGCCGCCACGTGCACCGAAGATCGAGCTGAAGAAGTCGGAAAAGTCGCCCCCTTCGAATCCGCCCGAACTGCGGTTTTCCCAGCCCGGCGGCCCCTGAAACGGACGGCCATGCTGACCGTACTTGCGCAGCTCGTCGTACTCGGCGCGTTTTTCCGGGTTGCTCAAGGCCTCATAGGCCTCGTTGGCTTCCTTGAATTTTTCTTCGGCGTCGCGTTCTTTGCTGACGTCGGGGTGATACTTGCGCGCAAGCTTGCGGTAGGCGGTCTTGATCGCCTTGTCATCCGCAGTGGGCTCTACGCCAAGTATTTTGTAATAGTCTTTGAAGTCCATCTAAGGAATCACCATCAGTTGTTCAATGCTTCTGAAGATTGGGGTCAAGCATAGCCTTTCAAGGCACCCTTGGGTTTGCTGTAAAGCAGATAATCGGTCTTGATTCTGCTGGCCACTGGCATAAACTGCGCGGCCGTTTTTCCCCCGGAAGTACAACCCAT
The DNA here is from genome assembly GCF_004803755.1 of Pseudomonas sp. DG56-2. Classification (NCBI taxonomy): domain Bacteria; kingdom Pseudomonadati; phylum Pseudomonadota; class Gammaproteobacteria; order Pseudomonadales; family Pseudomonadaceae; genus Pseudomonas; species Pseudomonas sp. DG56-2. The sequence continues at coordinate 5,231,562 of NZ_CP032311.1, forward strand.
GAGTGACGCATCCCCGGCCCGTGCCTGCGGCATCGACTTTGGCACCTCCAATTCCACCGTCGGCTGGCATCGCCCTGGCGAGGAATCGTTGATCGCCCTGGAAGACGGCAAGATCACCCTGCCGTCGGTAGTGTTCTTCAATATCGAGGAGCGCCGCCCGGCCTACGGCCGGCTTGCCCTGCACGAATACCTCGAAGGTTATGAAGGCCGTCTGATGCGCTCGCTCAAGAGCCTGCTGGGCTCCAAGCTGATCAAGCACGACACCAGCGTGCTTGGCACCGCACTGCCGTTCAAGGACCTGCTGGGCATGTTCATCGGCGAACTGAAGAAGCGCGCCGAAGCCAACGCTGGCCGAACTTTCGATGAAGTCGTGCTTGGCCGCCCGGTACATTTTGTCGATGACGACCAGGCTGCCGACCAAGAAGCCGAAGATACCCTCGCGGAAGTTGCGAAGAAAATCGGCTTCAAAGAAGTGTCATTCCAATATGAACCGATTGCCGCAGCGTTCGACTATGAGTCGAGCATTCAGGGTGAAGAGCTGGTATTGATCGTCGACATCGGCGGTGGTACCTCGGATTTCTCTCTGGTACGCCTGGCCCCTGAGCGCCATATGATCGATGACCGTCAAAGTGACATTCTAGCCACGGGCGGCGTACACATCGGCGGTACCGACTTCGATAAGCAACTGAGCCTGCAAGGCGTGATGCCGCTGTTCGGCTACGGCAGCCGGATGAAAAGCGGCGCGTTCATGCCCACCAGTCACCACATGAACCTGGCCACCTGGCACACGATCAACTCGGTCTATTCGCAAAAATCCCAGCTGGCGCTGGGCAGCATGCGCTATGACATCGAAGACACCAATGGTATCGACCGCCTGTTCAAACTGATCGAACAGCGTGCCGGCCACTGGCTGGCCATGGAAGTGGAAGAAACCAAGATCGAGCTGACCCATACCGACAGCCGCCTGGTAGACCTCAAGCGCGTCGAGGCCGGACTGAGCGTGGACCTGTCCCGCGCACTGTTCGAGGCCTCTATCGATAACCTGCTCGAGCGGGTTCGCGGCAGTGTCAGCGAGCTGCTGAGCAAGGCTGGCGTTGGTGTCGCCCAAGTGGATACGGTGTTCTTTACTGGCGGCTCCAGCGGCATTCCGGCGTTGCGCCAGAGTGTGGCGGCCATGCTGCCCAATGCACGCCATGTTGAAGGCAATATCTTTGGCAGCATCGGCAGCGGTCTGGCAATTGAGGCGCGTAAACGCTACGGCTGATGGTTTTTCGTACAAGCCCACTCCACCGGACTCTCCCGGCAGGAGCGGGCTTGCCCCGTGAGCAACGCCTTACACCAGCTCAGCCTGCCTCAGCTCACTCTTGAGGTAGGCATAGTAGATCGGCCCCGCCACCACTCCCGGCAACCCGAACGCCGCCTCACATACCAGCATCGCCAAGAGCAGTTCCCACGACTTGGCGCTGATCTGCCCACCGACAATCCGTGCGTTGAGAAAATACTCGACCTTGTGGATAACAATCAGATAGCCCAGCGCCGCCATGGCCACCCAGATCGACAACGACAAACCGACGATAGTGATCAAGGTGTTGGAGATCAGATTACCGATCACCGGTAGCAAGCCCAGTAGGAACGTCAGCACAATCAGGGTTTTGGTCAGCGGCAGGTGCACATCGAACATCGGCAACACCACCGCCAGGAAGATCCCGGTGAAAAAGGTGTTGAGCAGGGAAATCTTTATCTGCGCGAAAACGATATTGCGAAACGCCTGCACCAGCAGCGCCAGGCGATTGAACAGCGCCGCGGCCAGCGGTTTACGACGGGAGATATCAGGCAGACGCTGCAACGCCACAATTGCGCCAAGGATCATCCCGATCAACAAGGTGACGAACATATGCGCAGCGCCCTTGCCCACCAGTTGCAACTCTCCCAGGTGGGTCTTGAGCCATACACCGATAGCCACCTTGAACTCCGCTGCGCTGGCGGGCAAGTAGGCATCAACGAAGGGCGGCAACTGTCCGCGAGCCTGATCCACCAGCAGCATGAACTTGTCCAGCGATGCGCCAGGATTCTCGGCCTCGTGCAGCAAAAAGCTGATCGCGCCGGCAAACAGCAACGACAGGGTGCTGACCACCAGGGTGCCGAGCAACGCCACCGCCAACCAGCGCGCACGCTCTCCAGCAATCAAATGCTGCAACTTGGGGGTGAGCATATTGACCAGCTCGAACACCAGCAGGCCCGCCAACAGGCTGGGCAACAACTTGAGCGGAAGCACCAGCAGCAGGCCGGCGAAAACGATGATCCAACTGGCCATTTTGATCTGGCGCGGGGTAAAGGTCATACAACCTCAAAGGGCAACTGCAGGGAAAGGCGCAGTCTGCCAGCCTTCACCGGGCAGGCATAGTGGCAGTACGAGCCTGACGTCGATATTGCTCTGGCGTGCAGTTGGCATGACGCTGGAACATGGCAATAAACGCCGAGGGGCTGCTGTAGCCCAGGTCATAGGCAATCTGCTGGATCGGCAGGTTCTGCTCCAGCGCGTCGATCGCCCGAAGAAAGCGCAGACGCAAACGCCACTCGCCAAAGCTGATGCCCAACTCACGCAAAAATTGACGCGCCAAGGTGCGTTCACTGACATGGACACTGGCGGCCCAATCGGCCAATGGCCGGTTGTCCGCAGGAGCAGCCTGCAACGCCTGGAGAATGCCATCCAGGCCGGCACTGCGAGCGAAGGGCAGAAAGCAGGTTTGGGTGGGTGCCTGGCGCAGTTGATCGACCAGCACCTGAGCCAGTCGCCGATCCGCGTCATCCTCGGGAATATTGACGTCACGCCGGGCAAAGTCGCCGAGGATGGCCTTGAGGATCTCGCTGATGACCAGTGTGCACGGCTGCGCCGGCAATGCCTGACACAGCGCACGATCCAGGTACACCGAGCGGTAGACGATGGCCTGGGGGTTGTAGCAACTGTGTTCAGTGCCTGGTGGCACCCAGACTGCATAGTGCGGCGGCGAGACAAAACGCTGCCCGTCTATTTCCAGGTGCATGATGCCGTGGGCGGTGTAATTGAGTTGCCCCCAGTCATGACGATGCGCAGGGCCATGAGTATCGGCGCCGAACTCGTCGTAGCGGAAATAGACCGGTGCCGGTAAGGCGGTGAATGTAGGGATATTGACGTATTTGCGCGACATGTTGTCTGGATCAATGGGCCGGTTGTCTGGATACAAGTATAAGCAACAGAACAGACACATGGATAATAGTGTCCTGTACCCATACGAGTTTCTGCGACATGAATTATGCGTTTCCGCTGTTGGCTATCCTGATCTGGGCCGGCAACACCGTGATCACCAAAATGTCGGCCGGGGCCATTTTTCCCGCCGAAATCGGTTTCTATCGCTGGCTGCTGGCCGGGCTGTTGTTCACGCCCTTCCTGCTGAGGCCGATGCTGCGCAACTGGGCGCACATCCGCCCGAACCTGGGCAAGATCTTCATTCTCGGCGTGCTGGGTATGGCGGTGTACCAGAGCCTGGCCTATTTCGCCGCCGCCGTAACCAGTGCGACCAACATGGGCATCATCCTCTCGTTGATGCCGCTGATGTCCCTGGCAATGGCCATCATCAGTCTGGGCCTGCGCTTGACCTTCGGCGCCTTGATCGGGGCGGTGGTGTCTTTTATCGGCGTGTTGGTCGTGGTGTCAGGCGGCGACCTGGGATTGCTCCTGCAACATGGCCTTAACAGCGGCGATGCGCTGATGCTGATCGCCACGCTGGCCTATGCGCTATACAGCACCTTACTGAAGAAATGGCAGCTACGGCTTGCGCCACTGCTCTTGCTGTACCTGCAGGTACTGGTGGCGATCATTGTGCTGTTCCCGCTGTTTCTGTTCTCGGAAAAGACCGGTCTGGGCACCGGCAACATAGGGTTGGTGCTGTACGCCTGCGTGCTCGCCTCGATGGTTGCACCACTGGCCTGGATGCAAGCCGTTACCCGCCTGGGGCCAAGCCGCACCACGCTGTTTTTCAACCTGCTGCCGGCAATCACGGCGGTGATCGCGGCCTTGGTATTGAATGAACAGCTAGCGCTGTATCACCTGGTCGGCGGCCTGATGACCCTGGCCGGCGTAATCCTTGCCGAACGCTGGAAAACCCCAGTGCGTCCGGTTCCCGCTACAACCCGGCAGCCTTGAGTCGCGCCGCATGCTCGGTGAACAGCCTTAGCGGATCGGCGCCCTTGCCTACCGCGCCCAATGACTGATTGACGATATCCAGGTGGTCGAGCGGGTAGTCATCGCCGATCACCTGGCCCAGGTGCGAGCTGTAGCGCCCGACCATGCCATCGCACTGTCCGGACTCGCGCACGAAGGTGCGCGCAAACAAGCGACAGAATCGGTTGCTGCCATCCAGGCGGTTCAAGCCCTTGTCAGTCAAACCGGGCTGCAACGTCCCGGACCAGGAGTAATAACGCACGCCGTTGACTTCGGCCGCCCCCTCTGCGCCCCACGTGCTGGGCAAACCCTGTGGATAAGACTGATTGAACACGGCAACGCCAGCGCAGGTCAGGGCATGGTGCGAAGCGCGCACATCGATGGGCAACCGGGGGCCGCGCCAGCCGGTTTCGAGCCAGCCCATCAGGATCCCGAGTGCATGCAGCAAGGCCTTGAGCAAACGCCCTCGGGCGCTGTCGGCGGGGTAATGTTCCAACACATAGTCAGCCAGCTCCGAGCCGTGGTTGGGGCCGGCAATGGAGGTCACCGAAGCCACCCATTGCGGTCGTTTGGCCGCCGCATAGCGGGCGGTAAGTGCGCCCTGACTGTGGCCGAGCAAATTGACCTTGTCGGCCCCCGTACGGCGCCGAATGTCTTCAATGATCTGCAGCAACTGCTCACCGCGCACCTCGGTGGAATTGAGCGGTGATACCTGAATAGCGAAGACCTTGGCGCCGCCCCGGCGCAGCGCTGAAACGATACCGAACCAGTAGGGGTACAGCAGCAGTCGAACAAAGCCGAGCATGCCCGGTACCAGCACCAGTGGATAACGCGTGGCGAGCCCTTGGGCCATGACTGCAATCCCCGTTCCGTGGAAAGTCGCCCAACACTACAGGCACTTCAATGGCAATCGCAATCGAACTCCAGACGCTCGCTGTGGTTCCAACCCTGTAGACCTTCAGCAAGGAGCATGACCATGTACAAACAGACCCTGGCAATCCTTCTGGCCACCACAGCCCTGACTGCGTGCGGCAGCCGTCCGGAAAATCCCGTCGACTACGTCACCTACCGTGACGCACCCCTGGTGAAACAAGTGCAGGACGGCATGACCATGCAACGGGTCATTGCCATTGGCGGCAGCCCTTCCACGGTGATCGACCTGCCTCATGGTGGCACCTGCAACAACTACATCCTCAACCATGAAGGCAAGCAACAGGCCTACTACGTGCGCTTTGATGCCACCGGGCATGTCGACGACAAGGGTTTCAAGACCTGCGAACAACGTCAGCAAGATGACGACGCCGTCGAGAAGGCCAAAGCCAAGGTATAAAACTCTCAACGCATTGCTTGCTCTAACCTTGCGCAGGCAATGCGCCTACAGAGCGTGAAGCAATCCGTTTTCAGCCTGGAGATGACAATGAGCACCGTTGAACTGACCGATGTGAAAACCTTGCGCGAACGTGCGCGCCAGCATGTCGAACAAGGCGCCGTGACCGAAGGCTACAGCGCCGACCGAGAAAAAATCCTGCGCCTGCTCAATGAGTCGCTGGCCACCGAGTGGGTCTGCGCATTGCGCTACAAACGGCACTACTACATGGCCAGCGGGATCAAGGCCAGCGTAGCCGCTGACGAGTTTCTCGAACACGCCACCCAGGAACTCGAGCATGCCGACAAGCTAGCTGAACGCATCGTGCAGTTGGGCGGCGAGCCGGACCTCAACCCCGACAACTTGAGTAAAAACTCCCATGCCCAATACGTTGCCGGCAGCAATCTCAAGGAAATGGTCCTCGAGGACCTGATTGCCGAACGGATCGCCATCGACAGCTACCGCGAAATCATCCAGTACATTGGGGAATCCGACCCAACGACCCGACGCATCTTCGAAGACATCCTGGCGCAGGAAGAAGAACACGCCGACGACATGGCGGACCTGCTCAAAGGGCTTTGAACCTTACCCGCTCCCAGCAAGCAGGGCTTGCTCCATCGCTGAGCAAGCCCTCCCCCATCGGCGACACCTCCTGGACTTTTTAACCCGCTTTGACCGATCGCGGTGCCTTGCCCGACTTCATTTGCTCCAGCAACGGCGTGCACTGATTGGGCACATCGCCACCCGGCGCCACCAACGCCAGCAAGCCCGCCGCCGGGCCGACCGCCAGCCCCAGCGCTACCATACCCGCGCCGCGCAAGGCCAACGGCACCGCCTGTACACCTGCGCTTGGTTTGGCAAAAGGCCCGCGCACATACAGGGGCGAGCGCAATGAAAACAGCCGCAAGCCCTTGGACTCGGGATTGATTTTCAGATCCAGCTGTTCACTGGCAAAGTTGGCCGTTCCGTCGATATAGATGATCGCGTTCTCAGTATCGAATACGAACAGCCGAGTGGTCGCCAAGCCGTCCTTGATCCCGAAGTCGGCTGCCGCGCAGTTGATCTTCACTTCCTTGTCACCGAACAATTGCCCCACCACATAGTTGCCAACATTAAGCCCGGCAATTTCCATCAAGCCGCGGCTGATCGCACCATCGTTGATGAGCATCTTCAGCTCACCATTTGAGGTTGCCAGCAACTTCGCCACCGAGTTGCCCCGTCCGCTCAAGTCCGCATCGCCATTGAGCTGGCCGAAGCTGGTCTTCATCGGCTCGAAAGTCGGGAACAACTGCTTGAGCTTGAAGCCTCTGGCACTGAGTTTGGCCCGCCCCTGCAAAGGAACTGCACGTCCATCGAGACGTATCTGCGCATCGAGCTTGCCGCCTGCCACACCAAAGCGCAGCGGCTCCAGGCGCAGCACGCCATCGTCAAGTACAAAGTGACTGGAGAGATCAGTGAAGGGCAAATCCTCGCTGTGAACGATCCGTTTGCCGCTGAAGGTCACGTCGGCATCCATGGTCCGCCAACGCTCGGTACGAAATTCCTCGACCGGCAGCACCTTGCCCGCAGGTTGTTTGCTGGCCCCGCCCCGCGCCTTTTGCTCAGCGTTGGAGTCTGCACCGATCAGCGGTGCAAGGTCCTTGAACAGCAATTGATTGGAAACAAGGTTGCCACTGAGTTTGGGCCGTGGCTGTCTGGAGGCGAAGGTGAGGTCGCCGTGAATATCACTGTCACCGATCTTGCCGTTGAAGCCTTGATAGCGAAACAGCGCCCCCCCAGGCTCATGTAGTTTGGCCGTCAGATGCCCATCAGTGGAATAAGGCGGCGAATCCGGCAGGGTTACACCGGTAAGCGGATAGAGATTACCCAGGCTGGCACCCGAAAGGCGCAGACGCAGGTCCAGCCCGCCGAGGTTACGCGGATCCGTCAGGGTACCGGCAAGGGCTACCCGGGTATCGGCAATCTGTATGTCGGCCTGCAAAGGGAACGGCTGACTGGCGTCCTGCAACGCCAGCAGCCCGCCAATCTTGCCAGAGCCGGAAAGCGCCTGGCCCTTGTAACGTCCCTTGGCCTTGAGACCGAATGCATAGTCCTGGGCATTGCCAGCTTTCTGCGCCGAGGCCTTACCAACGATATCGCTGAAAGGTATGGGCTTGCCGAGCGGGTCAATCTGCACATCCAGGGTCGTTTTCAGCGTTTGGTCATCAAGGCTTACCTGGCCCTTGTCGAAACCAATGGCGCCGATATCCAGCACCCACGGCGACGGTTCGGCATTCTCATCCTTGGGGCCGAAGTCGAAGGTCCAGTTGGCGCGCCCATCTGCCAGGCGTTTCAGGCTGGCTGTGGGTTGGTTCAAATCGATACGCGGAATCACGATACGCTGGAACAGCAACGGCAGGGGCGACAAGCGAAACTCGACACGTTTGAGGCCAACCATTTGCGGCTCCTTGAGCCACTGCGGGTTACCCAACGTCAAGTCGTCCGCGATGAAGCGCGGCCACGGTACCCAAGCTCGCCACCCCCCCTCCTCAGGCTCGCGCTGCCAACGTACAGCGAGGTTGCCGTTAATGGCGAAGGGCCTGTGCAGTGCCTCCGAGACCTTGGCATTGAGGGTCGGCTTGATCCGGTTCCAGTCGAATGTGGCAATGACGATCACCACAAGTGCGAGGACCAGTAGCAAGCTGGCGAGGGTCCAGGTAAGGATTTTCACGGGGCGCGTCATTGCATGATTCTCCTGACGACCACCAGACAAAAGGTGGGCGTTTTGATGGCACTTAAACTATGGGACTGATGAAAACCCCAGGGGTTTAAATTGACGACGAAAAAACAGGTTTTTCCCTCGGTCACTCATCAATGAACGCCGCAATCAATCTCGCCAGCAGCACCTGCGAACTCTCTCGATAGCCCTGTAAAGACTGTGCTAGAGCCATCGCTGCAAAACATCAATTCGGTTGATTGTTACCATTATCTTTATGAACTTTTATCTGCCGCCCCCGGGCGTAGCATTGGCTCCGTACTCACTTTCCAGCCCCACCTAGGAGCACCGAACAATGAAACGCCAATTGCTGCTGAGCCTTTCCCTGTCCATCCTGGCTGCCAATGCTTTCGCCATCCCAGCCAGCGAACAAAGCCTGACCGCTGAATCACGTAGCAGTACTACGGTCATCTCGCAACCGCTGAACACCCTGGCCGAAGGCGGTTCCGATCGTCTGTTGGAACGCAACAATCGCGTCGCCGAAGGTGGCTCGGATCGTCTCCTGGAGCGCAATAACCGCGTCGCCGAAGGTGGCTCGGATCGTCTCCTGGAGCGCAACAACCGCGTCGCCGAAGGTGGCTCGGATCGTCTGCTGGAGCGCAACGTGCGTGTTGCTGAAGGTGGCTCTGATCGCCTGATCGAAAAAAACCAACGCGTGAGCTAACGCCCATGCCAGAAAACAAGAGTTACCAGCCTTGCAACGGTTCCCCTCCCAGCCCGGTCAACTGACCGGGCTTTGTTTTCCTGGCGCAGGCTATTAGAGTGCAGGGCTGTTTCACTGCCAGCCGATACTCGCCATGCTGCCGCGCGCCGAACAAAAACTACAGACCCGCCAAGCCCTACTGGATGCCGCCCGCCAACTGATGGAAAGTGGCCGGGGTTTCGGCAGTATCAGCCTGCGTGAAGTGAGCAAGTGCGCGGGTATCGTGCCAACAGGCTTCTACCGCCACTTTACCGACATGGACCAGCTCGGCCTGGCCCTGGTAAACGAAGTCGGCGAAACCTTTCGCCAGACCATCCGCCTGGTGCGCCACAATGAGATCGAACTCGGTGGTATCACCGACGCCTCGGTGCGGATCTTCCTCGATGTGGTGGCCGCTAACCGTGCACAGTTTCTATTCCTGGCGCGCGAGCAATACGGCGGCTCACAGCCTGTGCGCCAGGCGATCGCCACGTTGCGCGACGGCATCAGCTCGGACCTGGCCACTGACCTTGCCCGCATGCCGCGCTGGCAACACCTGGATAACGACGCCCTTTCGGTCATAGCCGACCTGGTGGTGAAAACCGTGTTTGCGACCTTGCCAGAGCTGATCGACGAGCCCGCCGACGGCAGCGCACAGTCGCTGAGCGCCCAGGACAAGATCACCCAACAGTTGCGCTTCATCTTTGTCGGTGCCAAGCATTGGCAAGGGCTCGGCACGCCAATCTGATGGCCGTTTCCTGCTAACATGCGCGCAAACGCACTGATCGCGACGACACTTCTCCATGCCCGACCTTCGTACTGCCCAGCCTGAACTGCCTGCCCTGTTTGAACAGGTGCAAACGCACTTTACCCAGCGCATTGTGCCGCTCTGGCAAGGTCCGGGCTGGAATGCAGAAATGGCGCTGCCTTTCGAAGCCCTCGATCCCCAGCATCAGCCCCTGCCAGTGCAGCGATACCGGGCCATGGCCTGTGCGCGCCAGCTGTACCTGTTCAGCAGCCGGATCGAACAGCCTGGTGCCCGCGAGCGTGCTGGCGCGCTGTTTCGCTCGCTGCAACGGCACTTCCACGATGCCGAGCATGGCGGCTGGTTCTACAGCATCGATGCCCAGGGTAAACCGCTGGATCGGCGCAAAGACCTTTATACCCACGCCTTCATCATTTTTGCCTGCGCTCATTACTGGGGACAGGTTCGTGAACAATTGGTCGAGTCCACGCTCAATGCTGCCCTGAGCATCGTCGCTGAGCGTTTCGGCCGTGATGATGGGCTGTATGAAGCCAGTCTTGATGAGGACTGGTCGGATCTGCATAGCGGTCCGCTTCAGAACCCACTGATGCACCTGGCCGAAGCGTTTCTTGCCACATTGGCCGTGCGCGACGATGCGGCGGTGCAGAGCGCGTTGCAAAACCTGGCGGCTGCCATGCAAACGCACTTCGTCGATCCTGATCATGGGGTGATGTTGGAAAAGCCTCGCGGCGCTGTGGACAACTGGTTCGAGCCAGGGCACCAGTTCGAATGGTTCTATCTACTCGAGTCTTCGCCACTATTGCGTGGTGGCGAGCTGCACGCGTCCCTCGACCGCGCATTTGCCTACGCCGAACAATACGGGGTGAAAGGTACGGCGGTCTTGTCCATGCTCGGCAGCGAGGGCCAGCTCCGCGATGCCACCCAGCGCATCTGGGCTCAAGCCGAGTACCTGCGGGCCTTGGCCCTGCGCTGTAACAGTGCCGACAAGGTGCTCACCCAGCTCCTAGCGCTACAACGCGACTTCCTGCATGCCGGTGGCTGGCACGAGTGCCGCGATGCCAATGGTGCTGTCAGCCGCAGCGATATGCCGTCGACCACGCCTTATCATCTGGCCACCTGCCTGCAGGGGCTTGAGCAGCAGATTTGATGCGATCGCGGGACGCGTCCCGCGATACCTTCCTCAGGCCTTCCCCGACCTGTCGATTGCAAACCCGGCCAAAGTCTGACGCACCGGCATCAGCTCAATGCTGTTGATGTTGATGTGCGCCGGCTGATTGAGAATCCAAAAGATAGTCTCGGCAATATCCTGCGGCTGGATCGCTTCGATGCCAGCGTAAGTGGCGTCATAGCGCGCCTGGTCGCCGCCGAAACGCACCAATGAGAATTCGCTTTCGCACATTCCCGGCTCAATGTTGCTCACGCGCACGCCCGTGCCTTGCAGGTCACAGCGCAGGCTCGAGGAAAACTGAGCGACAAAGGCCTTGGTACCGCCGTAGACATGGCTGCCAGGGTACGGATAAGTGCCCGCCACCGACCCCACGTTCAAAATGGTGGCGCCACGGCCATGCGCGATCAAACGTGGCAGCAACAAGCGGGTGCTGTACATCAAGCCCTTGATATTGGTGTCGACCATGGTGTCCCAGTCGTCCAGGTCGCACTTGGGAGCAGGTTCGGCCCCCAGCGCCAGGCCTGCGTTGTTGATCAGCCCGCGTAGTTTGGCGAACGATGGCGGCAAATTGGCAATCGCCTCCTCCATGGCCCCACGGTCCCGTACATCCAGGACCAGGCCATGCACTTCAGTCTTTTTCGCAAGCTCTTCACATAGCGCGTCCAGGCGCTCCTGACGGCGACCAGTCAACACCAGCGACCAACCTGCTTCGGCGAATCGACGGGCACAGGCTTCGCCGAAACCTGAGGTCGCGCCAGTGATGAATAGAGTGGAAGTCATCGGTTACTCCTTGCAAAGTCAGTATCACGGAGCGGCAGAATGCCCGGCGGCAACCTTGCCAGCAAGCGCACATCTTCTGTACAAAAAACAACCAAAAACATCAACACCTTGATCTACAAGGGCTGTAGCAAGCTTTACTCACCTTATCCACAGTCTCTTGCACAAAATCCGGGGGCAACTTTTCCTCGGCATTGCTGGCCTGATGGATAACTCAAAAGTATTTTCCTTGACCGCAACCTGTCGAATTGACCTCAGTCCATCCGCGACCGTCATGACGGCATTTTCGATGATGGCTCAAGGCCTATCAACACGCTGCTTACAGCGTTCTTTCCAATGCTTGCCCACAGACTTATCCACAGGCACGCAGAGGGGTTTTGCGCCAAAGCAGAGTACCTATAAAAGACTTGACAAAGGCTGGCAAAAATCTTTATCGAACACTTGATCAAAAAACGATCATAGCGCTGAAAGCCTTATAGATAAAGGCTTACAGCAAGGTGCTACCAAGTTACCCACAGCCGCTTCCACACCAATGGTGGACAACTCAAAACCTCGACAAAACATCCGCTTGCAGCGACTTTGTGTCGCGGCGCAAAGGAAGTACTCGTAAGGTTTTCCACAAAGCTGTGGACAAAAAAAGCCCCGCATCGCAGGGCTGTTTTTCCGATCGAATCAATGCCCGCCGAGATAGGCGTTTCGTACTTCCTCGTTGACCAGCAGTTCTTGCCCGGTGCCGGTAAGGCGGATCTGTCCGTTGACCATCACGTAGGCACGATCAGACAGCTTCAGGGCGTGGTTGGCGTTTTGCTCGACCAGGAAGATGGTCATGCCGGTCTTGGCCAGTTCTCTGAGCGTGGCGAAGATCTGTTTGACCACGATCGGCGCCAGGCCCAGCGACGGCTCATCGAGCAGCAATAACTTAGGCCGACTCATCAACGCCCGGGCGATGGCCAACATCTGCTGCTCACCACCCGACATGGTCATGGCCCGCTGATTGCGCCGCTCCTTGAGCCGCGGGAACAACTCGAACATGCGTTGCATGTCTTCACTGGCATGTTTATCGCCGATAGGAATGGTGCCCATCATCAGGTTTTCTTCTACCGACATGTCCGGGAACACCCGGCGCCCTTCAGGCGACTGGGCGATGCCGTTCGAGGCAATGTAGTGCGAAGACTTGTGGGTGATGTCAGTACCGCGATAGACAATCTGCCCGCCAGCCGCCCGCGGTTGGCCGAAGATTGACATCAGCAGGGTCGACTTGCCGGCACCGTTGGAGCCGATCAGGCTCACGGTTTCGCCTTCGTCGATGTGCATCGAGACTTTTTTCAGGGCCTGGATCGGACCATAGAACACATCCAGGTCCTTGAGTTCGAGAATGGGGGCAGTCATACCAGCTCCTCTTCGTCGGCACCCAGGTAGGCGGCGATTACCGTCGGGTTGTTGCGAATATCCTGTGGCGCGCCTTCGGCGATCACGTTGCCGTGGTCAAGTACCACGATGTGATCAGAGATGCTCATAACCATGCCCATGTCATGCTCGATGAGCACGACAGTCAGATCGTGCTCGTCGCGCAGCACTCGAATCATTCTGCTCAGGGCTTCGGTTTCCTGCGGGTTCAGGCCCGCTGCCGGTTCGTCCAGGCAGATGATCTGAGGCCGTGTGCACATGGCACGGGCGATTTCCAGTCGGCGCTGCTGGCCGTAGGACAGCTCACCGGCCAAGCGGTTGGCGCAGTCCACCAGGTCGACCACTTCCAACCAGTAGAAGGCGTGATCGAGGGCATCGCTTTCGGCTTTTCGGTAGCCCTTGGTATTGAGCACACCGGCCAGCAGACTGCGGTTTACCCACATGTGCTGGGCCACCAGCAGGTTCTCCACCACCGACATTTCCTTGAACAGGCGAATGTTCTGGAAAGTCCGCGCCAGCCCCGCCCGGTTGACCAGGTGAGTACCGCCAAACATTTTGTAGTGCAGCCGGTTGATGAAGCGTTTGGGCGAAACGAAATCACTCAACTGAAAGCGTTCGCCAAGCAGTTGGATAACGTTGGTACGCGTGCCGCGCATGTTCAGTTCGATCTTGCCGCCGCTGGCCTTGTAGAAACCGGTCAGGCAGTTGAACACCGTGGTTTTTCCCGCACCGTTCGGGCCGATCAAGGCGAAGATGGAGTTGCGCTTGACCTTGAGACTGACATCGCTGAGCGCCTTGATACCACCAAAGTGCATCATCAGGTTGTCGACCGAAAGAATCACGTCGTCGCTCATGGCGCTACTCCTTTACGCGGAACTACACCGGTGCGGCTGATACGAATCAGGCCACGCGGTCTCCAGATCATCATCAACACCATGAGCACCCCGAATAGCAGCACTCGGTATTCGGAGAAGCTACGCAGCAGTTCCGGGGCAACAGTCAGAACGAAGGCAGCGATCACCACACCGACCGTGGAGCCCATGCCACCCAGTACCACGATGGCCAGGATCAACGCCGACTCGAAGAAGGTGAACGAAGACGGGTTTACAAAGCCCTGGTAGCTGGCGAAGAACACTCCGGCCAAGCCGGCGGTAGAGGCACCGAGGGTGAACGCAGAAAGTTTTACCAATACATGGTTCAGGCCCATTGAGCGGCAGGCAATTTCGTCTTCACGCAAGGCTTCCCAGGCGCGCCCCACCGGCATACGGGTCAACCGGTGCTTGATGTACAACACCGCCATCACCACCAGGAACAGCACGATGTAGATGAACAGGAATTTCACGTTGGGGTTGTAGTCGATGCCAAAGAACTCATGGAACGGGATCCCGCCGTCCTTGGCTCGACGTCCAAACTCGATGCCCAGAAACGTTGGCGAAGGCACCGGCATGCCATTGGGGCCGCCGGTGAACGACAGCCAGTTGTTGAGCACCAGGCGAATGATTTCACCAAAGCCCAGGGTCACAATGGCCAGGTAGTCACCGTGCATCCTCAGCACCGGGAAACCCAATATGCACCCAGCCAGCGCCGCTGCAATCGCTGCCAGTGGCAATACGGTCCAGAAGCCCAGGCCAAGGTACTGATAGCCCAGCGCCAGGCCATAGGCACCGATGGCGTAGAACGCCACGTAACCCAGGTCGAGCAGCCCAGCCAGCCCGACCACAATGTTCAGGCCCAGCCCAAGCAGCACGTAGATCAGGCCAAGGATGACGACCGTGAGCAGGTACTTGTTGGCAAAGAAGGGGAAGACAATGGCGATCACCACCAGCGCCGGAATAATCCAGCGCAGGCGTGATTTGTAGTCCGGCGCCAACACGTGCACGCCCGAACCGCTGCCTTCGAAACCTTGCAGGATCGACTGGCCTTTAGGAGTTTGCAGAAACAGGCTGAGCAGGAAACGCCCGGCCATCACGCCGGCAACCAGCCAGGCGACACGGGTGGGCTCCATGTTGAAGCTGTAGCCGTCGAGCACGACGCCGACGATGGGTCCGAAGACAATCAGGGAAATCAGCCCGGCGAGAATCGCGTCGATCAGGCTACGCTTGATATCGAATGAGTTGGTTTTGGCAGCAGACATACTTACACCTTCGCCACGAGAGGGCGACCCAGCAGGCCTTGGGGACGGAAGATCAGAATCAGCACCAGGAGGGAGAAACTGAACACGTCTTTGTAGTCGGAGTTGATCATCCCGGAGAACAGCGACTCGGAAATACCAAGGATGATCCCGCCGAGCATGGCCCCCGGCAGTGAGCCAATCCCACCCAACACCGCAGCGGTGAAAGCCTTGATGCCGATGATGAAGCCGGCATAGAAGTCGAAGGTGCCGTAGTTCATGGTGATCAGTACGCCCGCCAGCGCAGCCATTACGGCACCGATGACGAACACATAGGAAATCACCCGGTCAGTGTTGATGCCCAAGATCGAAGCCATCTTGCGATCCTGCTGGGTAGCACGGCACATGCGCCCCAACTTGGTGAACTTGATGATGTAGGTAAGCGCGGCCATACCGACAAAAGCGGCGATCAGAATGAATATCTTGGTGTAGGTCAGTTGCACGAAGCCGGTGCCCACTTCCAGGCGCCAGGCGCCTTCGAGCAGGGTCGGTACGCCTTGCTGGCGTGCGCCCTGGCTGATCTGTGCGTAGTTTTGCAGGATGAGCGAAATACCGATGGCACTGATCAAGGGTGCCAGGCGGGTGGAGTTTCGCAGGGGCTTGTAGGCGATGCGTTCAATGGTCCAGCCATAGACGCCTGTTACCACAATGGTGAAGATCAGCGTCCCGAGCATCAGCAGCGGGAAGGATTCGATACCGAAGTAAGCCAGCAATGCCAGACTGATCGCCGCCAGGTAGGCGGAAATCATATAAACCTCGCCGTGCGCGAAGTTGATCATGCCGATAATGCCATAGACCATTGTGTAGCCGATGGCGATCAGACCATAGACAGACCCCAGGGTCAGCCCATTGATCAGTTGCTGCAGGAAAATACCATCCATAACGCAATCTCACGTATTTGAGATTGCACAGCGCCGACTACGGTGAGGCCCGGATCAAGCGGCCCTCGCAGCGCAGGGTTGTGCAGATCTACGAGAAAAGACAGGTACTGCGCAAACCGGGTAGCGACCCGGGCAGGCGCCCGGGTCGAATACCGTTGTTATTTTTGTTTTTCCAGTTGGTGGTACTTGCCTTGGGCATCCCACTGGTAGACCACGTAGTCAGAAACAGTCAGGTCACCTTTGGAGTCCCATTTTTTCTCGCCCATCACGGTTTTCACCGGGTTGGCCTTGAGCCATTTGGCGGCGTCTTCGCCCTTGTTCGACTTGGCGCCGTTGAAGGCAGCGGCCAGCGCCTGGACCGAGGCGTAGGCATACAGGGTGTAGCCTTCAGGTTCGGTGCCAGCCTTGCGGAACTCCTCCACTACCGCCTTGCTGTCTGGCAGCAGACGTGGGTCGGCGCCAAAGGTCATGTACACGCCATCGACGTATTGCGCGCCGCCGGCGGTGGTGACCAGTTCATCGGTGACAATTCCGTCGTCGGACATGAACTTGACGTCCTTGAGGCCTTGCTCACGAAGCTGGCGAACCAGTGGGCCGGCTTCCGGGTGCAGGCCGCCGAAGTACACAACGTCGGCACCCGCGGCACGGATCTTGGTCACCACGGCACTGAAGTCTTTCTCGCCCCGCGTCAGGCCTTCATACAGCACCGGGGTCACGCCACGCTTGGCCAACTGAGCCTTGGTGGCATCAGCCAGACCCTGGCCATAGGTATCCTTGTCGTGCAGCACCACGACCTTCTTGCCCTTGAGCACATCAACGATGTAATCACCGGCGACGATGCCCTGCTGGTCGTCACGCCCGCACATACGGAACATGGCGCTCAGGCCGCGCTCGGTAACCTGTGGGTTGGTCGAGCCTGGGGTGATTGCGATGACCCCGGCTTCGTCGTACACCTCGGAAGCAGGAATGGTGTTGGACGAGCAGAAGTGCCCGACCACGCCCGCCACCTTGTCCTGATCCACCAGGCGGTTGGCCACCGCAACAGCCTGCTTCGGCTCACAGGCGTCATCGCCTTTGACCAGAACGATCTTCTCGCCGTTAACCCCTCCCGCGGCATTGACGGCATCGGCCGCTGCCTGGGCACCTTTCATGTACTGCTCACCAAACGCTGCGTTGGCACCGGTCATCGGGCCTGCTACGCCGATCTTGATGTCGGCCTGAACATACGAAGAAACACCCAGCGCCGTAGCTACGGCGAGGGCCAAAAAGCCTTTCTTGTAAAACGTCTGCGACATGAGGTGGTGCTCCTTGGAGTTTTTTTGGTTGGCACTACAACGTTCAGCAATTGCTCTGAGCAAGGGCCGTGCCATTGGTTTTTTATTCTGGAAAAACTCGTGAAGAAGTTGTCGGGGCTTGAACCGCGTCCTTTTTTTATTGGCCGTGCAACCGTCTGCTTCACGCAAAGCGCCACCGCCTGCAAACAGAAAGAGCAACCGCCTAGTGCCATCATTGCAACCCCGGCAAGTGTTTACGTGCAACCAGCCTGTAACAGGATGCGTAACCGAACTGCACATCCTTGGTGCGCGACTGCTACAGCGGGCACCATTACAGGCTAGCTGGTGTGCTGTAAAAGCGCTGCCACAGTTGCCTGCTACCGATGTACCCCTGGCGTACCCGCCCGCCGACAGAAAAAGGCTGGCACAATGACAAGGTCTGCGTGTCGTTGCTGACAAATGATGGCGCGCGCCCCTTACGGAGCCCCTTATGAGCGAGAGCGCCTTCGCCGATCGCATTGTGCAGAACCTGCTCGACACTGACTTCTACAAACTGAGCATGATGCAGGCGGTGCTGCACAACTATCCCAACGTCGAGGTGGAGTGGGAGTTTCGCTGCCGCAACGGCGAAGACCTGCGCCCTTATCTGGCGCAGATCCGTGAGCAGATCGACCAGTTGTGCGAGCTGAGCCTGGCCAATGGTCAACTGGGATTTCTTGAGCAGATCAACTTCATCAAGCCGGACTTCCTGCGTTTCCTTGGCCTGTTTCGCTTCAATTTGCGTTATCTGCACCTGGGCATCGAGAACGACCAGTTGTACCTGCGCATCCGCGGCCCCTGGCTGCATGTAATCCTCTTCGAAGTGCCCTTGCTGGCGATCATCAGTGAAGTGCGCAACCGTCAGCGTCACCCGTTGGTCAAGCTGAGCGAAGCGCGCGACCAGCTGTACCGCAAATTCGACTGGCTCAGGGCCCATGCCAGCAGCGATGAACTGGCCGAGTTGCAGGTAGCCGACTTCGGCACCCGCCGACGCTTCTCCTACAAGGTTCAGGAAGAAGTGGTAAGGGTGCTGAAGGAAGACTTCCCTGCGCGTTTCGTTGGCACCAGTAACGTTCACCTGGCACGAAAACTGGATATCAAGCCCCTGGGGACCATGGCCCATGAATGGATCATGGCCCATCAGCAACTGGGGCCTCGACTGATCGACAGCCAGATCGCCGCCCTCGACTGCTGGGTGCGTGAGTACCGCGGCCTGCTTGGCATCGCCCTGACCGACTGCATCACCATGGATGCTTTTTTGGGCGACTTCGATCTGTTCTTCGCCAAGCTGTTCGACGGTCTGCGCCATGACTCGGGCGACCCGGTGCTTTGGGCGGAAAAGGCCATCGCTCACTACCGCAAGCTGGGTATCGACCCGATGACCAAGACCCTGGTGTTTTCCGATGGCCTGAACCTGACCAAGTCACTGGAAATCTTCCGTGCCCTGCGCGGTCGGATCAATGTCAGCTTTGGCATTGGTACCAACCTGACCTGTGACATTCCAGGGGTGGCGCCGATGAGCATCGTGCTTAAAATGACCGACTGCAACGGCCAGCCTGTCGCCAAGATTTCCGACGAGGCAGCCAAGACCCAATGCCGCGACGAAAATTTCGTCGCTTACCTGCGCCATGTCTTCAAAGTGCCCAAGGAGTAATTCATGCAAGCCGTCCAGCGAGAGATCGCGCAAGCGCTCAAGGTCCAGCCGCCATTCGCCGACCGCGCCGCGCTCGATGCCGAAGTGGCCCGGCGCGTGGCATTCATCAAGCAATGCTTGAACAACGCACGGATGAAGACCCTGGTCCTGGGCATCAGTGGTGGTGTCGACTCGCTGACTGCAGCACTGTTGGCGCAACGGGCCATCAATGAGCTGCGCAGCGAAACCGGCGACCCGGCCTATTGCTTCATCGCTGTGCGGCTGCCCTACCACGTGCAGCAGGATGAACACGACGCCCAGGCTTGCCTGGATGTGATCAAGCCGGACGAGCTGCACACGGTGAACATCGCCCCAGCGGTACAGGCGCTGGCCAAAGAGGTGCAGGCGCTGGAAAACGGCAAGCCGGCGATGGTCGACTTCGTGGTTGGCAACACCAAGGCACGCATGCGTATGGTCGCTCAGTACACCATCGCCGGCGCTCGCCAGGGCCTGGTGATCGGCACCGACCATGCCGCCGAAGCGGTGATGGGTTTCTTTACCAAGTTTGGCGATGGATCCTGCGACCTGGCCCCGTTGAGCGGCCTGGTAAAAAACCAGGTACGGGCAATCGCCCGCAGCTTTGGCGCTCCGGAGTCACTGGTAGAGAAAGTGCCCACTGCTGATTTGGAAGACCTGGCCCCGGGTAAACCGGACGAAGCTTCTCATGGTGTTACCTATGAGCAGATTGATGCGTTTCTGCACGGAGAACCCGTGAGCGAAGAAGCCTTCGAGATTATCAAGGGCACCTACGAGAAGACCCAGCACAAGCGCGAAATGCCATTCGCGCCTTGATGAAAGCATCGCGGGGCAAGCACGCTCCTACAGTTTGTCTGTAGGAGCATGATTGCCCAGCGATTTCAAAGGTAACGCGTTACTTCAGAGTAACGGTGCCTTTCATCATCGAGATGTGGCCTGGGAACGAGCAGAAGAAGCCGTACTTCTCACCCGCTGCCAGTTTCGACACGTCGAAAGTAACCGAGTCTTTCTCGCCCGCACCAATGACTTTGGTGTGAGCGATAACACGTGCATCACCGTCTTTCAGGTATTGCTTGTCGATACCAGCCGACAGGCCATCGGTAGCAATTGGCTGCATGTCAGCTTCTTTGCTGATCACCAGGTTGTGGCCCATGACGTTCTTCGGCAGCGAGCCGGAGTGAGTCAGTTCAACGGTGAAAGTCTTGCAGCTTTTGTCGATGGCGATGTCTTTGGTGTTGAAGGACATCTGGTCGGTGGAGTCGACGGTAACCTTACACTCAGCGGCAAACACCTGAGTGCTGGCCAGAGTCAGCAAAGATACAGCTACAACTTTGGCAAACATCGTGAATCTCCTTGGCAGGGTTTTGATCAGTTTGCAGACTGCCTGAATCACTTCATCCCTTCCCTGATATGAATCAAGAGGCCGGAGAAGCGCCGGACAGTAGATTTGTTCTATGGATTGTATACAGCCAATCAAAGTGCACATCATGCGCCATTCCGGGACGATGAAACAACCTCTCATTCAGGAGTAGAAGCCATGTCCCTCAACAGCTTGATGAACAGCTTGCTCGCCGCTTATGCCTGCGGTGCCAGTGGCGCCACTTGCGAGTTCTGTCGTTCCGAATAAGATCCGCCCTTGGAAGCGGCGGGTATGCGCCTTACTCTCTGTGTGCTTGTTATCGGAGAGATGAAATGCCTGTACGTTCCATTTGCGTATTCTGTGGCGCCAGCACCGGCGTCAACCCTGCCTACCGCGATGCAGCCATCGCCCTTGGCCAGACCATCGCCCAGCGTGGCCTCACCCTGGTTTACGGCGGCGGTGCCGTCGGCCTGATGGGGATCGTGGCTGACGCGGCCATGGCCGCTGGCGGTGAAGTTATCGGGATAATCCCGCAGGCTCTGAAAAGCGCCGAGATCGGCCATACCGGGTTGACCCGCCTGGAAGTCGTCGACGGTATGCATGCGCGCAAGGCACGCATGGCTGAACTGAGCGACGCATTCGTCGCCCTGCCCGGCGGCCTGGGCACCCTGGAAGAGTTGTTTGAAGTCTGGACCTGGGGCCAACTGGGTTACCACGCCAAGCCCCTGGGGCTGCTCGATGTCAACGGTTTCTACAGCAAACTTGGCAGCTTCCTCGACCATGTGGTGGAAGAAGGCTTTGTGCGCCCACAACATCGGGCCATGCTGCAACTTGCCGACGCCCCTGGCGAACTACTCGACGCCATGGAAAACTTCCAGGCGCCGGTCGCCCCTAAATGGGTAGACAAAAAGCCTGACTAAGCCTGGGCGCCTTCCAATGGCATCACCGTAACCTGCACCTGCGGATCATGCGTGCCGCCGCCGAGAATCACGCCACGCAGCGGTGACACATCAAAGAAGTCCCGGCCCCAGGCCAAGGTGATGTGCTCCAGCGCAGGCAGCAGGTTGTTGGTTGGGTCAAAGTCGACCCAGCCCTGGATTGGACAAAATACCGAGACCCACGCGTGCGAGGCGTCAGCCCCCACCAGGCGCGGTTGCCCAGGCGGCGGTCGAGTCAGCAGATAGCCACTGACATAGCGCGCCGCCAGCCCCCTTGAACGCAGGCAGGCAAGCATCAGGTGAGCAAAGTCCTGGCAAACGCCCCGCCTGCGCTCAAGCACTTGCTCCAACGGCGTAGCGACCTGGGTCGCGCCGGCCTCGAAGGTGAACTCGCTGAAGATTTTTTCCATTAATGCCTGGGAGCCCGCGAGCAAAGGTCGGCCTGGGGCAAAGCACGATGCGCTGAAAGCAACGAAACGCTGCTTCAGACGCACGTAGGGCGATTCAAAACGGTAGCGACAAGCCTGCAGATGCTCGCTCGACAGCGGCTTGCTGGTATAGCTCAGTGCATCACGAACCTGCTCCCACGCCGGTGAAACACTCAATTGTGGAGCGCTTCGCGGCAACACCTCGACATGCAAGCGCGCGACCACACGCAACTGCTCATGCTGGCGTTCAAAGGCCAGGCGCGTAAGCGGATTTCCGAACACATCCCATTCGTCCCGTCGCTGGGTCGGCTCGGGGCTGATCTGGAGCACCTGCTCCGTACAACGCTGCCAGGCACAAGGCCGTGG
Organism: Pseudomonas sp. DG56-2; assembly: GCF_004803755.1. Lineage (NCBI taxonomy): Bacteria > Pseudomonadati > Pseudomonadota > Gammaproteobacteria > Pseudomonadales > Pseudomonadaceae > Pseudomonas > Pseudomonas sp. DG56-2. The sequence goes on from NZ_CP032311.1 coordinate 5,253,809, forward strand.
CCATAGGTGAGCCAACTGCTGGGCAAGGGACACCGGACTGTCATAGCGATAATGGGTGTCGTGAACAACATGATAACGCGCACTCATCAGACCGACACCGTTTGCTGACTGACATCGTCGACATGAGCGAAGTGGCGCAGGGCCAAGCGCTCGGAAATACCGCTGCTGGCTGCAGCGACCGATTGCAACAGGTCGGCCAATCCAGTCAACACCGCATGAACACTCGCGCTGCCAAACAACGAGGTCTCGAGGTTGCGCAAGTCGAACTGTTTGAGCTGCTGAGCCAGCAACGCCAGGCCCGGATCAACGGGGCTGGCGAACGCTTCGCACAAGCGTCGGTAGGTACGCACCAGTAGGTTGAGCTGGAACATCACGGCGTGCGGGTTCTGTTCATCCAGCAGCAAAAGGTCGAGCACTGGAATCAGTTGTGCGACCGCCAAATAACGTGAGCGATAGGTAATGCTGCTGTTTCCCAATTCCAGCAGCCACTCAAGCCCAGCCTGATCGTATACCGCCGGCCCGCGCAGGAAAGCTGCCAGGCTGCTGCACAGTGACTGCAGGCGTTCGATGCGCCGACCAATCATCAAAAAGCGCCAGCCTTCGTCGCGGGTCATGTCATCCAGGGCAAAGCCCGACAGCGCCGCCATCGACATGACCAGGCGGTTGAGAAAATCCACCTGTTCCCCAAGGCCCGCCGTGTCATCGCCAAGGCTCTGCGCCTCGCGTTGCAACTCCACCAACGCCTGCCAGTTTTCCCGCGAAAGTTTGCCGCGCACCTGTGACGCTGCCCAGTGCAAGCGCTGCAGGTTATTACTGAGGCTGAAGGCCCAGTCCTGGCCGGCCAAAGCGGCGCGCAAACGCTCGAGCAGCCTGCCCTCGGGCGGCAGCAACGAACGTTCACCCGCCAGCGTCACCGCGGCCTGCAGGGCCAGGGGATCGTCGCCATCGAGATACCGGGTAAGGATGATCCGCAGCAAACGCGCACTGGCATCGCAGCGCTCGCAATACCGTCCGAACCAGAACAGGTTTTCTACTACGCGTGACGGCAGGTACGGGTCTTGCCGCACCAGCTCAGCCACGCCAAGCGTCTGCGCGCTCCGCCACGGCTCATCGACAGGTGCCGTGTCCCCCAACACCCAGATATCTTTGCTGGCGCCTCCACGCTGCATCGACACCACTTCAGCGTCTGCCAGCGCGGCCACTCGGGTAAGGCCGCCCGGCAAGACCCGGTATCCCTCAGCCGTTGACACTGCATAGACCCGCATACCAATGGCCCGTGACCGCAATTGACCTTGGTCCTGCTGCCATACCGGCGCTTGTGACAATTGCGCCAGTTGCTGAGCTACATAGGCATAAGGGCGCGCCTGAATCCGCTGGCGAAGCGCCTGACGCTCGGCCTCGTTCAGCCCACGACCCAATACTGGATTGAAGCGCTGTGAAGGAAAGGCAGGTTTTACCAACAACTGCGGGAGCTGCTCCAGTGCTTGCGCCATCACCGCAGGTTCGCCGCACCACCACGTGGCTATCGATGGCAAGCTGAGTTCCTCGGCAAACAGATGTTGGTTGATGGCTGGTAAAAAGCCCAGCAAACCAGGCGATTCCAACACCCCGGAACCCAGTGCGTTGGCTACCAGAACACGACCCTGACGCACCGCATCGAGCAATCCGGGAACGCCGAGTGCCGAGTCAGTACGCAGCTCCAGCGGATCGCAAAAATCGTCGTCCAGACGACGCATGATTGCATGAACCCGGCGTAATCCGCTGAGCGTCTTGAGAAAGACCGTGGCGTTGCGCACGGTCAAGTCTGCACCCTCTACCAGCGGGTAGCCCAATTGGCGGGCAAGGTACAAATGCTCAAAATAGCTTTCGTTGAAACGGCCCGGCGTTAGCAAGACGACCAGTGGCACCTCCTTCTCGCTGGGTGCCAGGCGCACCAGCGTGTGCTGCAATGCAGCGAAAAAGCCTGCCAGATGCTGAACCCGCAGGTCGCGATACAACTCAGGCAGCGCGCGGGAAACGATGGTCCGATTTTCCAGTGCATAACCCGCGCCGGATGGTGCTTGGGTACGGTCAGCCGTGACCCACCATCGACCATCCGGTGCCCTCGCCAGATCCACCGCGTAGACATGCAGAAAGGTCCCACCGGGCGGGCTGATTCCTTGGCAGGGCCAGAGGAAATTGTTGTGCCCATAGATCAGCTCGCTTGGCAGCAACCCGTTGCGGATCAGCTGTTGCTGACCATAAACGTCGGCCAGAACCGCATTGAGCAGACGTGCGCGCTGGACGATGCCCGAGGCCAACGCCTGCCACTCGGAGGCAGGAATCAGGTGCGGCAACAAATCCAGTTCCCAAGGACGGTCGGCGCCTTGGGGATCGGCATAAATACTGTGAGTGACGCCGTTTTCGCGGAGTTGGCGAGTCAGTGACGCTTGTCGCTGGGTCAACTGTGCCGGGCCGCTACGCTGCAGGTAATCACACACTGGCTGCCAGTGACCACGGACTTTGCCTTGGTCATCGAGCATTTCGTGGTAAGCACCCGGGATTGGCCGGTAGGCATCAAACAAGTCAGGCATGGCGTCGATCGAGGTCTGCAAGTCGATTCAGAGAGCGGAACCGCGCAAGACATGTGCCATATGGCCAAGTCAGTGAATTCCGGCCTGCAACTCATTCAGGTGCACCAAAAGCGCACCGCAGAGAGGCTGCCGTGCAAGCGTTGCACAGATTCGAGGCTTTTCCAGAAAAAACTGCAGGGGAGCGGCGTGATCCGGCCCCCTTTTTTTCAGGGTGCGCTGGCCTCATCGCGGGGCAAGCCCGCTCCCATTGCCAGGGAATTGCTAACTAGCGTGGCACGGCCGGTTGGCGGGCAGGTTTCTTACCGCCTTTACCGCCTTTGGCTGCTTCTTTACGCTCTTTGGCAGCCTGCTGGTTGCGGGCAAATGCCGCTGCCTTGGCTTGCTCGCGCTTGTCCCACGGATTGGAGCCGTCGCTTGCGCGAGGCGGCAAGCCCGTGTGCTGGGTCAGGATCTTCTGATCCTTGGCCACTTTGTGGCTACCCGCTGGCGTGGAGTTCTTGCGTCGAGCACTCTGGTAGCTGTCAGTCGACGGCTGGTGCAGCGGAATCAGCTGATGCTTGCCAGAACCAATCAAGTCGGCACGCCCCATGCGCTCCAGTGCCTCACGCAGCATCGGCCAGCCTTTCGGGTCGTGGTAACGCAGGAACGCCTTGTGCAGGCGACGCTGCTGCTCACTCTTGACGATGGTTACCGGGTCACTCTTGTACGTAACCTTGCGCAGCGGGTTCTTGCCGGAGTGGTACATGGCAGTGGCCGAGGCCATCGGCGACGGGTAGAACGCCTGCACCTGATCAGCACGGAAGCCATTACCCTTGAGCCACAAGGCAAGGTTAATCATGTCTTCGTCGGTGGTACCCGGATGCGCGGCGATGAAGTACGGGATCAGGTACTGTTCTTTACCTGCTTCTTTGGAGTACTTCTCGAACATGCGCTTGAAGCGGTCGTAGCTGCCAATACCCGGCTTCATCATCTGATTCAGCGGGCCTTCCTCAGTGTGCTCCGGGGCAATTTTCAGGTAGCCGCCAACGTGGTGGGTCACCAGTTCCTTGACGTACTCCGGCGATTCCACCGCCAGGTCGTAACGCAGGCCGGAAGCGATGAGGATCTTTTTCACCCCAGGCAGTTCACGTGCGCTGCGATACAGCTTGATCAGGGCCGAGTGGTCGGTGTTCAGGTTCGGGCAGATACCCGGGAACACGCACGACGGCTTGCGGCACGCCGATTCGATCTCGGGGCTCTTGCAGGCAATACGGTACATGTTCGCGGTAGGGCCACCGAGGTCGGAAATGACACCGGTAAAACCTGGAACCTTGTCGCGAATTTCTTCGATTTCACGAATGATCGAATCGTGGGATCGGTTCTGGATGATGCGTCCTTCGTGTTCGGTGATCGAGCAGAAGGTGCAGCCGCCGAAGCAGCCGCGCATGATGTTCACCGAGAAACGGATCATGTCGTAAGCCGGGATCTTCTCCTTGCCGTACGCCGGGTGCGGGATGCGCGCATAGGGCATGCCGAACACGTAGTCCATCTCTTCGGTGGTCATCGGAATGGGCGGCGGGTTGAACCATACGTCAACCTCCCCGTGCTTCTGTACCAGCGCGCGGGCGTTGCCCGGGTTGGTCTCCAGGTGCAACACCCGGTTGGCGTGAGCATAGAGCACGGCGTCAGCACGGACTTTCTCGAACGATGGCAGGCGAATGACCGTTTTGTCACGGGTCATGCGCGGGCTGTCCAGAATCTGTACGACCCTGGCTTCGTTGGGATCTTCGTCCGGGCCTTTTTCCTGCTCGATGGCGCAGGCCTGGGTGTCCTGGGTGTTCACGTACGGGTTGATGATCTTGTCGATCTTACCCGGACGGTCGATACGCGTGGAGTCGACTTCGAACCAGCCTTGCGGCGTGTCGCGTCGAATGAAAGCCGTGCCACGAATATCAGTGATGTCTTCGATCTTCTGGCCAAAAGACAGGCGCTGGGCGACTTCCACGATGGCGCGCTCGGCGTTGCCGTACAGCAGGATATCGGCACAGGCGTCGATCAGGATCGAATGACGAACCTTGTCCTGCCAGTAGTCGTAGTGCGCGATACGGCGCAGGGAAGCTTCGATACCACCCAGCACGATAGGTACATGCTTGTAGGCTTCCTTGCAGCGCTGGCTGTAGACCAGGCTCGCGCGGTCCGGACGCTTGCCGGCCAGGCCGCCTGGCGTGTAGGCGTCGTCGGAGCGAATCTTTTTATCGGCGGTGTAGCGGTTGATCATCGAGTCCATGTTGCCGGCCGCGACACCGAAAAACAGGTTCGGCTCACCAAGCTTCATGAAGTCGTCTTTGGACTGCCAGTTCGGCTGGGCAATGATGCCCACGCGAAAGCCTTGGGCTTCAAGCAGGCGGCCAATGATCGCCATGCCGAACGACGGATGATCGACGTAGGCATCACCGGTCACGATGATGATGTCGCAGGAATCCCAGCCGAGCTGATCCATCTCCTCCCTGCTCATTGGCAGGAACGGTGCTGGTCCGAAGCATTCGGCCCAGTACTTGGGATAGTCGAAAAGTGGTTTGGCTGCTTGCATGTCAGTGACCGGTGGCTAATCGATGAAAAATCGCGGGCGCGGAATATAGCACAAATTTTGACCAATTCCGACGTTAAAGGTCGGAATTGCTCGAATTGCCTTACTCGTCGTCGTCGAAGTTGTAACTACCCGGCGCCAGGTTCTCAAAGCGCGTGTACTTGCCGATGAAGGCCAGGCGAATAAAGCCGATCGGCCCGTTCCGCTGCTTGCCGATGATGATTTCGGCGATGCCTTTATGCTCGGTTTCCGGGTGATAGACCTCATCACGGTATACGAACATGATGACGTCGGCGTCCTGCTCGATCGCACCCGATTCACGCAAGTCGGAGTTCACCGGGCGCTTGTTGGGCCGCTGTTCAAGGGAACGGTTGAGCTGCGACAGGGCCACGACCGGGCAATTGAATTCCTTGGCCAGGGCCTTGAGCGAGCGCGAGATCTCGGAAATCTCGTTGGTACGGTTGTCACCGCTGGAGCCTGGAATCTGCATCAATTGCAGGTAGTCGATCATGATCAGACCCACTTCACCATGTTCACGCACCAAGCGGCGGGTACGCGCACGCATCTCCGAAGGGCTGATGCCAGCGGTATCGTCAATGAACAGCTTACGGTCGTTTAGCAGATTGACCGCCGAGGTCAGGCGTGGCCAGTCATCGTCTTCCAACTGACCGGAACGCACCTTGGTCTGGTCGATGCGGCCCAACGACGACAGCATACGCATGATCAGCGATTCGCCTGGCATCTCCAGGGAGTAGACCAATACCGCCTTGTCGCTACGCAACACGGCGTTTTCGACCAGGTTCATGGCAAAGGTGGTCTTACCCATGGATGGACGACCCGCAACGATGATCAAGTCGGCTGGCTGCAAGCCGCTGGTCTTCTCGTCGAGGTCGGTATAGCCGGTGGACAGGCCGGTGATTGCGCTGTCGGTATTGAACAACGTATCGATTCGATCGATGGCCTTGGTCAGCAGTTCGTTGACGCCGACCGGTCCTCCGGTCTTGGGCCGTGCTTCAGCGATCTGGAAGATCTGCCGCTCGGCTTCGTCGAGAATCTCTTCGGCATTGCGACCCTGAGGGTTGAATGCACTGTCGGCGATCTCATTGCTGATACTGATCAGCTGACGCAGCGTTGCCCGTTCACGGATGATCGCCGCATAAGCCTTGATGTTGGCGACCGACGGGGTGTTCTTCGCCAGCTCGCCCAGATAACCCAGGCCACCGACCTGCGAACTCAAACCTTCCTTGTCCAGTTGCTCGTGCAGTGTCACCACATCGAAGGGGGCGTTCTGGTCGGCGAGCTTGTGAATGGCGCGGAAGATCAGGCGGTGGTCATGCCGGTAGAAATCGCCATCGGAAACTTGATCAAGCACTCGTTCCCAGGCGTTGTTGTCCAGCATCAGGCCACCGAGCACGGCCTGTTCGGCCTCGATGGAGTGCGGAGGCACCTTCAGGGCAGAGGTTTGCAGATCATATTGCTCGGGGGCGGTAATCTCGTTCATGGCCACGCAGGAATCAGGGTGATGAAAAAGACAAAGGGCACGACCTGCAAAGCAGGATCGTGCCCGATGTTAACCGGCTGACACTCAAGGTGCTAGCCGATTGGGACAGCTTAGGCTGCGACAACAACCACGCGAACGGTGGCTTCAACGTCGCTGTGCAGGTGCACGGCAACGTCGTATTCGCCGACGTTACGGATGGTGCCGTTCGGCAGACGAACTTCAGCTTTGGCCACTTCAACGCCGGAGGCGGTCAGGGCGTCAGCGATGTCGTGGGTGCCGATCGAACCGAACAGCTTGCCTTCGTCACCGGCGGTGGCAGTGATGGTCACTTCCAGCTCGGCCAGTTGGGCAGCACGGGTTTCAGCCGAAGCTTTTTTGTCTGCAGCCAGTTTTTCCAGCTCGGCACGACGCTCTTCGAACGCAGCCAGGTTGGCGGCGGTCGCAGCGGTAGCCTTGCCGAATGGCAGCAGGAAGTTACGACCGTAACCGGCCTTAACATTTACCTTGTCGCCCAGGTTGCCCAGGTTGGCGACTTTTTCCAGCAGGATCAGTTCCATTTGGTATAAACCTCTTAACTTTTAACCTTCACCGTTCGCGGAATCGTTGTCAGCACCTTTAGGGGGTGCCTTGCGACCGCGAAAATCAATCAGGCTGTCGACAATGGCCAAAACCACGAGCAACGGATAAGTCAGCTGCATAAACAGCAGGAGTGTCACGTACATCCCGACCAACCAGAACTTACCCAGTCGACCTTGCGCCACCAGCCCATGCATCAGGGCAAGCCCTGCGAACATCAGCGGTACGCTGCACAGCGGCGTCAACATCGCCAGTTCAGAACCGAAATTCGGCCCCACCAGCATGAGCACCACCAATACCAGCGTTGGCACCAGAGGAAGCCTGACCGCTTGAAACTCGCGACCAAAACCTCCCGGGTTATACAACACTGCCTGCCAGTAACGACCCAACATCAGGGCCAGCACACTGACGGCTTGCATCAATGCCGCTATCAGGCCAATGAGCACAGGTGCGATCAGGCTACCCAGGCGGGCCCGCTCTTCTACCGACAATTGTTGGTAGAGACCGTCGAGCATCTGCGGCAGGGCTTTTTCAAGCACGCCAGCCAGCGCTTCGATCGGTTCGCGGAACACCGAACCCAGAACAACCCCATACACCAGGCCCATCGCGATGCTGAACAACAGCACCCGGTTCCAGGACTGTCCGGCGCGCAACAGCGCAGCCAGACCCAGCGTACCCAGCAACACCATCAAGGTGCGCGGCTCGCCGAAGAACCACCACACCAATGCCGGCAATAATGCCCAGGCGAGGACTGCGGAGGCGTCCTTGAAACCGCGCCGCAGGAACACCAGGCTCCCAGCGGCGGCACTCAACCAGAACAACAGCGGCAACGCCGCACAACCCACCACCACCAGGGTGGCTTGCACGCGACCGCGCATGATGAAATCAGCTAAGGCACGCATGCATTCTATCCTTTGCTACCTGTCGACGACCCGGTCTCAGCGGCCGTGGCTGTCGGTGTAGGGCAGCAGGGCCAGGAAGCGGGCGCGCTTGATAGCGGTAGCCAGCTGACGCTGATAACGAGCTTTGGTACCGGTGATACGGCTTGGAACGATCTTGCCGGTTTCGGATACGTAAGCTTTCAGGGTGTTGAGATCTTTGTAATCGATCTCTTTCACGTCTTCAGCAGTGAAGCGGCAGAATTTACGACGACGGAAGAAACGTGCCATGTAATAGGCTCCTCAAAAGGTCCGTGGATTACTCGTCAGCGTTATCGCTGTTGTCGCTGTCATTGCTGTCATCGCCATCGGCGCTGTCAGAATGCTCAGGACGGTCGCGACGCTCACGGCGCTCACTGCGGTTTTCTTCAGCCTTGAGCATCTCGGATTGGCCGGTGACGGCTTCGTCGCGACGGATGACCAGGTTACGGATCACGGCATCGTTGTAGCGGAAGTTGTCTTCCAGCTCGGCCAGGGCCTTGCCAGTGCACTCAACGTTCAGCATCACGTAGTGAGCCTTGTGAACATTGTTGATTGCGTAGGCCAGTTGACGACGGCCCCAATCTTCCAGACGGTGGATCTTGCCGCCGTCTTCTTCGATCAGCTTGGTGTAACGCTCAACCATGCCGCCGACTTGCTCGCTCTGGTCAGGGTGGACCAGAAAGATGATTTCGTAATGACGCATGAATGCTCCTTACGGGTTGTAGTCTGCCACCAGGGTGGTCAGACAAGGAGTGAATGACACTGTATGTCTTGCCTTGGCTGAAGGCGCGTGAACGCCTGCCGACATGGCAAGGGGCGCAATTGTAGAGAAGCACCGAAGGACAAGCAAGGTCATTGGTGAAGATTTGAACAGTTGCAAGCCACAAGATCAGTGCACTTCCCAGGGAAACACCACACCTTGCGGCTTGCAGCCTGAAGCTGGTTATTACTTCTTGGCGTTACGCTGACGAACGGCTTCGAACAGGCACACGCCCGTCGCCACCGACACGTTCAGGCTGCTGACGCTGCCGGCCATTGGCAGCTTGACCAGGAAGTCGCAGTGCTCGCGGGTCAGACGACGCATGCCCTTGCCTTCGGCCCCCATGATCAGAATGGTCGGCCCGGTCAGGTCCTGCTGGTACAACTCCTGCTCGGCCTCACCGGCCGTACCGACGACCCACAGGCCACGCTGCTGGAGCTTCTCCAGTGTGCGCGCCAGGTTGGTCACGGCCACCAGCGGGATTACCTCGGCGGCGCCGCAGGCCACTTTACGCACAGCCGGCGTCAAGGTTGCCGACTTGTCCTTGGGCACAACGACCGCCAGGGCACCGGCTGCATCTGCTGTACGCAGGCAAGCACCGAGGTTGTGCGGATCGGTGACGCCGTCGAGCACCAGGATCAACGGAGCGCCCTCAGTGCGGTCGAGCAGCTCTTCGAGCATTGCCTCACCCCACACCTGGCTCGGGCTGACCTCAGCGACGACACCCTGGTGCACGCCTTCGACCCAGGCGTCCATCTCACGGCGCTCGGCCTGGCCGACCGCAACGCGGTTCTGCCCGGCAAGGTCGACAATAACCTGGACACGCGGATCGCTACGGCCTTCCGACAGCCAGATCTGCTTGACCCGCTTGGGGTGATGACGCAAAAGGGCTTCTACGGCGTGAACGCCGTAGATTTTTTCCAACTGACTCATGACTTGGCCTTGGGTTTACGTGATCCAGAGCTCGCTTTTGGCGGCCCTTTACGATGCTTGCTCGGCTTTTCCGACGACTTGCCGGCCTTGGAGGACGACTTGCCACTGGAGCTTTTGGCACCGGACATCAGCGCCTTTTTCATTTCCCGGCTTTTACGCACCTCGGCGTTTTTCGCCGCCGCATGCGAAGGGAAATAAGCTTCGGCAGTTTCGTTCTTCTTGCTCCGACGCGCAGGCTCGGCCTTCGGCATCTCAGCCTTGTCGAGCACTGGGACTGGCTTGCCGTCCTGCGGGCGCACACCTTCGGAGCGCTGCTTGCGACCAATCGGCGCTTTCAGGGTGTTCTCGGCCATCTCGAAGTCGATCTTGCGCTGTTCGAGATCGACACGCATGACCCGCACTTCGACCGTGTCACCCAGGCGGAAGCTGCGACCGGTGCGCTCACCGGCCAAGCGGTGGTGCACAGGATCAAAGTGGTAGTAGTCGCCCGGCAAGGCGCTGACATGCACCATGCCTTCGACGTAGATGTCGGTCAGCTCGACGAACAGACCAAAACCGGTCACGGCAGTGATCACCCCCGGGAAGCTTTCGCCGACGCGGTCTTTCATGTACTCGCACTTGAGCCAGTTGACTACGTCGCGGGTGGCCTCGTCGGCGCGCCGTTCGCTCATCGAGCACTGCTCGCCAAGCTGCTCCAGGGTCGGCTCGTCATACGGATAGATGCGCGCCTTGGGAATGCTCGGGGCGCCGGCACGCTTGACGTGCGGTGTATCCTGGCGCGAACGGATCACACTGCGAATAGCGCGGTGGGTCAACAAGTCCGGATAACGGCGGATCGGCGAGGTGAAGTGGGTGTATGCCTCGTAATTCAGGCCGAAGTGGCCGTTGTTGTCAGCGCTGTACACCGCCTGGCTCAAGGAGCGCAGCATCACGGTCTGGATCAGGTGGAAATCCGGGCGATCGGAAATCTGGGCCAGCAGGGCCTGGTAGTCCTTGGGCGACGGACCATCCTTGCCTTTGTGCAACGACAACCCCAGCTCACCAAGGAAAGCGCGCAGTTTTTCCAGGCGCTCCGGTGGCGGACCATCGTGAACTCGGTACAGCGCCGGGATTTCATGCTTCTTGAGGAACTCGGCAGTGGCAACGTTGGCTGCCAGCATGCACTCCTCGATCAGCTTGTGGGCATCATTGCGCACCGTCGGCCGAATTTCGGCGATCTTGCGCTCGGAACCGAAGATGATCCGGGTTTCCTGGGTTTCGAAGTCAATAGCGCCACGGGTGTGACGGGCCGCCAACAGAACTTTGTACAGGGCATACAGTTGTTTGAGGTCCGGGACCACTTCACTGTACTGCTCGCGCAGTGCCTTGCCCTCACGGGTACGCGCATGTTCGAGCATGCTGCTGACCTTGTTGTAGGTCAGGCGTGCGTGGGAGTGGATCACCGCCTCGTAGAACTGGTAATCAACCATTTGCCCGGACTTGTTGATGGTCATTTCACAGACCATCGCTAACCGGTCGACGTGCGGATTCAGCGAGCACAGACCGTTGGAGAGCTCCTCCGGCAGCATCGGAATCACGCGCTCAGGGAAGTACACTGAGTTGCCGCGGACCTGGGCTTCGTTATCCAGGGCCGAGCCCAGACGCACATAGCTGGAGACGTCGGCGATCGCCACGTACAGGCGCCAGCCACCGGAGAACAGGCGCAACTTGCCCAGGCTCTCGCAGTAGACCGCATCGTCAAAGTCGCGAGCATCTTCACCGTCGATGGTGACGAACGGCAGATGACGCAGGTCGATGCGATGCTCTTTGTCTTTTTCTTCGACTTCCGGCTTGAGCTTGCGCGCTTCCTTGATCACCGCCTCTGGCCAAACGTGCGGAATATCGTAGCTGCGCAGAGCAACGTCGATTTCCATGCCGGGCGCCATATAGTTACCGATCACTTCGGTAACATCGCCTTGAGGCTGGAAGCGCGGCGTCGGCCAATGGGTGATCTTCACTTCGACGAACTGACCGATCTTCGCACCACCGTTACGTCCCGGAGTAATCAGCACTTCCTGCTGAACCTTGGGGTTGTCCGGAGTAACGAAGCCGATACCGCCTTCTTCGAAATAACGACCGACGATGCTTTCGTGAGCACGGGAGATCACTTCGACCACTACGCCTTCACGGCGTCCTCGGCGGTCCACGCCGGAAACCCGGGCCAGGGCGCGGTCACCATCGAACACCAGGCGCATTTGCGCAGGGCTGAGGAACAGATCGTCGCTGCCATCATCCGGAATCAGGAAACCGAAGCCATCACGGTGGCCGGAAATGCGTCCGAGGATCAGGTCCAGCTTATCTACCGGGGCATAGGTGCCACGCCGGGTATAGATCAACTGACCGTCACGCTCCATTGCTCGCAGACGGCGGCGCAGGGCTTCGATCTGGTCTTCGGTGGTCAGGCCGAACTCTTCGACCAACTGCTCACGGGCAGCCGGCGAGCCACGCTCGTCCAGGCGCTGCAGGATCAGCTCACGGCTAGGAATAGGGTTTTCGTATTTTTCCGCTTCACGAGCGGCCTCGGGATCGAGGGACTGCCAATCGGCCATTAGGAGAGGTTCACCTTGTCTATATAAGGGTTAGTTTGGCATAGGCGTATTGAAACCGGAAATTTCAGGCTTGGACAGCCCTCACAGAGCCCCTGGATACTGCCAAAACCATCATAAGGAACAACAACTTGAATTTTTGTAGATTTTTTCTGAACGGGGCTTTACAGCTCTCAGGGGCATCCGTATAGTGCGCACCACAGCGACGGCCACCGTCGTTATAGTTGAGATGCTAGCTGATGTGAAGCATCATGCGACCTCAGCGAAATGCCCAGATGGTGAAATTGGTAGACACGCCAGCTTCAGGTGCTGGTGACCTTACGGTCGTGGAAGTTCGAGTCTTCTTCTGGGCACCAATTTCAAATCTTAGAACTGCACAGCGCTTCTGAGATTTACAGCAACAAGCTACACTGTTTTTGTTACAAGCTACACCGCTTCATTTTGCCCAGATGGTGAAATTGGTAGACACGCCAGCTTCAGGTGCTGGTGACCTTACGGTCGTGGAAGTTCGAGTCTTCTTCTGGGCACCAATTCAGATCAAACCCGCGAAAGCGGGTTTTTTCGTTTCTACCCCTGCCATTCCTTCCTTGCGCCCCGAAACGACCGATAGCCTGCTCATGAAATTCCCCTCATAGGGCCATTTGAGAAGCGATATCGATTATCATTGTTTCCAGATATGTAGCCGCAAGCGAGGAAGTACCCGCATGACGTTCCGCAATTCCCCCCTATTGCGCGGCCTGGCCGTTTCTGTTTTTGCCCTGTTGTTAGGCACCCCTGTCGCCATGGCTGCCGACCCCGTGTCGCTGACTCTGTACAACGGCCAGCACAAGGAAATCGGTGACGCTATCGCCAAGGCCTACGAGGCCAAGACCGGTATCCACATCAACATCCGCAAAGGCAGCAGCAACCAGCTGGCCAGCCAGATCATCGAAGAAGGTGATCGCTCACCCGCCGATGTTATCTACACCGAAGAATCACCGCCCCTGAACAACCTGGGCGAGCTGGGCCTGCTGGCCAAGATCGACGACTCGACCCTGCAGATGCTTCCCAAGGAATTCGTCGCCGCCAATGGCACCTGGATGGGTGTGACTGCACGCACCCGGGTAGTGGCGTTCAATCCAAAGGTAATCGACGAAAAAGAATTGCCACCTTCTGTGATGGACTTCGCCAACCCTGAATGGGACGGCAAGATTGGCTTCGTTCCGACCAGCGGTGCCTTCCAGGAACAAGCCGTCGCCATCCTCAAGCTGCACGGTCGCGATGCAGCCGAAGAATGGCTGACTGGCCTCAAGGCCTTTGGCAAGACTTACACCAACAATATGGTTGCTCTCAAAGCCGTGGAAAATGGCGAAGTCGCCGCGGTACTGGTGAACAACTACTACTGGTACGCCCTGAAAAAGGAACGCGGCCAGCTGGATTCGAAGCTGTATTACCTTGCCGATGGCGACGTCGGCGGCTTGATGACCATTTCCGGCGCTGCTGCCGTCAAAGCCAGCAAACACCCGAAGGAAGCCCAGGCGCTATTGGCCTGGATGGCCAGCGAAGAAGGCCAACGAGTCATCACCCAGACCACCGCCGAATATCCCTTGCACAAAGGCATGGTCTCGGATCAGGGTCTGAAGCCGTTCGAGGATCTGCGTCCGCCGAAAATCACCCCGGCCGACCTGGGCAATGCAGAAGAAGCCCTGGAACTTGAACGCGAAGTTGGCCTGCTCTGATGACCGTAGCCGTACCCATGCCGGCAGCGGCAAGCCGTTACATCCCTCGGCGCAAGCGACCTTCGATCTGGGTTGTGGTGCCGGTCCTGCTGTTGGTCGGCCTGAGTCTGCTGCCCTTGTTGTACGTAGGCCTAAAGGCCTGGGAAGCAGGCTGGCGAGAAGCTTTGCACCTGCTTTGGCGCCCCTTTGTCTGGGGTCTGATGCGCAATACGCTGATGTTGATGGCCGGCGTCACCCTGGTCTGCATGATACTCGGGGTGTCACTCGCCTGGCTGCTGGAACGAAGCGACCTGCCAGGCAGACGACTGTGGGGCGTAATCTTGTGCCTGCCGTTCGCGGTACCCGCTTTCGTCAGCGGCTTTACCTGGGTGTCCTTGAGCCCACGCTTCGAAGGCCTGGGCGGGGCAATCCTGGTAATGAGCCTATCCAAATACCCGCTGGTATTCCTGCCCGTTGCTGCGACGCTGCGCAATCTCGATACTTCGTTGGAGGAGTCGGCACGAACACTTGGGCAAAACCGCTGGGGCGTGTTTTTCAAGATCACCCTACCGCTGCTGTGGCCCTCGATTCTGGGTGGCAGCCTGCTGATCGCCCTGCATATGCTGGTGGAGTTCGGCGCCCTGTCGATCCTCGGCCTACAGACGTTCACCACGGCGATCTACCAGCAATTCGAGCTGGAATTCAGCAATGCCAACGCAGCGATGCTCTCAGCAGTGTTGTTGTTCATGTGCCTGTTGCTGCTGTGGTTCGAACTTCGCGTGCGTGGAAAGGCGCGCCATGTCCGCATTGGTCAAGGCGTAGCACGTCGCGGCGCACCTGTTCGCCTTCGCGTCTGGATGCCGGCAGGTCAGCTGTACTGCCTGATCCTGGCTTTGCTCGGCAGTGGCATTCCGCTGGGCATGCTTGGCTACTGGCTGAGCGTCGGCTCCTCCGCCGCCTTCCCGGTTGCCGATATCAGCCGCGCGCTGGCGTCATCGCTGTCGCTGTCGTTGGGAGGCGCCGGCCTGAGCCTGCTCCTGGCATTGCCGATAAGCTTTCTGGTGGTGCGATACAAGGGCCGCCTGGCAATCTGGGCCGAGCGCCTGCCGTACTTGCTGCACGCCCTGCCCGGCCTGGTAATAGCCCTGACCCTGGTGTACTTCGCCCTGCACTACGTGCCGGTGCTGTACCAGACCACCGGACTGTTGCTGCTGGCTTACGCCCTGCTGTTCTTGCCCCTGGCTCAGGCGCCGGTGCGCACGGCCCTGAACAAGGCAGCTCCACAACTGGAAGAAGCGGCGCGCACCCTGGGCGCGAGCCAATTCAGCGCGTTCTGCCGGGTTACTTTGCCAATTATCTTCCCGGCGCTCGCCGCCGCATTTGCCCTGGTGTTTCTCGATGCCATGAAAGAACTGACGGCGACGCTACTGCTTAGCCCCACAGGCATGACCACCTTGGCGACCGAAGTGTGGGCACATACCGCCAACGTCGAATTCGCAGCAGCGGCTCCTTATGCAGCACTGCTGATTCTGGTGTCGGGGCTGCCGGTGTATCTGCTGACGACGCGGATGTATCTGAACCGCGCTTGAGGCTATGGAACGCTACGCGGGGCAAGCCCGCTCCTACCAGGGGTGCGTACAACCCTGCAGGAGCGAGCGTGCCCCGCGATCGTTTCAGGCCCGGAACTGGCCCAGGCTGGCTTTGAGCTGAGCCGCCAGGTCATCGAGCACTTTGCTGCTGGCAGTGGTTTGCATCACTACCTCTGCTGCCCGCTCGGCCTGGGCATGAATGGTCTGCACCCGCCCACGTACCGCCTGAGCACCGTGTGCCTGCTGTTCAGCCGCTCGGGTGGCCAGGCCAATTGCTGCATGCACCTGCTCGACCGAGGCCTGCACCGATTGCTGCAGGCGCGCGCTGTCACGCAACACCAGCAAGCCCTCGCTGGCCTGGCGTCCCGCCTGGCTGATCGCTGCAACAGCTTCCTTGGCACCTTGCTGCAGTGCACCGATGTGAGCCTGAATGTCACCCGTCGAGCTCTGTGTCTTGCTCGCCAGCGCCCTGACCTCATCGGCAACCACGGCAAAACCACGACCCGTTTCTCCCGCCCGTGCCGCCTCGATAGCAGCGTTGAGCGCCAACAAGTTGGTCTGCTCGGCAATGCCGTGAATGACTGTGAGCACCACTTCAATCTGCTCACTTTGTTGAGCCAATCGCTCAATGACTTCTGAACCGGTTTGCACCTGCCCCGCCAACGCTTCGATCAGCTTGGCAACCTGCGTCGAGGTACGGCTGTTTTCATCCGTAGCCTGGCGAATATCCACCACTTGCTGCAAGGCAGACTGCATGGCGTGGCTTTCCGCCTGGGCTTCATCAGCCATAGTCGACAGATCGCGCAAGCTAGCCGCCACGGCATCACGCTGTAGCTCGGCAGCAGCATCGGCACCGGCATTGCGCTGGGCCATGACACCTATTTCAACGCCTGTGCGCTGAGCCACCTCGCCTGCCTCCCGCACGATCGGCTGCAGCTTGTCGACGAACTGGTTGACCGCAGCCGCCATGTCGCCAATCTCGTCGCGACTGTCGATGCTCACGCGCTTGGTCAAGTCGCCCTCCCCGGCGGCCAAGTCGTTCAGGGCTGCGATAAGCAGGCGCAGCTTGTTGACCACCCGCCGCCCCAACACCACCGCCACCACCAGCAGCACACCAAGCCCAACCAGGGCCAGGCCCAGACCGATATTCCAGCGCAAGGTTGCCGCCGCGTCCTGGACGCTTTGCGAGGTATTGGCCTGCATGGCTGCGGCACTTGCCTGGGCAGCTTCCAGGCGTGCGCGCAAGGCTTTATTACTGTCCGCGGCAGCACCTACCAGGCTATCGCCCACCAACTGGTCACCGCTGGCAATCAGCGCTGAGAAGCGCTTATCGAGGGCAACCAGCTCGGCGTCCACTGCTGCGGTGGAAACCCCCATCAATACCTTGCCGATCTCCACGCCATTGGGATTGATCGACGCCTCGACGAAATACACCGACGGATCATTGCGCGCAGCATCCAGGACCTTGTCCAGCGCTCGTTCACCCTGACCCTTTTCCAATAATGCCTGGTTGATCGGGTTCTGCCGGTTCAAATAGCGAGTCAGGTGCTGACCCTGAACATCGTCATAGACCACGAACAACACATTGGGATTGCGCTGAGCGCGCCGGGAAAACTCGGACAAGGTGGGCACGTCGTTATCCCACATTGCCCTTGGCGCAACCGAGGCCAGTAGCTCGGCCATGTCGTTGGCGGAGTCCTTGAGGTTTTTCTCCAAGGTCGCCCGTAACTGCGCCTGCTCACCCTGCAGGCGCGTCGACAAACCCGCAGTCAGTCGCTGACGCGTGCTCGCGGAGAGGCTATCGAGCCCGGAGCTGACCTCCTGCCCTGCCTGCTCAAGCTCGGCAGACAACTTTTGGCTATCAACGCCCAATCGTTTGCCCAGATCCGCCTCCAGCGCAGTGACCGTGCTCCGGGTCAGCGCGACCGCAACCAGCACCTGCACCAAAAGAGCGATACCGAGGGCAACAAAGACAGGCCGCAACAGGCGACTTCGTAACAGTGAGAGAACGGCAGACACGTAAGAACCCTCTACTACTGGGGCCATTAAAATGATGGCAACCCTGAAGCGATTCTTACAGCAAAGGTTGTGCCGAACAGCGGACAGAAACGACAAAGGCCCCTAAAAAGGGGCCTTTGTTTTTACACCAGACGTTTATCAGGCAAACGGATGACGCAGCACGATGGTCTCGTTGCGATCCGGGCCAGTGGAGATGATATCGATCGGCGCACCGACCAACTCTTCCACGCGCTTGATGTAGGCACGGGCGTTAGCCGGCAGCTCTTCCAGGGTTTTGGCACCCAGGGTCGACTCGCTCCAGCCCGGCATTTCTTCGTACACAGGCTCCAGGCCGATGTAGCTGTCAGCGTCGGTTGGCGCATCGATAACGGCACCGTTCTCGTTCTTGTAACCAACGCAGATACGGATGGTTTCGAGGCCATCGAGTACGTCCAGCTTGGTCAGGCACAGGCCCGAGATACTGTTGACGTCGATGGCACGACGCAGGATAACGGCGTCGAACCAGCCGCAACGACGGGCACGGCCAGTGGTTGCACCGAACTCATGACCACGCTTGGCCAGGAACGCACCGACGTCATCGAACAGTTCGGTCGGGAACGGACCCGAGCCAACACGGGTGGTGTAAGCCTTGGTGATACCGAGGATGTAGTCGATGTACATCGGGCCAACACCCGAACCGGTAGCGATACCGCCGGCAGTGGTGTTGGAGCTGGTGACGAACGGGTAGGTACCGTGGTCGATATCCAGCAGCGAACCCTGGGCACCTTCGAACATGATGTCCTTTTCGGCGCGACGCAGGTTGTGCAGCTCAGCAGTGACGTCGAGCATCAACGGCTTGAGCAGCTCAGCGTACTCCATGCACTCGTCCAGCGTTTTCTGGAAGTCGATGGCTGGCTCTTTGTAGTAGTTGACCAGCACAAAGTTGTGATAGTCCAGCAGCTCGCCGAGCTTGGCAGCGAAACGCTCACGATGGAACAGATCACCGATACGCAGGCCGCGACGCGCTACCTTGTCTTCGTAGGCTGGGCCGATACCACGACCGGTGGTACCGATCTTCTGCTCGCCACGGGCTTTTTCACGCGCCTGGTCCAGCGCTACGTGGTAAGACAGGATCAGCGGGCAGGATGGGCTGATACGCAGGCGCTCGCGCACCGGTACGCCTTTCTCTTCCAGCTTGTTGATCTCACGCAGCAATGCGTCTGGTGCAACCACCACGCCGTTGCCGATCAGGCATTGCACGCCTTCGCGCAGCACGCCGGACGGAATCAGGTGCAGGACGGTTTTTTCACCGTCGATCACCAGCGTGTGGCCAGCGTTGTGGCCACCTTGGTAGCGCACTACGGCGGCAGCATGTTCGGTCAGCAGATCAACGATCTTGCCTTTGCCCTCATCACCCCACTGGGTGCCCAGGACTACGACATTCTTACCCATAACACTTGTCCTCATTCGCGCAAACTTGGCGCCGGCTCGTGCCGGCGGGGAATCTCAAATGGCTAACGGCAGTACCTGCCAAAGCCCGTTTTGCTGAATCAATTGCCGATCGCAATCCGCCTCGACGGCGGCAGTCAAAGGCTGCCCAGGCAAGGCCTGAACCACCCGCTGACCTTCACTGCGCAATTGGCAGACCAACTGCCAGAGTGCTGCATCGCTGCTGTCGGGCATCCAGATCCCGCCAGAAGGCAACACAACCTCGGCCCGCCCCAGTGTGACCAGGGTCTTCAAATCCGTGGAGAAACCGGTGGCAGGGCGAGCCCGGCCAAAGTCTGCTCCGATGTCGTCATAACGACCGCCCTGGGCGATCGACTGACCGACCCCCGGGACAAAAGCGGCAAACACCACACCTGTGTGGTAGTGGTAGCCACGCAACTCACCCAGGTCGAAATACAGCGGCAAATCTGGATAACGCGCAGCCAGGCGCTCGGCGATGGCCAACAAGTCATCGAGGGCAGCCAGAACCGCTGCAGGTGCACGTCCAAGGCGTACACGTGCCTCGGTAAGCACCTCGCGACCACCACACAACTCGGTGAGCGAGCGCAGCATGTTGGCGAGGTCCGCAGGCAGGTTGGCGGTAAGCGCGACAACTTCATCGACAGCCTTGCGCTGCAGGGCATCGAACAACTGCTGCTCTACCGCACCGGACAAACCGGCGGCGCGAGCCAAGCCACGATAGATACCCACGTGACCGAGGTCCATGTGCACATCGGCAACGTCGGCCAGTTGCAACATGGCCAACATCAGGCTGATGACTTCAACGTCGCTGACCGGACTTGCATCACCATAAAGCTCGGCGCCGAGCTGGATCGGGCTACGCGAGTTGGACAGCGCCCGTGGCTGGGCATGCAGCACGCTGCCGGCATAGCATAGACGGCTCGGTCCTTCACGACGCAAGGTGTGCGCATCGATACGCGCAACCTGTGGTGTGATGTCGGCACGAAAGCCCATCTGCCGACCCGACTGCGGGTCGATAACCTTGAATGTCCGCAGATCCAGGTCCTGGCCGGCACCGGTGAGCAGCGATTCCAGGTACTCGATATGCGGGGTCACGACGAACTCGTAACCCCAGCTCTGGAACAGATCCAACACCTGGCGACGCGCGATTTCAATACGCGTCGCCTCAGGTGGCAGTACTTCTTCGATGCCATCTGGCAGCAGCCAGCGGTCTACCGTTGCCATTACGCCATTTCCCCTTTGGTCCGGGCGGCCTGCCCGCGGGCTAGCCTTGAGTGAAGCAGGTGTCGCCAAACAATGACGCGCAGCACTGATTCCAGCGCAACCGCCGTGTCGACACCCTCAAATACCTTGGGTTGCGCTGTAGACCGGAGATGCCTTGCGGCCGTTCGATCTTGCAGACGCAAAAAAGCCGGGAATTTCCCGGCTGCCGCATCATACACCCGTTTTCTCACAGGAACACCCCGCCAGGCGTTTTAGCCGCCCGGCGGGGTGAAAACTTACGGCTTGGCTTTGTCCATGAAGCGGAAGAACTCGTTGCTCGGATCGAGCACCAGTACATCGCTCTTGTTGGCAAAGCTTTCGCGGTAGGCCTTGAGACTACGATAGAAAGCGTAGAAGTCCTGGTCCTGACCATAAGCCTTGGCGTAAATCGCCGCCGCCTGGGCATCACCATCACCACGGGCCTCTTCCGATTCCCGATAGGCTTCAGCCAGCAGTACACGGCGCTGACGGTCAGCGTCGGCACGAATACCTTCGGCCAACTCGTTACCCTTGGCGCGGTGTTCGCGGGCTTCACGCTCACGCTCGGTGCTCATACGCTCGAACACACTGCGGTTTACTTCTTTAGGCAGGTCGATGGCCTTGACGCGAACGTCGACCACTTCAATGCCCAGCTCCTTGCTGGCCATGCGGTTCAGCGAAGCAGTGATGTCAGCCATCAATGCGTCACGCTCACCGGAAACCACTTCGTGCAGGGTGCGCTTACCGAACTGGTCACGCAGGCCGCTTTCCAGACGGCGCGACAGACGCTCGTCGGCGATCTGCTTGAGGCCAGAGGTCGCCGTGTAGAAACGCTCGGCATCCTTGACTCGCCACTTGGCGTAGGCATCAACCATCACCGCTTTCTTTTCCAGGGTCAGGAAGCGCTGGGTTGGGGCATCCAGCGTCATCAGGCGGGCGTCGAACTTGCGCACCTGGTTGACGTAAGGCACCTTCACATGCAGGCCCGGCTGGACATCTGCCTGAACCACTCGACCAAATTGCAGCAGTACCGCACGCTCGGTCTGGGACACGATGTAGAAGCTGTTCCAGGCCACGATTGCCAGCACCACGCCAACGATCAGGGCGATCAGC
This sequence comes from Pseudomonas sp. DG56-2, assembly GCF_004803755.1. NCBI lineage: Bacteria > Pseudomonadati > Pseudomonadota > Gammaproteobacteria > Pseudomonadales > Pseudomonadaceae > Pseudomonas > Pseudomonas sp. DG56-2. The sequence goes on from NZ_CP032311.1 coordinate 5,275,332, forward strand.
GATTTATTGCTCATCAGCGACTCTCCCTAGAACGCAACTGTGTTTGCTGCTGTTGCAGCTCCGCCGCCGCGCGATTGGCCGCGTCGTTTACCGAAGCCGGGACGCTGACTGGAGCACTGCTGGTACGGCTGCCTTCAACCATCTTGTCCAACGGCAGGTAGAGCAGATTGCTCTGGCCATCCTTGCCGGAAACCAGGACCTTGCTGGTGTTGCTGTAGACTTCCTGCATGGTGTCCAGGTACAGGCGCTGACGGGTTACCTCAGGAGCCTTGCGGTACTCGGCGACCAGTTTGGTAAAGCGATCGGCCTCACCCTTGGCACGCGAAACGACTTCGTCACGATAACCGTTGGCGTCCTCGATGATCCGCTGGGCCTGACCACGCGCTTCCGGCACAACGCCGTTGGCATAGGATTCAGCCTGGTTGCGGGCACGCTGCTCGTCTTCACGGGCACGAATCACGTCGTCGAAGGCTTCCTGCACTTCACGCGGGGCTGCCGCGCTCTGCACGTTCACCTGGGTGACAGTGATACCGGTGCGGTAGGTATCGAGGAAACGTTGCAGACGCTCCTTGATGTCTACAGCCATTTGCTCACGACCTTCGGTCAGCACCTTGTCCATTGCGGTGGAACCCACCACATGGCGCAGGGCACTGTCGGTCGCGTGCTGCAGGCTGACTTCAGGCTGATCGACGTTCAGCACGAAATCCTGCAGGTTGGTGATCTTGTACTGCACGGTCAGCGGCACTTCGACGATGTTCTCGTCTTCAGTGAGCATCTGCCCCTGCTTGGTATAGGCACGCTCACGCGTGACGTTTTCCATGTACTTGCGATCGATCGGCGGGAAGTAGATGTTCAGGCCCGGCCCTACGGTTTCGTAGTATTTGCCGAAGCGCAGCACGACTGCTTGCTCCTGTTCGTCGACCACATACACGGCGCTGTACAGCCAGATAGCCGCCAGCACAGCCAGCCCGATGCCGAGCAGGCCGAAGCCACCGCCCTTGCCGATGCCGCTGTCTCCACCGCGTTTCTTGCCACTGCCGAACATCCCATTGAGGCTGTCCTGCAGTTTGCGGAAGGCCTCGTCGAGATCCGGCGGTCCTTTTTTGTCGCCGCCGCCACCGCGGCGCCCGCCCCAAGGATCCTGATTGTTCGAGTTGCCACCCGGCTCATTCCAAGCCATAGCGCTCTCCATCTGATAAAGCAAAGACGCACCCACGGCGCGCCGTCCAATGCTACAGAATGCCTGTCACGGCTGCCCGGCCGCGTCGCCGGGCTTTTATTGCAAAGTGTGTTGCTCAATAAAGTCTGCCGGCTCCAGGCCTTCACGGCTGATCAGGCGATTGAACTCGACCCGAGACACCCTTACGGCCAGAAGACTGCTGCCTTCATCGTCATGCTCTTCGCCCTGCACCGCACCCAACTCAAAGAACTTCGCGCGCAACCGCGCAAAACGCTGTTCCAGGCGCAAGGTTCCGATAAACAGGTCATCCCCCAGCAACTCGGCGACTGCCTGCCCCACCAGTTCCAGGCCGCGTCCATCCTGCGCAGAAACCCAGACTCGCTGCGGCTTGCCATCGGCATCGCGCTGAATCTGCGGCTCGACGCCCTCAAGCAGGTCGAGTTTGTTATAGACCTCGAGGATCGGCAAGCCTTCTGCACCAATCTCCCCCAGAACCGCCATGACCTGCTCGATCTGTTCCATGCGATCAGGTTCATGAGCGTCAATCACGTGCAGCAGCAGATCAGAGTTGCTCGACTCTTCGAGCGTAGCCCGAAAAGCCTCGACCAGCTTGTGCGGCAGGTGCCTGATAAAGCCCACTGTATCGGCCAGCACGATCGGACCTACGTCATCGAGCTCAAGGCGACGCAACGTGGGGTCGAGGGTGGCGAACAACTGGTCGGCGGCATAGACCTCGGATTGAGTCAGGGCGTTGAACAGGGTCGATTTGCCGGCGTTGGTATAACCAACCAGCGAGACTGACGGGATATCCGCCCGCTTGCGTCCCCGGCGAGCCTGCTCGCGCTGGCTGCGCACCTTCTCTAGACGCCCTTTGATCTGACGCAGGCGCACCCGCAACAGACGACGGTCGGTTTCCAGCTGGGTTTCGCCTGGACCACGCAGACCGATACCACCTTTTTGCCGCTCAAGGTGCGTCCAGCCGCGAACCAGCCGCGTGCTCATGTGTTCAAGCTGGGCCAATTCGACCTGGAGCTTACCTTCATGGGTACGCGCCCGCTGGGCAAAGATGTCGAGAATCAGACTGGTGCGATCAAGCACGCGACACTCGAAAGCGCGTTCGAGGTTACGTTCCTGACTGGGAGTGAGGGTGTGATTGAAAATCACCAAATCTACCTGCTCGGCTTTGACCAGGTCGCGCAACTCGTCGACCTTGCCGCTGCCAATCAGGTATTTGGCGGTGGGCTGATGTCGCGCCACATTGGCGAACGCGACTATATCGGCCCCAGCCGACAACGCCAGTTCCCGAAACTCCTGCGGGTCTTCGCGCGCCTCAGGGTTCTGACCTTCCAAGTGAACGAGGACCGCTCGTTCACCACCACCGTGGCGCTCAAAGAACAAAGCAGACTCCTATCAGGCGTTACCTGGCTCAGAGTCGCCATGCTCGGATTCGGTTGCGCTTGGCAAACGAATCGGACGCACAGGAACTACTGTCGAGATAGCGTGTTTGTAAACCATCTGGCTGACGGTGTTTTTCAGCAGGATCACGAATTGGTCGAAGGATTCAATTGTGCCTTGCAGCTTGATGCCGTTAACCAAATAGATCGAAACCCCAACTTTTTCTTTTCTCAAAGTATTCAAGTAAGGGTCTTGTAGCGAATGCCCTTTTGACATATGCCGCACTCCTGTAAGGATCAATAGTAAAAAAATCAAAGAAAAACTGATGGCTCAAGCCGCCCCACCCCCAAGGATAGACGGCAATTGCAAGGACTCAGCTCAATATGGAGACCGACCCCAGGTATTTCAAGGTACGAGGCAGATTGTCGCAAGCCAGGCTGTCCAACCAATGCAGGTCAGCCCAACTACGCAACCAGGTGAACTGCCGCTTCGCCAATTGGCGAGTAGCAATTACGCCGCGCTCCTGCATTTCAACTGATGTTAACTTGCCATCAAGATGATCCCAGACCTGGCGATAACCAACCGCCCGTATAGACGGTAGCCCCGCATGCAAGTCACTTCTGGCTCGCAGCAATCGGACCTCGTCAACGAAGCCCTGTTCCAGCATCTGCCCGAATCGTAGCGCAATTCGTTCGTGCAACACGTGACGATCGGCAGGCGCAATAGCCAGACTGGCGACAGTATAGGGCAAATGACCCGCCGCCGAAGGGCCTGCGGCGCTACTTTCCGCGGATTGACGTTGACGATGTTGTGTCATTGTCATGCCGCTGACCCGATAAACCTCGAGCGCACGAATCAGGCGCTGGGGATCGTTGGGGTGAATTCGCGCCGCCGATTCCGGATCAACCGCCGCCAACTGCTGATGCAGCCCTTGCAATCCAAGGCGCACGGCCTCTTCTTCAAGTTCAGCGCGGACCTGCTGGTCGGCGGCGGGCATATCAGCCAACCCTTCCAGCAAGGCTTTGTAGTAGAGCATGGTGCCGCCGACCAACAGCGGTATTTTGCCGCGCGCAGTGATGTCGGCCATGGCCTCCAGCGCGTCACGGCGAAAATCGGCAGCCGAATAGCTTTCAGCCGGATCAAGAATGTCGATCAGTCGATGGGGGTGCGCCGCCAACACTTCCCGGGAAGGTTTGGCAGTACCAATATCCATGCCTCGATAAACCAGTGCCGAGTCGACGCTGATCAGCTCGCAGGGCAGCACTTTGGTAAGTTCGATGGCCAGGTCGGTCTTGCCCGCCGCGGTCGGGCCCATGAGGAATATCGCGGGAGGTTTGCTACTCATTTTATCGACCGCGCAGGAACAGTTTGTCCAGATCGTCCAGGCCCATTTGGGTCCAGGTCGGTCGGCCATGGTTGCACTGGCCGCTGCGCTCGGTATTTTCCATATCGCGCAGCAGTCCGTTCATTTCTGCCACGGCCAAGCGCCGGTTGGCGCGAATGGCGCCGTGGCAGGCCATTGTCCCAAGCAATTCGTTCAGGTGCGCCTGGATACGGTCGCTGGTACCGTACTCCATCAGATCGGCCAGAACATCCTGGACCAGACGGTTGGCCTCAGCCTGCTTGAGCAGGGCTGGAATCTGGCGGATGGCAAGGGTTTCCGGGCCCAGGCGCTGCAACTCGAAGCCCAGGCGCCGGAACCACTCGGCGTGCTCTTCTGCGCAATCGGCCTCACGCTGGCTTAGCGCCAGCGATTCCGGTACCAACAGCGGCTGGCCACTCAGCCCTTCGCTGGCCATGGCCACCTTGAGACGTTCGTACATGATGCGCTCATGGGCGGCGTGCATGTCTACCAGCACCAGACCCACGGCGTTCTCGGCAAGAATATAAATACCCTTGAGCTGCGCCAGGGCATAGCCCAATGGCGGCACATCACCCTGGCTTTCCGGCAGCGCGGTCGGGACTGCCTCGCCCAGTGGTGAAAAGAACTCACGATAGACACTCTGCGCCTCGGCAGCCGGCACAGCCTGGCCCGGACGCGGTGTGTACTGGTATTGGTAACCGCCACCAGCGCCGCTGCCATTGCCGGCACCAAGGTTACGCATACCCGGCTCGGACGCTGGTTGCTCGAGCAGATTCGCGGCAAGGCGCATCTCACCCTGAGGGCCGAACTCGCCCGCCTGGACGCCACTGGGGCGAACAATCTCGGTCGTCGCAGCAGGGGCGGCCAACTGATCTTCGGGTCGCACGTCGGCCAGAGCGCGGTGCAGGGTGCCATAAAGGAAGTCATGGACCATGCGCCCATCACGGAAGCGTACTTCATGCTTGGTCGGGTGGACGTTGACGTCGACACCGGTGGGGTCGACTTCCAGGAACAGCACGAAAGTCGGGTGACGGCCATTGAACAAAACATCGCGATAGGCCTGGCGTACCGCGTGCGCAACCAGTTTATCGCGCACGGCGCGGCCGTTGACGAAGAAATATTGCAAGTCGGCCTGACTGCGCGAGAAAGTCGGCAATCCGACCCAACCCCACAAGTGCAAACCGTTACGCTCGATTTCGATCGGCAAGGCCTGTTCGAGAAAGCCCGGGCCGCAGATCGCCGCCACACGCCGGGCACGGGCGGTATCGTCGAGGGCTTCATGCAGGCTGAGAATGGATTTGCCATTATGACGCAGGTGGAAAGCCACGTCGAAACGCGCCAACGCCAGACGCCGGATCACCTCCTGCAGATGATCGAACTCGGTCTTCTCGGTTTTCAGGAACTTGCGTCGAGCCGGGGTATTGAAGAACAGGTCACGCACTTCTACCGAGGTACCCACCGGGTGTGCAGCTGGCTGCACCCGCGGGGCCATGTCGCGGCCTTCGGTTTCCACTTGCCAGGCCTGGTCAGCGTTCCGGGTGCGCGAAGTCAGGGTCAGGCGTGCGACCGAACTGATCGAGGCCAACGCTTCACCACGAAAGCCCAGGCTCATGACCCGCTCCAGGTCTTCGAGATCGCGGATCTTGCTGGTGGCGTGACGCGCCAACGCCAGTGGCAGGTCATCGGCCGCAATGCCGCGACCGTCGTCACGCACCCGCAACAGCTTGACCCCGCCCTGTTCGACCTCCACGTCAATGCGTCGGGCGCCGGAGTCCAGGCTGTTTTCCAGTAATTCCTTGATCACCGACGCCGGCCGTTCGACAACCTCACCGGCGGCGATCTGGTTGGCCAGCCGCGGGCTGAGCAGCTCGATCCGTGCACTCTCGGTCATTGCTGGGACGCCAGGGCAGTAGTCGGAATATTCAGACTCTGGCCTACCTTCAGCTCATCGGTCTTGAGGTTGTTGGCCGAGCGCAGGCTGGCAACATTGACCTGATAACGAACCGCGATCATCGCCAACGTCTCACCCGGGCGCACGCTATGTTCACGTGGGCCCTGGGCGATCTTGCCGCTGTCACGCAAGAAGGCAATGTAAGTGCCTGGCGGCGGATTCTGCTGGAAGAACTGTCGAACACCGCTGTGAATCGAACGTGCCAGCGATTGCTGATGGCTCGCAGTGGCCAGCTTTGCCGCCTCGTTGGCGTTGGAGATGAAGCCGGTTTCCACCAGGATCGACGGGATATCAGGCGACTTGAGCACCATAAAGCCCGCTTGCTCTACCCGACGCTTGTGCAGCGGGGTTATCCGCCCCATGTTGCCCAGCACTTTCTGGCCAACGTTGAGGCTCGAGCTGAGCGATGCTGTCATCGACAGATCGAGCAGTACGCCAGCAAGCATGCGGTCCTTGTCATCGAGGCTGACGTTACCAGCCCCCCCAATCAGGTCGGAACGGTTTTCACTGTCCGCCAGCCAGCGCGCAGTTTCAGATGTGGCACCGCGATCGGACAGGGCAAATACCGAAGCGCCAAAGGCGGCCTTGGATGGTGCAGCGTCAGCGTGAATCGAGATAAACAGGTCGGCACCTTTCTTGCGCGCGATCTCGGTACGTTTGCGCAGCGGAATGAAGTAGTCGCCAGTACGCGTCAGCTCAGCACGGAAACCTTTCTCGCGGTTGATCTGGCGCTGCAACTCTTTGGCAATCGACAGCACGATATCTTTTTCATGCTGGCCCCTGGAGCCAGAAGCCCCCGGGTCTTCACCACCATGACCAGCATCGATGGCAATAACGATGTCACGCTTGCCACTGGGCACTGGGGTCAACTTTATTGCCGGCTGCGCAGGCGTCACGGGTACCGCCGGCGTGGTTGCAACCGGAGGCGTTGGCGGCGGCGAAACCGCGTCGGCAGCCTGGTCGTAGAGGTCCACTACCAAACGATTGCCATACTGGGCGTTGGGCGCCAGGGTAAAGCTCTTGGGGGTGACCGACTTGCGCAGATCGATGACTACACGCAGGTCGGTAGGTGTGCGCTGGGCGGAGCGCACACTGGTGATCGGGGTATTGGCGGTCGATGCCGTCAACGGCGCAGCCAACGTCGCGCCATTAATGTCGATGACCAGACGATCGGGGGCGGTCAGAGTAAATACACTGTGCTGAACGGGACCCGAAAGGTCGAATACCAGCCGTGTGTTATCCGGCGCACGCCATAGACGCATACTTTTGACTTGCGTGGCGGCCAGAGCCTCAACGGTTACCGCCGTAAGCAGCAATCCTACGACTGCAACCAGTGCGCGAATGCGCATACCTATCCCCATTTTCTATTTGAATTCCAAGGCCAGAGCGGCACACCAGGCTTCGCCACGTGCCCCCTGTGGCGACAGGTCAAGCGAACGACCGTTCGCTTGGGGGCTTATGGTAATGGTCAGGTCGGGCTTTGGCAAAACACCTGCCCCTTTTTGGGGCCATTCAAACAGGCACAACGCATCATCTTCGAAATAATCACGAATCCCGAGGAACTCCAGCTCTTCTGGATCGACAAGGCGATAGAGGTCGAAGTGAAAAGCGCGGACGTCGCCAATTTCATAAGGTTCAACCACGGTGAAGGTAGGGCTTTTAACTGCGCCCTGATGCCCCAGGCCACGAATGATGCCTCGCGACAGGGTGGTTTTACCCGCGCCCAGGTCCCCTTCAAGAAAAATTACGCCGTGACCTTTGGTCACCTCGGCAATACGCCCACCGAATCGGACCATAGCCTCTTCGTCGGCCAAAAACAGGGTTACACCTGACACGCTGAATGCTCCTCCAATAAATGACGAATTGCCGGAACCAGATCACTGGCCGCCAGCCCACGGCCTTGCGCACCCAATCGCTCGCCGGCACAGGCATGTAGCCAGACACCCAGACAAGCGGCATCCCAACTGGACATGCCTTGAGCCAAAAGCGCGCCAAGTACACCGCTTAGCACATCGCCCAGCCCCGCTCCGGCCATCGCCGGATGCCCGCGTTCGCACAGGGCAAGCTGACCTGCAGGGTCGGCTACCAGGGTGCCTGCGCCCTTGAGCACACATACGACCGCATATTTGCGCGCCAGTTTGCGCGCCGCACCTGGGCGATCTGCCTGCACGGCCTCGGTGGAAATCCCCAGGAGACGCGCCGCTTCTCCGGGATGCGGAGTGATGATCGAGCCCGACGCCAACGCCAGTGGCGCTCTGGCAAGCAAGTTCAAGGCATCGGCGTCCCACACCTGTGGGCTGTCGGCACTGTTCACCGCCGATAGTAAACTACGCCCCCAGGCAGCCTGACCGAGCCCAGGCCCGACCACCAATACCGAAGCGCGCTCAATTATTCCCATCAACTGATTGGCCGAACGCACCCCCATGCACATCACTTCGGGGAGCCGCGCCAGCGCTGCCGGCACCTGTTCGCTGCGCGTCGCCAGGGAAACCAGCCCGGCACCACAGCGCAATGCAGCCTCGGCGCTGAGCAGCACAGCCCCTCCGGTACCGCGATCACCACCAACGACCAGCACATGGCCGAAGTCACCTTTTTGCGCCGCAAGCTGGCGTGGTGCCAGTGGTGCAAGAACAACACTGGTGAGGATAAACGGCTGGTTTGCAGGATGTTTGGTCTGAGGCATGGGTCAAAGGCTCCGATGTCTGGCAGAATTATACGCACCTGAGTCTGCCTTGCCTTATTTCCCATGTCTTCTGTCATCCCCGATCTTCCAGCGTTGGCCCAATCAATCAAGGATTGGGGCAAAGAACTCGGCTTTGCCCATGTTGGCATCGCCGGGGTGGATCTGGCTGAGCATGAACAACACCTGGAACGCTGGCTGCAAGCGGGCTATCACGGGGAAATGGACTACATGGGTGCTCACGGCAGCAAGCGCTCCCACCCCGACCAGTTGGTCCCCGGCACCCTGCGCGTGGTGTCACTGCGCATGGACTATCTGCCCGGTGACACGCGCATGGCCCAGCAACTGGCCAATCCCGAAAAAGCCTACATCTCTCGCTATGCGCTGGGTCGCGACTACCACAAGCTGATCCGCAAGCGTGTCCAGCACCTGGCCGAGCGTATCCAGAAAGAAATCGGCCCGTTCGGCTTTCGTGCCTTCGTCGACAGCGCTCCCGTGCTGGAGAAAGCCATTGCCGAACAAGCGGGCCTGGGCTGGATCGGCAAGAATACTCTGCTGCTCAACCGCAAGGCGGGTAGCTACTTCTTTCTAAGCGAACTGTTTGTCGATCTGCCGCTGCCGGTAGATCCCCCGCAAGCCAGCGAACACTGCGGGCGCTGCAGTGCGTGCCTGGACATCTGTCCCACCAATGCCTTTGTCGGCCCCTACGTACTCGACGCCAGACGCTGTATCTCGTACCTGACCATCGAGCTGAAAAACGCCATCCCCGAAGAGCTGCGCGCGCTGATAGGCAACCGCGTGTTCGGTTGCGACGACTGCCAGATTGTCTGCCCATGGAACCGCTTTGCCCGCCCCACCGGCGAAACCGACTTCAAGCCCCGGCATAACCTCGACAGCGCCGACCTGGCCGAACTGTTCATGTGGGACGAGAAAACCTTCCTCGACAGTACCGAAGGCTCGCCACTGCGCCGCGCCGGATATGAGCGTTGGCTACGCAACCTGGCCGTAGGCCTTGGTAACGCCCCGTCGACCATCCAAGTGCTGGAAGCGCTGAAGGCACGCCAGCACTACCCTTCGGAACTGGTACGCGAACACGTCAAGTGGGCCCTGGATCAACACACTAAAAAAGCCGCCGCCAACACCTGAAGCTTATGACTTTCAGTGCTCATCGTTGTAGTGAAACTTGGGCATTTCCCAGTGAAAGCGGATCGCCAACAGGCGCAGCAACAGACCGCCGAACAAGGTCAGCAGGATGGCTTGTTCCCCTGGCATGTTGAAATGCACGCACCCCAGGTAAAACCAGGCCGCGGCGAACGAAACACTCGCATACAGTTCGCGCCGAAAGATCAGCGGAATATCGTTACAGAAAATGTCTCGAAGGATCCCGCCGAACACACCGGTGATCACGCCGCTGATCGATGCCACCAGCATGCCCTGCCCCATCTCCAGTGCCGTCATGCAACCAATCAGGGTGAAGGCGACCAGGCCCAAGGCATCGAGCACCAAAAACAAAGAACGCAAATGGCGCATCAGCGGCGCGATGAAGATAGTCATCAGTGCAGCGAAGCTGGTCAGCACCAGGTATTCCGGATGCTTGACCCAGGTCAGCGGGTAATGCCCCAGCAGCACATCGCGCACCGAGCCACCACCCAGCGCGGTAACGCAGGCGATCAGCACCACACCAAACCAGTCCATCCCGCGGCGCCCGGCCGACAGCGCGCCGGTCATCGCTTCAGCGGTGATTGCAATGAGGTAGAGCATCAACAACATGGCGCAGATCCGTGCAATGGGGCGCGCAGTCTAACCAGTTGCTTCAGGCACCAACAGGGGGCGCCGCACGGATTGTCTGTACAACCGTGCGGCAACGCGATCAGAACTTGATGAAATGCTCGCGGTAGTGACGAAGTTCGTTGATCGATTCACGAATGTCGTCCAGCGCCAGGTGGGTACCCCCTTTCTTGAAGCTGTCGCGCACTTCAGGGGCCCAGCGTGCAGCCAGCTCCTTGAGCGTGGACACGTCGAGATTGCGGTAATGGAAGTAATTCTCCAGGCCACGCATGTGACGGTAGAGGAAGCGGCGATCCTGACAGATGCTGTTGCCGCAGATCGGCGACTTGCCTTTTGGCACCCACTGCTCAAGGAAGGCGATGGTTTGAGCCTCGGCCTCGGCCATACTGACCTTGCTGTCCTTGACTCGCTGAGTCAGACCGGAGCCGCCGTGAGTACGAGTGTTCCACTCGTCCATGCGCGCCAGCACCTCGTCACTGTGGTGAATGGCAATCACCGGACCTTCGGCCAACGTGTTGAGTTCGCTGTCGGTTACGATGGTGGCCATTTCAATAATGACATCGTGGTCTGGATCCAGACCGGTCATTTCCAGGTCGATCCAGATCAGGTTCTGTGGGTTCTGCATGATTCTGCTCCTCGGTAGGTGCGCAGTTTAGCCTAGTGGAGCGTGCTAAACTCCACGCCGTTTAATAATGCTTGCCGAACACGGAACCTTCATGGCCAAACGCCAGCTCAATCGCCGCCAGAACTGGCGGATCGAAAAAATCCAGGGTGAACGCGCTGCCCGCGCCGCCAAACGCGAACAACTGACCCTGCAGGAGCTCGAAGGCGGCGACCTGGGTCCGGAACAGCTCGGTCTGGTGATTGCTCACTTTGGCGTGCAGGTCGAGGTCGAAGCACAAGACGGCGAAGATGCAGGCCAGGTGTTTCGCTGCCACTTGCGCGCCAACCTGCCAGCACTGGTTACTGGTGATCGGGTTGTCTGGCGGGCCGGAAACCAAGGCATCGGCGTAATCGTTGCGCAAATGCCACGCAACACCGAGCTGTGCCGCCCTGACAGCCGTGGCCAGCTCAAGCCTGTGGCAGCCAACGTCGACCTGATCGTGATTGTCTTCGCCCCTGCGCCGGAGCCGCACGCCAATTTGATCGACCGCTATCTGGTCGCCGCCGAGCATGCTGGCATTCACCCCCTGCTGTTGCTGAACAAGGCCGACCTGATCGACGCGCAGAACGCTCCAGCGCTTAACGCCTTGTTGGCGGTGTACCGGCAACTGGGCTACCCGCTCCTGGAAGTGTCGGCCCATCATGGCGACGGAATGCAGCAATTGCAGGCTCGCCTGGATGGTCATATCAGCGTCTTCGTGGGGCAGTCCGGGGTTGGTAAGTCTTCGCTGGTCAACAGCTTGCTGCCTGACGTGCAAACCCGGGTTGGCGACCTGTCAGAGTGGTCCGGGCAAGGCACGCACACCACCACCACCGCGCGGCTATACCACTTCCCGGGAGGTGGCGAGCTGATCGACTCCCCGGGTATTCGCGAGTTTGGTCTGGGGCACGTAAGCCGCGCCGATGTCGAAGCCGGCTTCATCGAGTTCAACGACCTGCTCGGCACCTGCCGTTTTCGCGACTGCAAACATGATCGCGAACCGGGCTGCGCGTTGCTCAAAGCCCTGGAAGATGGCCGCGTGCAGCAGCAGCGGATGAACAGCTACCGCTCGATCATCGCCAGCTTGCCGCAAGATAGCTATTGAGTGAACCGGTGAGGCTCGCAAGGAGCCTCACCGCATTCCATGTAGGACTCACCTGCAGGAAAATTTACCAAACAATGTAGGGCCATTCTTTATCGCTGGTCATACCTTGCCGCGACAAACTCTTTCATTGATTGTCGGCTTTCAGGTTCGCTTTCACCGGGTGACCCAACTCCATGCTTTGAGCTTGAGAGGAAACGACAATGATAAATCCAACCTTGACCAGCAACACCTTCACCCCCTGTGTACCAGGAGGACAGAACTGATGCCTGTGGTTATCAGCTATCGCCACCAGGAGCGCCTTGATGCCTTCATTATCAATGAACGCCTGAAGCTTGAAGGCATTGCCACCCAACTGGACCTCTACGACGGCGAAACCGGTATGACTGCCGATGACGTCAGCGGTCAGGTCTGCAGCAACATCAGTGGCTGTACTCACCTGATCAGCGTCCTCTCCCCGGAAACCATCGACTGTTGGTGGGTACCCTTCCAATTAGGCGCCGCCACCCTCGGCAATCGTCGCATCGCCCTGTACCAATGCGCACACTGCGCGCTGCCTGGATTTCTGGAGAAGTGGCCCATCATGAGCCTGCGCGAACACATCGATCTGTTCGTGCTCGCCTACCACGACGAACAGACATTCCGCCGCTCTATTTGTAGTGAAGGTGCTCACGCCGACGCCACCAATCGACTGAATGCCGGCTTCTTCCACGCTGACCTCAAGGCCAAGATCCGCCGTGGCTTTTGACTTTCGCCAGAAAGCACAACGCCCGTGAACATTGCTGTTGACGGGCGTTGCAGGCAAAGGCTGGGATTACTCCTTGCTCTCGTCCATCTTCAATACGCCATCCTCGAAGATGTTCAGCTTCTGACGCAGTTCACGTGGCTGCATGGGCTCGTCAACAGGCGCGGGGGCTGGCGAGGCCGGATTGGGTGCCGGGGCGTCGGCACCTGGCGCGGCCCCTTCTGGTGCACCGGGCTGCGGCTGCTCGCCCTCGATGGTGCGCTGGGCCTTTTTGGTCAGCACGATAATATCGATACGCCGATTGACCGGATTGAGCGGATTGGCCCGATCAAACAACGAAGACGAAGCATAACCAACCACGCGGGCAACCTGGGTATCCGGGTAGCCACCCGCAACCAGAGCACGACGCGCTGCGTTGGCACGGTTGGCCGACAGCTCCCAGTTGCCGAAGTCTCCGGTGCCAGCGTACGGCTTGGCGTCGGTATGGCCACTGATACTGATCTTGTTCGGTACAGCCTTGATGGTATCGGCCATCGCCAGAAGGATGTCTTCGAAATACGGCTGCAAGCGGGCACTACCGAGGTCGAACATTGGTCTGTTTTCAGCGTCCATGATCTGGATACGCAGGCCATCCTGGGTAATCTCGAACAGAATCTGGTCCTTGAACTTCTGCAGTTCCGGGTTCTCGTCGACCTTGTTCTGCAACTCCTGCAAAAGCAGTTCGAGGCGCTCACGCTCAACCTGCTCGGCCATACTTTCGACCTTGTCCTGATCCAGTTGAATGCTGGTGTCCGGCGTCGGTTCGGATTTGACTTCAGGGTTGATGGTCTTTTCCGGGGCAAGCTCGGGCGAACCGCCCAGGTCAATAATGTAGGGCGTACCGCTTTCCGAAAAACCGATGGGGTCCTTGAAGTACCCGGCAATGGCGATTTTCTGTTCCGGTGTGGCAGTGGACATCAACCAAAGCACCAGGAAGAGCGCCATCATCGCCGTAGCAAAGTCGGCGAAGGCGATCTTCCAGGCACCACCGTGGTGGCCGTCGCCAAAGCGCTTTACGCGCTTGACGATAATGGGCTGATTATTCTCCATGACTTAGCGTCCGCGAACCGCTTGTTCCAGCTCGGCGAAACTTGGACGGTGGGCCGGGAACAGCACCTTGCGCCCGAATTCCACTGCCAGAGACGGCGGCATGCCGGAAGCCGAAGCCACCAGCGAAGCCTTGATCGCTTCATAGACGTTGAGTTCTTCGCGGGCGTCCTGGCGCAGCGCGGTGGCCAGCGGGCCGAAGAAACCGTAGGCCGCGAGAATACCGAAGAAGGTACCTACCAACGCCGCACCCACGTGCAGGCCGATGGCCTGCTGGTCGCCATCGCCCAACGAGGCCATGGTCACCACGATACCCAATACTGCAGCCACGATACCGAAGCCTGGCATGCCATCGGCGATACCGGTCACGGCATGGGACGGGTGCTCGAGCTCTTCCTTCATGCTCAACAGCTCCATGTCGAACAGGCCTTCGAGCTCATGGGGAGCCATGTTGCCGGTGGACATGATGCGCAGATAGTCACAGATGAAGGCAGTCATACGTTCATCGCCCAGCACCGCCGGGTATTTGGCAAAGATCGGGCTGGAGGCGGCATCTTCGATATCGGCCTCGATCGCCATCATGCCTTCGCGGCGGCTTTTGTTGAGGATCTCGTAGACCAACCCGAGCACCTCGACATAAAACGTGTGGGTAAAGCGTGTGCCGAACATTTTCAGCGACTTTTTGATTACATGCATGGTCATGTAACCGGGGTTCGCCTGCAAGAACGCACCAAAGGCTGCGCCACCGATGATCAAGACCTCGAAAGGCTGAATCAGTGCCGCAATTTTGCCGTGAGACAGAACATATCCGCCGAGCACACTCGCGAATACGACGATGATGCCGATAATTTTAGCCATAGATTGAAAGCACTTACTGTCGTGGTCGGGGTCGTGAACGGAAGTTAAAAAAACTCTTCTTCTACTTATCGGCAGATCTGCGCCAGACTATAGTCAGTCAAGGCGAAAAGCCAGTTCGGCCCCTTCCAGCATGCCTATTGAAACCAACGTGCCAGATCAAACACCGAAAACACTCGCTGCCTGGGTCAAGCTACTAGATAGCGTTCGATTGCCCATTCCCATCACCAGCTATGAGCGGGTCAACGCCGCAATTGCCGATAGCCGTCGCTCTCTGCGCGATATCGCCGAATTGATGCAGGACAGCCCAGCCTTGGTGCTTGGGGTCATGCGCGAGGCCAATCATCACACCAACACAAGCATCGGCGAGCCTGCCGAGAGCTTGGAAATCGCCTTGAATCGCCTGGGCCTGGCGCGCACAGCAGAGCTGCTCGAGCGCCTGCCAGTCCTTGCTGAGTGCGAGATCGCACCGACCTTGCGTCAGTTACAGATGGTCAGCCAGCACGCCAGCCAGCAGGCCAACGGCCTGTTTGCCAGCCGCCTGGCCCGACTCTGGCAGGAAATTCACTGGGGCAGCCTGTTGTTTCTTTCGCCCTTATGGCCATTGGCACTGACCTTCCCCAAGCTTCTCGAAGACTGGGAGCTGCGCGTCGTGCACAAGGGTGAATCGGCACAACAGGTCGAAATGGAGTTGTTTGGGGTGCGCGTGTTGAGCCTGTGCAAGGCGCTGGCCGAACACTGGCGACTTCCAGACTGGGTCACCCGCGGCTATCAACTGCTGCAGGAGGAGCGCCGCTTGCTGGCGCAGGCCCTGCACATTGCCCGCGACCAAAACAGCCTGCGCCAGCAGCGACGCCTGGACGAACGGCCGAACTTGCGACGTTGGTTCAACCAGCCTGCCAACACTGTACTGCTGGCCAATGGCTTGGCGTTGGCTGCACAAGTGGGTTGGACCAACCCTCATGTCCGACGCTGGCAACTGCTCACCAGTCTGTATTTGCAAACATCACTGGACGAGGTACAACAACTGGTGCACCAACAGGCAGCCACCAGTGCCCGTCACCATGCCTGTCATGACCTGTTCCACCCGGCCGAGGCCTTGCTCTGGCCCTGGAATCAGCGCCGCCTGCACCCCGGCCAGATCGCTCCGCCGCCACCTTCGACCCAGGCCTTGGGCACTTGGCGCAAACTCTGCGCCGAGTTATTGAGCGAGCCTAGCCCGTTCAGCAATGCCATACACCTGACCACCGTGGCCCGTGATGCCTTGGTAGCCTGTGGCATGCAACGGGTGATGCTGTTGATGACCGACAAGACCGCTACCCAGTTACGCGTCCATCAAACAGCCGGAATTCCGGCAGAAGCCACCAGCCTGGTTGTGTCGATCGAACAGAGCAAGTTGCTTCAGCGCCTCATGAGCTCATCAGCTCAGTTACGCCTGACGCCGGAGAATAGTGTTCAATTTTCCGCCCTGTTACCGCCACACCTGCGTACGTGTTTCCGCAGCGAACACGTGTTGCTGCGCTCGCTGTCGAGCAATGGCCGGGTAGTAATGGTGCTGATTGCCGACCAAGGTGGAAAACCGATGGCCGATGTCAGCGTGCAAGCCTTTGGCAAAACCGCGCAATGTATCGAGCGAGCCCTGACTGCCTTCAGCAACCGCAGCGCCTGACCCATGCGCTACAATCGCCCCCTCTGATCCGCCCTGGAGACTCTGGATGACTGACTTTTCTGGCTTGCCCCTGGTAATCGAGCCGGCTGACCTGCAAGCCCGGCTTGATGTACCAGAGTTGATCCTGGTAGATCTGACCAGCATCAACCGCTATAACAGCGGGCATATTCCGGGCGCTCGCTTTGTCGACCCAAAGCGTACCCAACTGGGCCAGCCCCCTGCACCGGGCCTGCTGCCAGCCAAAGCCGATCTGGAAAAGCTGTTCGCCGAACTCGGCCACAACGACAATGCGATCTATGTGGTATATGACGACGAAGGCGGTGGCTGGGCTGGACGCTTTATCTGGCTGCTCGATGTCATCGGCCACAAGCGTTACCACTACCTCAACGGCGGCGCTCAAGCGTGGCCGGCGAGCACCCTGAGCACTGAAGTACCGAGCCATGCTGGCGCTACCGTCAGCCTGACGCTGCACGAAGAGCCCACGGCCACCCGTGAATACCTGCAAAGCCGCATCGGTGCTGCCGACCTGGCGATCTGGGATGCACGCAGCGCCGCCGAATACCGTGGCGAGAAAGTGTTGGCAGCCAAAGGCGGACACATTCCCGGCGCAGTCAACTTCGAGTGGACTGCCGGCATGGACATGAACGATGCCTTGCGCATCCGCAAGGACATGCCCGAAATCCTCGAGCAACTGGGTATCAGTAAAGACAAGGAAGTGGTCACCCACTGCCAGACTCATCACCGCTCCGGCTTTACCTACCTGGTAGCCAAGCATCTGGGCTACCCTCGGGTCAAAGCCTATGCCGGATCCTGGGGCGAATGGGGCAACCACCCCGACACCCCTGTAGAAGTTTAAGGAAACCTAATGAAATCCCGCTTGTTCATCATCAGTCAGTACCTGTTGCCCCATCACCTGCTGTCGCGCCTGGCTGGCTGCATTGCCGAATGCCGCGTGCGCTGGTTCAAGAACGCCTTCACCAGCTGGTTCGCCAAACGCTACCAGGTCGATATGTCCCAGGCCCTGGTCGAAGACCTCAGCGCCTACGAGCACTTCAACGCCTTCTTCACCCGAGCGTTGAAACCTGGCGCACGTCCGCTCGATGAAACCCCGGGGGCAATCCTCTGCCCTGCCGACGGCGCAGTCAGCCAGCTCGGGCCTATCGAGCACGGTCGCATCTTCCAGGCCAAAGGCCACAGTTTCAGCGCGCTCGAGCTGCTCGGCGGTGATCCAGCCAACGCGGCACCGTTCATGGGCGGTGAGTTCGCCACTATCTACCTGTCGCCAAAGGACTATCACCGTGTGCATATGCCGCTGGCTGGTACCCTGCGCGAAATGATCTATGTGCCGGGTCGCCTGTTCTCGGTCAACCAGACCACTGCTGAAAACGTTCCGGAGCTGTTTGCCCGCAACGAACGCGTCGTGTGCCTGTTCGATACCGAACGCGGCCCCATGGCTGTCGTGCTGGTCGGAGCAATGATCGTGGCTTCGATTGAAACTGTCTGGGCCGGCCTGGTGACGCCACCCAAGCGTGAGCTCAAGACCTTCCGGTACGACGAAGCCAGCCGCGCTCCGATTCATTTGGAAAAAGGCGCGGAACTGGGCCGCTTCAAGCTAGGCTCGACTGCTGTGGTCCTGTTCGGTCCAGAGCAGGTCAAGTGGACCGAAGAAGTTGGCGCAGGCTCCAGTGTGAGCATGGGTCAACGCTTGGCACTACCTACCCAGGCCTGAAACTGAAAAAGCCCGCAGCGATGCGGGCTTTTTCATTGTGCGAACTCAGCCGCGACCATCGCGATCACGAAAGCCGAGCAGGTACAACACACCATCCAGACCCAAGGTCGAAATCGCCTGCTTGGCCGACTGTTTGACTAGCGGCTTGGCCCGGAAGGCAACACCCAAGCCGGCAATCGCCAGCATCGGTAGGTCATTGGCACCATCACCCACGGCAATGGTCTGCTCCATTTGCAGGCCTTCCTTGAGCGCCAGCTCGCCGAGCAGGTCCGCCTTGCGCTGGGCATCGACGATCGGCTCGACAGCAACACCGGTTACCTTGCCGTCAACGACTTCCAGCTCGTTGGCAAAGACATAGTCGATACCCAGCTTGGCCTGCAGTTGCTTGGCGAAATACGTGAAGCCACCCGACAGAATCGCCGTCTTGTAGCCCAGACGCTTGAGCTCGGCGAACAGGGTTTCGGCGCCTTCGGTCAAGCGCAGCGATGCACCGATCTCGTCAAGCACGCCCACATCCAGGCCCTTGAGCAAGGCCAGACGCTCCTTGAAGCTGGCACGAAAATCCAGCTCTCCGCGCATGGCTCGCTCGGTAATTTCCGATACTTGCTCACCTACACCGGCCGCCTTGGCCAACTCGTCAATCACTTCCGCTTCAATCAGCGTCGAGTCCATGTCGAACACCGCCAGGCGGCGATTACGACGGAACAGCGAATCCTGCTGGAAGGCGATATCGACATTGAGTTCCTGGGCCACGCTGAGGAACTCGGCACGCATCGCCTGCGGATCGGCCGGCTCACCGCGTACGGAGAACTCGATGCAACCCTTGCCCTGCTCGACCGGCGTATCCAATGCCACGCGACCGGAAAGTCGATCGATGTGATCAATGTTCAGCCCATACTTGGCCGTGATCGAGCTGACTCGCTGCAATTGCTCAGCCGTAACCTTGCGGGTAAGCAAGGTCACGATATGGCGAGCCTTGCCCTGCCCTTCGACCCAGCTCTGGTAATCGGCTTCGGAAACCGGAGTGAATCGCACCTGTTGATCGAGTTCGTAGCCCGCAAACAGAATATTCTTCAGCACCGAGGAAGCCTTCTCGGTGTCCGGAATTTCCACCAGGATGCCAAAGGACAGGGTGTCATGGATCACCGCCTGACCGATGTCGAGGATGTTCACACCACCCTGGGCCAGAACGCCGGTGATGGCCGCAGTAAGACCCGGACGGTCCTCCCCAGTGATGTTAATCAGAACGATTTCGCGCAAAACGGGCTCCGACACATGGAAAAAAGCACATTCTACCGATTTTCGCTGACCATCGGGCGCAGCCGATGCTTTGCCGGCCCCTGAGCGCTCGCTATACTGCGCAGCAACTTCTCCGACATAAAGAGCCGCGCTCTGTGAACCGGCCTACGCCCGTTAAAACCGACAACTTCTTCCTGCTGATTTTTCATGCCCTGCGCCAACGTCGTGTGCCGCTTGCGCTGCGGATCGCCTGCCACAACGTGCTGCTGGTAGCACTGGCACTGGTGATCTACGCCTGCGTGATGGGTTTGCAGTTCAAGCAGGCCATGCATGACCAGGCCGATGCCCTAGGGCAGAGCCTGACCACGCAAACCGCAACCTCGGCGACCGAGCTGCTGGTGTCCAACGACATCCTCAGCCTCAATGTGCTGCTGGGGAACCTGGTGAAGAACCCACTGGTTGCCCATGCAGCAATCTACAGCGTTGATAACCGCATCCTCGCCGAAGCGGGCCAACGTCCGAAGAACAGTCTGCTGGGTGAGGCCGAAGGGCTCTACCAGACCAAGATCACCTTCCAGGACGTGACCGCCGGGCAACTGCGCATCAGCCTGGACATGGACCAGTTCCAGCAACCGCTGACGATCAGCCTGCAAAGCATGGGCATTCTTGCCGGTATCCTCCTGGCCTTGGCGCTGGCCATGAGCCTGCGCCTTGGACGCTTCATCTCCACGCCGCTGCTGCAACTGCGCGTCTGGCTGCGGGACATCAATGAGTTCACCCCGGCCACCGAGCGCCAGGATGAGATTGGCGATCTGGCTCGCCAACTGCACAGCCGACTTGCGCCGCCGCCGCGCGAAGTGGAGCCTGAGCCTGAAGAGCTGGATGAAGACGAGGACGAACCCGAATTCGAAGTTCGCAACTTGCGCGATCCAAGCTTTGACGAGGCGCCGGCGGTGGGCAAAGTCAGCAAACCTGTCACTGCCGACCATGACGAAGATGATGAAGCATTTGCCGACCTGATCGATGATCAGGAGCACAGTGCCCCACGCCCTGCCCCGCAAGCGGTCAGTCGTGAGCCACAGGCCAGTGCGGTACTGGCGGTACAATTGGGCTCCCAGGAGCAACTGCGTCGTTTGCCACGCGCACGCCTGACCGAACTGCTGGAGCGCTATCGCGATTGCCTGGACCAGGCTGCCTCACTGTATGAAAGCGAAGTGCACACCCTGAACGACGGCAGCACCCTGATGCTGTTTCACAGCCAGGACAGCGGCGAAGACTACCTCACCAACGCTATTTGCTGTGGTGAACTGCTGCGCGCCTTGGGCCATGCCCTGCAGATCGAGGTGGCCGACAGCGGCATTACTCTGCAACTGCAGTTGGGCCTGGCCCTCGGTGAGGACCTGCACGGCCTGAGCCAAATCGACCTGCTGCTGACCGAGAAAGCCCAGGATGCCCTGGCGCTGTCGCAACACAGCCGCAACCTGCTGTTGGTCGAGCGTAAGATCAGCGAAGACACCCTGATCCGCCAGCGTGCACGTATTCGTCCGATTGCCAGCCCTGAAGGGGCGTCCTGTGTCGAGCGCTTGATGGAGCCCTACCCGTCGATGCTGGAGCGTCAACTGGCTCGGATGCACGAGCGTCGGGTCAAGAGCTGATTTGCCGGAGCAGTTTGCTGTGAGTGGGTAGTGATTTGCGCCAGCACTGACTACCCCTGCCAAACCACAGGCACAAAAAAGCCCGCAGCGATGCGGGCTTTTTTGTGCCTGACTGGTTAGAAGCGGAACACTTCCAAATCAGTACGAATAGGTGTCGCCAATGGAATCTTCGACTTTTCTGGCTCTTTACGCACTTGCACCGGCGCAGCTTTCTTCGGTGCTTCTTCAACGATAGGCGGTTGATTGGCCAAAGGTTTGAGGGCGATGCTCAATTGCTCGGCAAGCTTTTGCAGCAACTGCCCCTGGGCTTGAACCTGGGCGGCGGTGCTGCCCTGATGCTGTTGCTCGAGGTGCACGATGCGGTTGTCGCGAACCTGACCACGACGATCGAGCAAACGCCATTGAGCGTCGAGGACCGCAGGCTGGTTGGCGCCGGAGTCCAGGCGAGTGATCGACAGCAAGACCTGCACATCAGGTGTGAAACCGCTATTGCCAGGAGCCAGCACCACGCGCTGGCTATCCAGGCGCCAGGCGAGCTGACGTACCAGCAATTGATCGATATCGGCCGACAAGCTGCCAGCCCAACGGCCTTCAGTGGCTGCAGTCAGGCTGCCGTCGGACTGGCGTTGCAGCAACGTTTCACGCTGCAGGTAGTCGGCCACCGACACCGGGCCGAGCACAACAGCCATACCCGCGCTTTGCGCAGGTTGGCCAGGTTCACCGCTGTCGAGCTGATACAGGGAAACGGGTTGGTGCATGCTGCAACCAGCCAGACCGAGTACGCCGCAAAGTAAAACCAACGGAAGACGCAGAAATTTCATCATCCCATCCAGGCGGCCGCCACAAGGCACACCGCAATGATACTCATGTAGATTCAGTCGGATACACAGCCACGCTGGTATCGCAAGGGGCCTATCATCCGCGAAATAGCGGTTCGACTCCAGTGTTTAAAACCCGAACGGGCGCGAAAAAGCCGATTCGGGGGCCCTAGCTCGGCTTATCCGAGGTTTTCGACCAACAGTGCATCGACCCGCTGGAAGCCACGCGGGAGTTTATTCCCTCGACGGCCGCGTTCCCCTTTGTAATGTTCGAGGTCATCGGCCTTCAGAGATAGCGTACGCTTACCTGCCTGCAACACAAGGGTGGCGCCATCGGCAATGACCGCAAGGTCGGTGACGTATTCTTCGCGACTGGCGACCCGATCCCCAGGAATACCGATGATCTTGTTGCCTTTGCCTTTACCCAACTGCGGCAAGTCACTGACTTTAAAGATCAAAAGCCGACCTTCGGTTGTCACCGCCGCCAGCCAGTTGTGCTCACGATCAGCCACGGGCCGGGGCGCGATGACCTTGGCGCCGTTCGGCAGGCTCAGCAAAGCCTTTCCAGCCTTGTTTTTGGCCTGCAGGTCTTCGCCCTTGACCACAAAGCCATAGCCAGCATCGGAAGCGATTACATACAACGCATCGTCCTCAGGCAACAGCACGCACTCGAAGCCTGCGCCCGGTGGTGGCGTAAGGCGCCCGGTCAGTGGCTCGCCCTGGCCGCGGGCCGATGGCAAGGTATGCGCGGCAACCGAATAGCTGCGCCCGGTGGAATCGATGAACACGGCAAACTGATTGGAGCGTCCGGCAGCAGCGGTTTTAAAACCGTCACCGGCCTTGTAGGACAGGCCCGTAGCATCGATATCATGGCCCTTGGCGCAGCGCACCCAACCTTTTTCCGACAGCACCACCGTTACCGGCTCGGTCGGCATCAACTCGTTTTCGGACAGAGCCTTGGCTTCCGCGCGCTCGATGATAGGCGAGCGGCGGTCGTCACCGTAGGTTTCAGCGTCCTTGATCAGCTCAGCGCGCACCAGTTTGCGCAACTTGGTTTCGCTACTCAGCAGCGCGACCAACTTGGCTTGCTCCTTGGCCAGTTCATCTTGCTCATTGCGAATTTTCATCTCTTCCAGTCGGGCCAACTGGCGCAGACGGGTTTCGAGGATGTATTCGGCCTGAGTTTCGGTCAGGTCGAATCGGGCAATCAGCGCGGTCTTAGGGTGTTCCTCGGTGCGGATGATGTGGATCACTTCATCCAGGTTGAGGAAGGCAACCAGCAAACCTTCGAGCAAATGCAGGCGACGTTCGACCTTATCAAGACGGAACTGCA
Organism: Pseudomonas sp. DG56-2; assembly: GCF_004803755.1. Classification (NCBI taxonomy): domain Bacteria; kingdom Pseudomonadati; phylum Pseudomonadota; class Gammaproteobacteria; order Pseudomonadales; family Pseudomonadaceae; genus Pseudomonas; species Pseudomonas sp. DG56-2. Next base: position 5,298,563 of record NZ_CP032311.1, read on the forward strand.
GGCGCCGGCGCACGGTTTGCACGCGGAACTCAAGCCATTCGACCAGCAGCGCGCGCAGGTTCTTCAACTGCGGGCGGCCATCCAGACCAATGATATTGACGTTGACGCGGTAACTGGACTCAAGATCGGTCGTCGCGAACAGATGCTGCATCAACTCGTCGAGGTCGATACGATTGGAGCGAGCGATGATCACGATCCGGCAGGGATTCTCGTGATCCGATTCATCGCGCAGGTCGGCCACCATCGGCAGCTTCTTGGCTTGCATCTGTGCGGCGATCTGTTCCAGCACCTTGGCCCCGGAGACCTGATGCGGCAAGGCGGTGACGACGATATCACCGTCTTCGATTCGATAAACCGCACGCATGCGTACCGAGCCACGGCCGGTCTGGTAGATTTTCAGCAGTTCGGCGCGCGGCGTGATGATTTCCGCTTCGGTCGGATAGTCAGGCCCCTGGATATGCTCACACAGCTGTTCAACGGTAGCCTTGGGCTCATCCAGCAAGCGCACACAGGCGCTGGCGACTTCGCGCAGATTGTGTGGAGGCACATCGGTCGCCATACCGACGGCGATACCCGTGGTGCCGTTGAGCAGGATGTTCGGCAAGCGTGCCGGCAGCACCGACGGCTCATCCAGCGTACCGTCAAAGTTCGGCACCCAGTCGGCCGTACCTTGGCCAAGTTCACTGAGCAGCACTTCGGAATAGCGCGACAACCGCGCCTCGGTATAACGCATGGCGGCGAACGACTTCGGATCGTCTGGCGCACCCCAGTTACCCTGACCATCGACCAGGGTATAGCGGTAGCTGAAGGGCTGCGCCATCAGCACCATGGCCTCGTAACACGCCGAGTCACCATGGGGGTGGAACTTACCGAGCACGTCACCCACGGTACGGGCCGATTTTTTGTGCTTGGAGTCTGCATCCAAGCCCAATTCACTCATGGCGTAGACAATACGACGCTGCACCGGCTTCAGGCCGTCGCCGATATGCGGCAAGGCACGATCCATGATGACGTACATGGAATAGTTGAGGTAGGCCTGTTCGGTGAAGTCAGCCAGTGACCGGCGCTCTACGCCATCTAGGCTGAGATCAAGGGAGTCGCTCATGCGGGCCTCATCATTTCAGGTTCTGGCGCAGCAGCAAGGTGCCACTACGCTGGGTAAATTCGAGTTGTTTCAGGGCACTCATGCCCAGTAAAACCTGGTCGCCATCCAATCCTGGAACCACCAGGGCGCGCACATCGCGCAACAAAATGTCGCCCAGTTGCAGTGTCTCAAGGCGCGTGCGATAGCCTTGGGTACGGCCATTGGCGGTACTCAGCATCACCGGGGCGCCGCGTTGCAGAGCAAGCTTGGCAGCCAAGCGCTCGGGAATGGCCACATCGGTTGCACCGGTATCGAGCAGAAAATGTACCGCTTGACCATTGATCTGGCCATCGGCGACAAAATGCCCCTGGCCATTGCCTGCCAGTTGCACTTCGATATAGCCCTCACCATGTTCGGAGCGGACTTGCGCATTGGGATTGGCCTGACGCTGCTCCCAATCCCCAAAAAAGCGCGTAGCCAGGAACAATCCGGCTGCCCAGGCCAGGACCAGCAGTACTCTGCCAGCACGTTTGCCTGGTGGTTGGCTCACGACTTGGCACTCCAGCCGCCCGCAGGTGCGGCGAAGCGCCAAATGATCGGCCTCGACTCACCATCATTGCGGGTCGCACCGTTGTTGTCCAAACCGATCCAGGCACCTTTGGCATCGATCACCAGCGCTTCGGCCAAACCAAATGGCTGTGCATACTGACGCGGTTCGGCCAGAGCGCCTTCGGCATAGGACCAGCAACGCTCGACCTTGGCTGTCGCTGCATCGCGACGGCAGATACGGTGAGCGTTACGCTCCAAGGTGAACAGCTTGTCGTTGAACAGCGCAAGATCGGCAAAGTCGCGCGGCAATGCTCGTGGCTCAGGCATCTGCGGCGGCTGCATCTCAACACCGGCCTCGCTGAGCAACACACAACCATTACCGCAATTCCATACCTTCTGTTGACGATTGATCAGCAACAGACCGCGGCGTTCTCGCTCGGCCGCCAGCCAGATGCGGTCGCCGGCCGGGCTTACCGCAATGCCTTCGAACAACGCATTGAAATGCAGAAGCATGCCGCTGGCCCGTGCCTGACGCACCATGCTCGGGTCGATTTTCAACCAGTTGGGCTCACCATCGACCGGCACCTGCAACACGGCAGCATGAGCCTCGCTGACAACGTAACGATTACCTGCCGCGTCACAGCTAATGCCCTCGAAATCCAGGTCGCCACCACGGACTTGACCGGCCACCCAGGTACGCGAACGAATCCCCCAGGGCAAGCCACTTTCCGGGACCGCTGGGGCTACCAGAGGCACCGCCTCGGCCTGCCAGACCTGCGCCTTGGTATCGAGGCGGTACAAAAGGTCATCATCACGGTCCGACACCGTCCACAGTTCACCCTTGCACAGGGCCAAACCAGACAGATTGCCACCACGCATGCCCTCGACCGGATGCTCGGCCAACAGCTTGAGCTCCGGCCAGGGCGCCGCCTGCGATGAAAGAGCAAAAACGCCGAGCACTATCGCCAGCAGGTAACGAATCAAGCCAGTACCTCAGCCAGGTTACCCTTGGACTCCAGCCAGCTCTTGCGGTCTCCGGCACGCTTCTTGGCCAGGAGCATGTCCATGATTTCCCGGGTGCCTTCCAGATCCTCGAGAGTCAGTTGGACCAGGCGGCGAGTGTTCGGGTCCATGGTGGTTTCACGCAGCTGGGGCGGGTTCATTTCACCCAGGCCTTTGAATCGCGTGACCTGTGGTTTGCCACGCTTCTTCTCGGCAACCAGGCGATCAAGAATGCCATCACGTTCTGCCTCGTCCAGGGCGTAGTAGATTTCCTTGCCCAGGTCGATGCGGTACAGCGGCGGCATGGCCACGTAGACATGACCGGCCTCGACCAGCGGGCGGAAATGCTGGACGAACAATGCGCAGAGCAAGGTCGCAATGTGCAAACCGTCGGAGTCGGCGTCGGCGAGGATGCAGATTTTGCCGTAGCGCAGCTGACTCATGTCGGCAGCACCTGGGTCTACGCCGATGGCCACGGCAATGTTATGCACTTCCTGGCTGGCCAGAACTTCACCACCATCGACTTCCCAGGTGTTGAGGATCTTGCCGCGCAAAGGCAGGATTGCCTGGAATTCCTTGTCGCGCGCCTGCTTGGCCGATCCACCCGCGGAGTCACCCTCGACCAGGAACAGCTCGGCACGCATCGGGTCTTGCCCAGCGCAGTCAGCCAGCTTGCCCGGTAGTGCCGGCCCCTGGGTAACGCGTTTGCGCTCGACCTTTTTACTGGCCTTGAGGCGACGACCTGCGTTGCTGATAGCCAGCTCGGCCAATTGCATACCCAGCTCTGGGTGGGCATTGAGCCAGAGACTGAAGGCATCCTTGACCACGCCGGAAACGAATGCTGCTGCCTCTCGGGACGACAAGCGTTCCTTGGTCTGCCCGGAGAACTGCGGCTCCTGCATTTTCATCGAGAGCACGAAGGTGATGCGCTCCCAGACGTCTTCAGGCGCCAGTTTCACACCGCGCGGCAGTAGATTGCGGAATTCGCAAAACTCGCGCATGGCGTCAAGCAGGCCTTGGCGCAAGCCGTTGACGTGCGTACCGCCCTGGGCGGTAGGAATCAGGTTGACGTAGCTTTCCTGGACACTGTCACCGCCTTCTGGCAGCCACAACAAGGCCCAGTCGACAGCTTCCTTGTTTCCGGCCAGGCTGCCGCAGAAGGGTTCGTCCGGCAGGCGCTGGAACTCGCTGACCGAGTCGACCAGGTAGGAGCGCAGCCCGTCTTCGTAATGCCACTCGACTTTCTCGCCGCTGGCCTTGTCCTCGAACGTGACCAACAGGCCCGGGCATAGAACGGCTTTGGCCTTGAGCACATGCTTGAGGCGGCTGATGGAGAACTTCGGCGAATCGAAATACTTCGGGTCCGGCGCGAAGTACACGCTGGTTCCGGTATTGCGCTTGCCAACGGTACCGACCACCTCCAGCTCGCTGGACTTGTAGCCGTCGGCGAAGGTCATCTGGTACTCGTTGCCATCACGCTTGACCTTGACCCGCACCTGGCTGGACAAGGCGTTGACTACAGAAATACCAACACCGTGCAGACCACCGGAGAACTGATAGTTCTTGTTGGAAAACTTGCCGCCGGCGTGCAGCTTGGTAAGGATCAGTTCAACCCCGGACACACCCTCTTCAGGATGGATGTCCACCGGCATGCCGCGACCGTCATCGGAGACTTCCAGCGAGTGGTCGGCGTGCAGAATCACCTGTACCGACTTGGCGTGCCCTGCCAGGGCTTCGTCGACGCTGTTGTCGATGACTTCCTGGGCCAGGTGGTTCGGTCGGCTGGTGTCGGTGTACATGCCCGGGCGCTTGCGCACCGGGTCAAGGCCCGAGAGGACTTCGATGGCGTCTGCGTTATAGGCGCTAGCGCTGGGAATGGCCATGGGTTCTCGTCGTCAGTCGTGGGTGAAAATAAGTCATCAAAATACAGAAAAATCGAGCGATTGATACTGCTGCGGGGCAATACCCGCGAAGCTCAATAAAGCGGGCAAACGCTCAGCGAAGCCCTGGAAGCTGTGATCGCCGCCGGCCTGGATGCGCAATGCACAGGCCCGGTAGAACTGCTCGGCCCGCCGATAATCAAGGGTCTCATCGGCGGTTTGCAGCCAGACCTGATAGCGCCCGGCATCTGCAGGCGGCGCCACTTCAAGCTCGGCCAGGGCCTGCACGTGGTCCTCGGTCAACTCCCAGGTTTCCCCGGTGTAATGGTTTTGCTGGGTTCCCAGGTAACCATCGAACATCTGGTGCGGATTTACCGCAGGGTTGACCAGCAGCGCCTTGAGCCCGTAGCGCTCTGCCAAGTGGGTGGCATAGTAGCCGCCGAGCGAGCTGCCGACCAGTAATGGCGATTCGAGCTCGGCCAGTGCGGCTTCCAGCTGGGCCATGGCCTGGCGGGGGTGATGATGCAGTGCGGGCACGCGCAGCTGTTCAGCAAGACCGATCTGCTCCATCACCGCGACCAATTGGCAGGCTTTCTTCGACGACGGCGCGCTGTTGAACCCGTGAATATAGAGAATCGAACCTGCCATGCCGCCCCCGATACGCTTGATTTGCCTGGCAGCGCCAGGCGCGAAAGCGCGCATTTTAGCCTGTTCGACGGCAGATGGAGCGTTTTCACCCATTCAGCAACACTTAATAGCCATCGGCGTGATCGATAGTGAATGCGAAGTCGGTGACGCGCGATACCCCAGTCTCGATCTGGCCGTCGGCATGCAGACGTAGCCAGCGATAACCCGGCGCCTGTTCACCGACTTTGAAGTCTTCACTGTCCGGCTCGAACTGGATGCAGGTAGAGGGCGAGGCCAGCAAGCGCACGCCATCACGCACCTGGTCCCACTCCTGGTGAATATGCCCCCAGAGCAGCCCCCGCGCCTGTGGATAACGCTTGAGCAAGGCAAACAAGGCATCGGCATTGCGCAAACCAATCGACGCCATCCAGGCGCAGCCGATCGCCACGGGCTGATGATGGAAGCAGATAAGGTGATGCCGCTGCGGCGCGGCCTGCAATGATTGCTCGAGCAATTGCAGCTGGCTGGCATCGAGCATCCCCGGCACCGCGCCTGATATCGCTGAATTGAGCATCAAAATGCGCCAATTGCCGATATCCATGATCGGCTCGAGCACATCGGTACCTTGCGCAGCCTGCTCCATGGGCATAGGTTCGTCGTGGTTGCCAGCCAGCCATCGGCTTGGCGCCTTGAGGCTTGCAGTCAATTCACGAAAGTAAGCGTAAGACGCTTCAGACCCATCTTGGGACAAGTCGCCAGTGGCCAGCACCGCATCGATTCGCGGCTGTTCTTCACGCACTTTGTCGATCACCCGCTGCAGGCTCTCGCGGGTGTTCATACCCAGCAGCGTTGCTTGCGCATCGGCAAACAGGTGGCTGTCAGTCAGTTGCACCAGGTGCACGGGCGCATCAACAGGCGCAATAGATTGGTGCGGCAAGGGCCGACTCCTCGAACGGATTCAGCGCGATTATGGCGGCTAGCTGCGCTTGCGCAAATACTTGAAAACGACCGCCATCACATTTCAGCGAACAACTGCCAACTCATGACCGCAGGCCAGGCAATGACTGAGCCATTCGCCGAGGAACAGGTTGAGCTGAGCTTTCTCGTCCGGCTGGTGCATCGCAGCATTTGGATACGGGTAGACACTGCGAAAGCGCCGGGCATGCTCGGCGCTGACCACTTCGGCCATGCGGGCATCGTGATACACCTGAACTTCCAGCTGCGGCACCGGCAGCCACGGCAGACTGTGTTCCTGGCGCACGCGCAGGGTGGTGGTGTATGGACAGGCAAGCACCACATCGAGCACCAGCACGCCAAGCATCTGGTCACCCTGGGTCATGCCGATCCGACGCGAACTCATGGTGCAGCGCATGTCCGGCAACAGGCGCATCAAACGCGCATAGTTGGCCTCGCAGGCAGCCTGCAACCCGACCAGATCGACCCGGTAGCGTTCGCGCAACAGATTCACGACCATAGCCCCCTGACTTCATCCCGGTTCAAGGCCAGCCATTGCAAGGCAATAATGCTCGCTGCGTTGGCAATCAGCCCATCGCGCACGGCCTGCATGGCGTCTTCGAACGCCCAGACCTTGACGCGAATATCTTCACCTTCTTCCTCCAGCCCGTGCAGGCCGCCGGCCCCAAGACTACTGCACTGACCGAGATACAAATGTACCAACTCATCGCTACCGCCAGGTGACGGGAAATACCGCGTCATCGGCCACAGCGCCTTGAACACAAGACCAGCTTCCTCCTGCGCTTCGCGGTGTGCAACTTCTTCCGGCTGTTCATCTTTGTCGATCAGACCGGCGACCAGTTCGATCAACCAGGGGTTGGCGATCTTGCCCATGGCGCCGACACGAAACTGCTCGATCAGCACCACCTCATCACGTTGGGCGTCGTAGGGCAGCACACACACTGCGTCGTGGCGCACGAACAGTTCGCGACTGATCTCGCGCCCCATGCCACCGGCAAACAGCTCATGGCGCAGGCGTACCCGGTCGAGCTGGTAGAAGCCCTTGAAGCAGTTGACCCGCTCGACGATTTCGACGTCGCTGGGCACAGTGTTCGATGTGTCTGACATAGGAATCCTTTAATACTTCGTGTACCGCTTCGCGCCATCCTAACCTGCGCACCGCCGCGTTTCACCCCTTTCAAGTTGCCGCCCGGACTGCGAGGATAGGCAGTCTGCTGATATTCAGCTTAGTGGCGAACTGAAGGCCCTGCCGACGGTCCAAGCCCGATCACCTTTGCCTTACAAGGATCATCATGACGCTTGTGAAACTGACTACCGTGGCCGTGCTGGCCTTGGCCCTGGGCGCTTGTCAAAGCCTGTTCCAGCCGAACATGCGCACGCCACTGGAGGTCAAGCGCGACCGTTGGGAGCACATCAAGCCCGGTTGCAACACTGCTGACTGTCCACTGGTCAATATCGACACCATTCACTTCCCGGCCAATCCGAAACTGGATGCAATTGTCGAGAAGCGCCTGCTACAGATGACCCAGGATAATGACAACAGTGCCCTGCCCGCTTCGCTCAAGGCCTATGAAGATCAGTTCATGGCCACTGCCGACACACGCAACAGCAGCTACCTGCAAGCCAAGGTACGCGAGCAGCATGACGGCCTGGTGATCATCGAGCTGTCCAGCTATCTGGACACCGGCGGCGCACACGGCATGCCTGGCCGCGGCTTTATCAACTATTCACGCCAGCAGGACAAAGTGCTGACGCTGCAGGATATGCTGGTACCGGGCCAGGAAGAAACATTCTGGAAAACCGCCCAGGAAGCTCACAAAGCCTGGCTGATCAGCACCGGCATGGACAAGGACGCCGAGTTCGTCAAAACCTGGCCATTCCAGCAGACGCCACACATCGCCCTTACCTATGGCGCGGTAGTGCTCAAGTACGAAGTGTATGCCATTGCCCCGTACTCCATGGGCCACATCGAACTTAAAATCCCCTACCCGCGCCTGAACGGTGTGATCAAGCCGGAGTTGTTTCCCGGTCGCGGCTGACGGACGGCGCTGCCGCCCAGTAGACGAACCCTGCCAGCAGCAACGCAGGCAGGGTTGAGCCCACATCGGCCGCATAGTGGGCCAGTGCGTGATACGTCGCTACGCCGCACGCCCAGGCCACCAGCGCACGCCAATGCAGGCTCTGGATCGGAGCATTGTCGCTCCGCCGGCGGCGCACCACAAAGTGATCAACCAGCACCACGCCGAACAGCGGGGCGAACACCGAACCGATCAGCAGCAGGAAGTTCTGGTACTGGGCCAGCGGTGCAAAACAGGCGATCAAGGTACACAGCACACCAATGACCAACGCCAGGTGCTCGACTTTCAAGCGTACCAGCAAGCCAGTGGAGACTGCCGCCGAGTGAATATCGGCAAAGGCTTTTTCCGACTCATCGAGCAGAATCAGCAGCAACGGAATACCAATGCCTGCGCCCGCCAGTGCCAACAGCAAGGTGTTGACCTCACCGGCGGGCGCGAACGCCAAGGTATACGCCACACCCAGGCTCATCATCCAGACGTTGCCCAGCAGGTAACCCAGCGCAGTACCGAGGAAAACCCGGCTGCCTTGACGGGCGAAGCGTGAGTAGTCGGCAATCAATGGCAACCACGACAACGGCATCGCGATCGCGATGTCGATACCCACTGCCAGCGACATCGAACCGTCGCCAGCACGCGCCCACAGGGCAGCGAGATCGGCCTTGGCAAATAGATTCCAGGTCAGCCACAGGCAAGCACCCAGCAACAGCCAGATGCCCCACTTGCGCAGAATTTTGCGCACGAAGGTCAAAGGCCCGCTGACGGCCAGGGCGGTGGCCAAGGCGCCAAAGCACAAGGTCCATAGCATTGGGTTGGTCAGGGCGCTGCCCTCGCCGAAGGCGCGAGCGCCCAACAGGCTGGCGGCATCGCGCATGACGATAATTTCGAATGAACCCCAACCAATCAGTTGCATCAGGTTCAGCAATGCGGGCAGCCGTGCACCGTCGCGGCCAAGGCTGCGGCGCAGGGCAGCCATGGAGGAAAGCCCGGTATCACTGCCGATGACGGCAACCGCCGCCAGCAGCAGAACACCTACGCACGTGCCAAGGATGATCGCCAGCACGGCGTTGGCCAAACCCAGGCCAGGGCCGAGCAAGGCGCCGGTTTGCAAGACCATCAGGCCTATACCCAGGGAGAACCATAGGGAACAGAGGTCACGACCGCTCAAAACGCGCTGCTGGTCGGTAACCGGATAATCGGGAGAAAACTGACTCGGTGTGCTCACAAGGGAATCTCGACAGGGAGGTTTTTTGTTCTTAGGGCCCTATCGCGGGGCAAGCCAGATCGACTTGCCCCGCGATGCGGTTAGACCTTTTTGTACAGCTGGCTGCCTTCCTGGCGGAATCGCTCGGCCTGCTCGCGCATGCCGTCCTCGACCGCGACATCTACCGCATCAATGCGTTGGTTGGCCGCGTACTCACGTACTTCCTGAGTGATTTTCATCGAGCAGAACTTCGGTCCGCACATGGAGCAGAAGTGCGCGACCTTAGCCGAGTCCTTGGGCAGGGTCTCGTCATGGAAAGAACGGGCAGTGTCCGGGTCCAGGCCGAGGTTGAACTGGTCTTCCCAGCGGAACTCGAAGCGCGCCTTGGACAAGGCATTGTCACGGATCTGCGCGCCTGGGTGCCCCTTGGCAAGGTCAGCGGCGTGGGCGGCGATCTTGTAGGTGATGATCCCGGTCTTGACGTCATCCTTGTTCGGCAGGCCCAGGTGTTCCTTTGGCGTCACGTAGCAGAGCATGGCGCACCCGAACCAACCAATCATCGCCGCGCCGATACCGGAGGTGATGTGGTCGTAACCCGGGGCGATGTCGGTGGTCAGCGGGCCGAGGGTGTAGAACGGTGCTTCGTCGCAGCATTCGAGCTGCTTGTCCATGTTCTCCTTGATCAACTGCATGGGGACATGCCCCGGGCCTTCGATCATGCACTGCACATCATGCTTCCAAGCAATCTTGGTCAACTCGCCAAGTGTCTCCAGCTCGCCGAACTGCGCCTCGTCGTTGGCATCGGCAATCGAACCCGGACGCAGGCCATCACCCAGCGAGAAGCTGACGTCGTAGGCCTTCATGATTTCGCAGATTTCGTCGAAATGGGTATAGAGGAAGTTCTCCTGGTGATGCGCCAGGCACCACTTGGCCATGATCGAGCCGCCACGACTGACGATGCCGGTTACGCGTTTGGCGGTCAGCGGCACATAGCGCAGCAGCACACCGGCGTGAATGGTGAAGTAGTCGACGCCCTGCTCGGCCTGCTCGATCAAGGTATCGCGGAACAATTCCCAGGTCAGGTCTTCGGCCACGCCATTGACCTTCTCCAGCGCTTGGTAGATCGGCACGGTACCGATTGGCACAGGCGAGTTGCGGATGATCCATTCGCGCGTTTCATGAATGTGCTTGCCGGTGGACAAGTCCATGACCGTGTCCGAGCCCCAGCGAATACCCCAGGTCAACTTGGCCACTTCTTCTTCGATGGAAGAACCCAGGGCGCTGTTGCCGATGTTGCCGTTGATCTTCACCAGGAAGTTGCGGCCGATGATCATCGGTTCCAGCTCAACGTGGTTGATGTTGGCCGGAATGATCGCGCGGCCACGCGCGATCTCTTCACGGACAAATTCGGCGGTGATTTCCTTGGGGATACTGGCACCGAAGCTATGGCCTGGGTGCTGCTGCTCGAGCAGGCCGGCAGCGCGAGCTTCCTGCAGCTTCATGTTCTCGCGGATGGCGACGTATTCCATCTCGGCGGTAATGATGCCCTGGCGGGCATAGTGCATCTGGCTGACGTTGGCGCCGGCCTTGGCCCGACGCGGATTGCGTACATGGGCAAAGCGCAGCTTGGTCAGCTCGGCATCGGCCAGGCGCTGCTGGCCAAAGTTGGATGACAGCCCTTGCAGGCGCTCAGTGTCACCACGGGCGTCGATCCAGGCCGAACGCACGTCGCCCAGGCCTTTGCGCACATCGATAATGACATTGGGGTCGGTGTAGGGACCGGAAGTGTCGTAGACCAGCACCGGAGCGTTGGCTTCACCGCCGAAGTCAGTTGGCGTGTCGTCCAGGCTGATTTCACGCATAGGCACCTGGATGTCTGGGCGTGAGCCTTCGACATAGATTTTGCGCGAACGGGTGAATGGCTGTACGGACTGCTGATCGACCTGGGCCGATTCACTCAGATTGATAATGTTTTTTTCTTGTTTGCTCATCACAGGCTCTCCAGACAGCTTCCTAGCGGTGGAATGTCGGGAGAAGAACCTGAAAAAGCACGGACGCACCTTGGACCGGTGCTGTGCCATGTACGAAGATGTCTGCAGCTACTTACTCGGCTGGCTCGACATTCCCGGACCTGACACAAGAGACTCGCCGGGAAAGCGAGAAATCTTGTTCCCTACGCAGGCGCTAACCTGATCAGGTTCAACGGGATCCGGATTATCCGATCTCAGCCTCAACGCAAGGCACCCCGACAAGAACGGCCCCAGTCTAGTCTGCTCTTGCCTGCAAAGCCAACTGTACAAGCGCACTGACGATAAATGGCGCAATTGGCGGATTGTTGCAAAGTGCCTGCGCATCTACACTCACCGGTTCAGAAACACTCAATTGTTCAAGGATCGCCCTATGCTGCGCAAACTTTCACTGGCCCTTGCCGTGTCTTGTGCTACCAACGGAATGGCCTGGGCAGCAGACCCGCCCCTGTCAGCGAAAACCGATCTGGTCAGCGTCTACCAGGAAGCTGTGGATAACAACGCCGATCTGGCTGCGGCCCGCGCCAACTATGGTGCGCAAAAGGAAGTGGTACCTCAGGCCCGGGCCGGCCTGCTGCCAAACCTTTCGGCCGGTGCCGAAATGTTGAACACCCGCACCAAGATCGATGATCCGTCGATTACCTCGAGTCGCAGTGGCAACTCCTGGTCCGCGACCCTGGCCCAGCCGATTTTCCGCGCCGATCGCTGGTTCCAGTTGCAAGCTGCAGAAGCGATCAATGAGCAATCAGCGCTGGAGCTTTCAGCCACTGAACAGAACCTGATCCTGCAAACTGCCGATAATTATTTCTCGGTTCTGCGTGCCCAGGACAACCTGGCGTCGACCAAGGCTGAAGAAGCTGCCTTCAAACGCCAGCTGGACCAGTCCAACGAGCGCTTCGATGTGGGCCTCTCGGACAAGACCGACGTGCTTCAGTCCCAGGCCAGCTATGACACCGCCCGCGCCAACCGGATCGTGGCACAGCGCCAGGTTGACGATGCGTTTGAGGCGTTGATTACCCTGACCAATCGCGACTACACCTCTATTCAAGGCATCCGCCACACGCTGCCAGTACAGGTCCCGGTGCCAAATGACGCCAAGGCTTGGGTCGAGACTGCCGGCAAACAGAACCTCAACCTGTTGGCGAACAACTACGCCGTCAGCGCCGCCGAAGAAACCCTGCGCCAGCGCAAGGCCGGCCACGCGCCAACCGTCGATGCCGTTGCCCAGTACCAGAAAGGTGACAACGACAACCTCGGTTTCACCAACCCGAACCTTACCAGGCAGAATTACCGGGGTGATGTGGAACAGACCACTATCGGCCTGCAGTTGAATATCCCGATCTACAGCGGCGGCCTGACCAGCTCACAGGTGCGCGAGGCCTATCAGCGCCTGAACCAGAGCGAGCAACAGCGTGAAAGCCTGCGTCGCCAGGTGGTGGAGAACACCCGCAACCTGCACCGCGCAGTGAACACCGACGTCGAGCAGGTTCAGGCGCGCAAGCAATCGATCATCTCCAACCAGAGCGCCCTAGAAGCGACCGAGATCGGTTATCAGGTCGGTACACGCAACATCGTCGATGTGCTCGATGCCCAGCGCCAGCTGTACACCTCGGTGCGCGACTACAACAACACCCGCTACGATTACATCCTCGACAATCTGCGCCTCAAGCAGGCTGCCGGAACCTTGAGCCCACAAGACCTGACGGATCTGAGCCGCTACCTGAAACCGGACTACAACCCGGACAAGGACTTCCTGCCACCAGACCTGGCTGCTGCTGCACAGGCCAACTTCAACGCCCGGCCTTGAACAAGCATCGCAGGGCAAGCCCGCTCCCACAGGCGCCAACCGCCGTGGGAGCGGACCTGCCCCGCGACGGCGTCAGAGCAATCGTCCCAACCCCTCGAGCAATCGCTGCAAGGCCCCCTGATTGGCCTTCATCACCGCCCGCCCCGCTTCACCCATGCGCCGCGCATCCTGCGGTAACTCGATAAGACGTCGAATCGCAGCCGCCAGGCCCTGGGCGTCGTCCACTTCCTGCAGCGCCCCAGCGTCACGCAGCATGGTTGCAATCTCGAGAAAGTTGAACAGGTGCGGGCCACTGATCACTGGCAACGACAGCGCCGCGGGTTCCAACAGGTTGTGTCCACCGTTTGGCACCAGGCTGCCACCGACAAACGCGATGTCCGCCAAGGCATAGAGAAACAGCAACTCGCCCATGGTGTCACCGAGCATCACAGCCGTATCGACACCCACCGGGTCGCCACTTGAGCGTCGAATCGTCGGAAACTGCGCAGCACACAACTCGAAGACACTGTTGAAGCGTTCAGGATGCCGCGGCACGAGAATCAACAAAGCATCGGCGTGATGCTCGAGCAACTGGCGATGGGCAGCCAGAATCACCTCATCTTCGCCCTCATGGGTACTGGCAGCGATCCACAGCGGACGTTGAGTCGCCTGCCATTGCTCGCGCAGCAACCTGGCACGCGGCAGCAATTGCTCGTCGATCCTCAGGTCAAACTTGATCGAGCCGGTCACCTGAACAGATTCAGGCCTGGCCCCCAACTGGCGAAAGCGCTGCGCTTCGGTTTCGGTCTGCACCGCAATCAGACTCATCTCGGCCAGCATCGGCCGGGTCAGCTTGGCAAAACGGGCATAACCTCGCGCCGAGCGCTCAGACAACCGCGCATTGGCCAGCGCCACCGGAATAGCACGCTTGGCACACTGGTGAATATGGTTGGGCCAGAGCTCGGTTTCCATGATCACCGCAAGCTTGGGCTGGACATGATCGAGAAAACGCCCCGCCGCCCAGGGCAGGTCATAGGGCAAGTAGCAATGCTGGATGCGTGGCTCATTGGCGAACATCGCCTGGACCCGCTCCGAACCTGTCGGAGTCATGCAGGTGATGGTAATCGGCAGCTGTGGATAAGCCTGCAACAGCGCGCGAATCATCGGCGCCGCAGCGATGCTCTCGCCCACTGACACCGCATGCACCCAAATGCCGCCTTTGCGCATGGCCGGCAGGTTGATGGCGAAGCGTTCGCCAATACGCTTGGCGTAGGCCGGCGCTTTACGCGAACGCAGGTACAGGCGCAGCGCAACCAGCGGCAGGCCCAGGTGAAACAGCAGGGTATAAAGTGTTCTATTCATGGCGCCGAAGTGTACTAGCCAATGGCTCGTAAGTGCACGGCGAAGCGTTCAGCCAACCACTGCGCCGCAGGGCCCAAGGGCTCATCGCGACGCCAGACCAACTCCACCACCAGCGCAGGCGGTGTCCATTCGCAGGACAACTCCACCATTTGCGCGTGATAGGTCGGATACTGCACTACGTGCCGAGGCAGCCAGGCCCAACCCAAGCCACGCATCAGCAGTTCGGCCATGGCGTAAAAACTGTCGGCGCGCCAGATCTGCGGACTGATCGGTTCACCGCCCGGATAACCACTTTCCTGTGGGGCGATCAGCAATTGTCGATGCCGCGCCAATTGCTGCCGATTGACCCTGCCCAACCGTGCCAGCGGATGATTGACCGCGCAGACCGTCACCATTTCCACCCGCCCCAAGGCTCGACGCTCCAGTGCCTGCGGCATGCGTTCGTGATGAAAGAGCAGGCCCAGATCGGCACGACGCTCGACCAACTTGCGCGCCACATCCCCTTGCGCACCGCTGGCCAACTGCACCTCCAGCATGGGGAACTGCTGGGCCAACTCGTCGAGACTATCGATCACCGGCTGATAGGGCATCGCTTCGTCCTGGGCCACGCGCAACTGCGCTTCCTGGCCGCGCAGCAACGCCAATGCACGGCCGTCCAGGCGCTCACACTGGCGCAATAACTCGCGAGCATCCTCCACCAAGGCGGCTCCGGCTTCGGTCAACCGAGGCTGACGACCGCTGCTACGTTCAAACAGGGTCACACCCAAGTCTGCCTCGAGCAGGGCGATGGCATTACTTACTGCCGACTGTGCCTTGCGCTGCACGCGCGCTACCGCTGAAAACGATCGTTGCTCGGCCACCGCGACAAACAATCGAAGCTGCTCCAGATTCCACTGCTGCGCCATGCAACCTATCTCCAATAAAGATAGGTAATGACTTTACCCCATTCAGGCTTGCTCTAGAATGCTCAGCCAGATCAGAGGAACATCACATGAATGCCTACACCTACCTGGCTATCGCCATCTGCGCCGAAGTCATCGCCACCGCCTCGATGAAGGCCGTAAAAGGGCTGAGCACTCCCCTGCCCTTACTGCTGATGGTCTGTGGCTACGCCGTGGCGTTCTGGATGTTGACCTTGGTAGTACGCAGCATTCCGGTGGGCATCGCCTATGCCATCTGGTCGGGACTGGGCATTGTGTTGATCAGCATCGCCGCGCTGGTGATCTATGGTCAGAAACTCGACATCCCAGCGATGCTCGGCATGGCCATGATCGTGGGCGGCGTGGTGGTGATCCAGGTGTTCTCGAAAACCGCCGGGCATTGATTCTCCTCACAGGCTGTATACTGGGCTTCTGTCCAAGCTTGTGAGGTGCATGCATGCCATCCGTTATTTCCACCGACGTCTTGATCGTCGGCGCAGGGGTCGCAGGCCTCTGGCTCAATGCTCGCCTGCGTCGCCTGGGCTATTCGACGGTTGTGGTGGAACGTGCCAGCCTCGGTGGCGAGCAGACCCTCAAATCCCAAGGGATCATTCATGGCGGCGCCAAGTATGCCCTGCATGGTGCGTTGACCGGCGCCTCCGAAGCCATTGCCGACATGCCGCGACGCTGGAGCGAAGCCCTGGCAGGCAACGGTGAACTGGACCTCAGCGGCGTGCGCCTGCTGTCCGACGCCCATTACCTATGGTCACCCGGCACCCTTGCCGGCAACCTGACCAGCTTCTTCGCCAGCAAGGCAGTGCGCGGACGGGTCGACCAGGTCAAGGGCGAGCAATTGCCAGCGGCCCTGCAGGACCGCGCATTCAAGGGCAAGGTCTATCGCTTGGCAGAACTCGTGGTTGATGTGCCGAGCCTGCTCAGCCGACTCGCCGAGCTTGCCGGAGACAGCCTGCTTGCCGGGCAGCAGATCGAGCCGCTGCAGGAAAATGGTGTTCTGCTTGGCTTGCGTGTCGATGGCCGCGAGATCCGCGCCCAGCGCATCGTGCTCAGCGCTGGCGCCGGCAATGCCGGTCTGCTCGAAAGCATCGGCCTGACCCAACCCGCCATGCAACGCCGCCCACTGCACATGGTCATGGCCAAGGGTGCCAGCCTCAAGCCCTTGTATGCCCATTGCCTGGGCGGTGGCCCCAAGCCACGCATCACGGTTACCAGCCATCCCGCAGCCGATGGTCAGTGGGTCTGGTACCTGGGTGGCGACCTGGCCGAAGCAGATGGCGTGGCCCGCGAGCCAGAGGCGCAGATTGCGGCCGCAAAAAAAGAAGTCGCCAGCCTCCTGCCCTGGGTCGACTTGAGCCAGGTGCGCTGGGCTACCGTGCGCATCGACCGCGCCGAGCCTGCCCAATCTGGTCTGGTACGCCCGGACAACGCCTTCCTCGCCGAGCAGGACCGCCTGCTGGTTGGTTGGCCGACCAAACTGGCACTGGCACCGGATTTCGCCGACCGAGTGCTGACCAGCCTCGAGCGCGACGGCATCAAGCCGTGCGCTCAGCCCGCTGCGCTGGACCTACCTAAACCACCGCTGGCGGTGCCAATCTGGGAGCAACTGCTGCCATGAGCCTGCCGACTCTTCACGATCTGCACCGCCCCTTGGGCAGTACCGGCTTGCGCGTATCACCGCTGGGCCTGGGTACGGTCAAGCTGGGGCGCGATCAAGGCGTCAAGTACCCTAACGGCTTTACCATTCCGGACGACGACCAGGCGCGCCTGCTGTTGGCCCAGGCCCGCGAGTTGGGCATCAACCTGATCGACACGGCCCCTGCCTATGGCCGCAGCGAAGAGCGTCTTGGCCCGCTGTTGCGCGGCCAGCGCGAACAGTGGGTAATCGTCAGCAAGGTCGGTGAAGAATTCGACGAGGGTCAGTCACGTTTCGACTTCAGCGCCAGCCACACACGCTTCTCCATTGAACGCAGCCTCCAGCGCCTGGAAACCGACCACATCGACCTGGTGCTGGTCCACTCCGATGGCAATGACCTGCATATCCTTGAGCACGAAGAGGTGTACCAGACCCTCGAAGCGCTGAAGCAGGAAGGCAAGATTGGCGGCTATGGTCTTTCCGGCAAGACGGTGGAGGGCGGCCTGAAGGCACTTGAACGCGGCGACTGCGCCATGGTCACCTACAATCTGAACGAACAGGCAGAACGCCCGGTGCTCGACTATGCCGCTGCGCATGGCAAAGCCATCCTGGTAAAAAAAGCCCTCGCCAGTGGCCATGTATGCCTGAGCCCCGGGGTGGACCCGGTGCGCGCCAGCTTCGAACTGCTATTTGGCCACCCTGGTGTCAGCAGTGCTATCGTCGGCACTATCAACCCTGTGCACCTGGCCCATAACGTAGCGACTGTTGCTGCTGTATTGAATCGCTGACGCCAACGCCGCCGTCGCGGCCGACCCCAACGCAAGAAGGAGCCGACATGCCGCGAACATTGATCCGCAAGAATCCGAGCAACTTCAAAACCCTGCCGCTGCACGTCGAAGCCAGTCCAGAGGGGCTGAGCTACCAAAGCATCGGCATGCCGCTGAACTTCGCCCAGACCCAGCAACGGCGCAAACAGATCCACCTGGCCGACAACCAGCGTTTTGCTGTCGAGTTAGCCAACCTGGGGGTTTCCGTGCGCCTGACCCTGCACTGGCAGAACCGCGACTACTGGGTACTGGTACGCCAGCGCCGCCAGGATCGGGGTGATGTCGTACTCAAGCTGATTTCTGGCTATGTGCCGGCCCAGGAGTTGAACCTGCCGCTGCACACCGCCATCCAGGAGGTTGCTGAAGAATGCTTGCTGGAAACCCCGGAAGGCTGGCTGGGTGGCCGTTTCAACGAGACCTGGCTGCCAGCGCCCTATGCTGACGCCCTGCATTATCGCGAGGCGCTGCCATTCATCCTGACGCCGCACTCCGGCGCGGCAAGGCCTGTGCATTGCGCCAACCTGCAACTGCTGGAGCGGCCGCGCGCATACGTACACTTGCCCACCGCGTCGTTACAGTTGATCTACGACTTGCGCTTGCAGGTGCCGCGCGAAGCCAAATCCCTGAGCCTGTTTCATGTCGATGAACGCCTTGAGGGCGATCAGCTAGTCGCCCGTCTCAACCGTTCACGTCCAGACTTGTACCTGATGCCGCTGGAGGACGGACGCCCACGCGCTGAACTGTACACCTTGAAAAAAGACCGCTTGCTGCCCGCCAGCACGCGCGGCATGTACCTCGCCGAGAGTTTTGCCCGGCAGGAAGGTTGGCTGGTCAGGGATGAGCGAATTCGCTGGAAGGATTGGGTCAGCCAGCAAGGCCTGACGGTGCCAAAGCCCGACAGCGGATTGCAACGGCTGACGGGCAAGGCGAGGGAATTGTTGCAACTGGCGCGCGGGGGGCTTGGCAAGTAACGGTTCTGGTCAGAATCCGTTACTTTTTTGTGAGAGAAGCGCTGCGGCCTAGTTCTTACGAATTTTCTCGACGATGGCCGTGGTCGAACTGTTCTCAACCAAGCCCAGCACCTTCACGGTACCGCCATAGGCATTGACGATATCGGCACCCACCACCTGGTCGATCCCGTAGTCGCCACCCTTGACCAGCACATCTGGCTTGACCTGGCTGAGCAGGTTTTCCGGGGTACCTTCAGGGAAGCTGATGACCCAGTCCACAGCACCCAGGCCAGCCAGTACGGCCATGCGCCGATCAACACTGTTGATTGGACGCCCAGGGCCCTTCAGACGGCTTACCGAAGCATCGTCGTTGACCGCAACGATCAGTCGATCACCCTGGGCCCGCGCCTGCTCCAGGTAAGTCACATGACCGGCGTGAAGGATATCGAAGCAACCATTGGTGAAGACGATCTTCTCTTTGTGCGCGCGGGCATCGTCTATGGCCAACAGAAGCTGGTCGAGACTCAACACACCACGCTCGGAACCTTCTTCACGCTGAATGGCGCGACGCAGCTCAGGTGCACTGATTGCAGCCGTACCGAGTTTGCCAACCACGATACCGGCGGCCAGGTTGGCCAAACCCACGGCATGGGGCAGTTCTTCACCGGCAGCAATAGCAGCAGCCAGGGTCGAGATCACGGTATCCCCGGCACCGGTGACGTCGAAGACTTCACGGGCACGGGCTGGCAGGTGCAAGGCTGGATGCTCGGGACGCAACAGCGTCATGCCGTGCTCGCCACGGGTCACCAACAGGGCACCCAGGTCGAGCTCGCGCATCAGTTGGCCACCCTTGGCCACCAGTTCCGCTTCATCGGCGCAACGACCGACGATGGTTTCGAATTCGCTGAGGTTCGGGGTGATCAGGCTCGCACCGCGATAGATCGAGAAATCCTTGCCCTTGGGATCGGCCAACACCGGAATCCCTCGGGCCCGGGCTGCCTCGATCAAGCTTTGATGGTTTTTCAGCGCGCCTTTACCGTAGTCCGACAGCACCAACACCTTCACGCCATCGAGCAGGCTATCGACTTCGGCGCCCAGCGACAGCGGGTCGGTGGCGAAAGGCTCTTCGAAATCGATGCGCAGCAGTTGCTGATGCCGACTCATGACCCGCAGTTTGACGATGGTCGGCTGGTGCGCGATGCGCTGGAAAATCGAGCGTACACCTGCAGCTTGCAGGCTATTGGCGAGGCTGTCGGCAGCCTCGTCCTGACCGGTAACCCCGACCAGTGCTGCTGGAGCACCCAGGGCGGCGATGTTCAACGCAACGTTGGCCGCACCACCAGGACGGTCCTCGATCTGTTCGACCTTGACCACCGGTACCGGCGCTTCAGGCGAAATCCTAGAGGTACCGCCATGCCAGTAGCGGTCGAGCATAACATCGCCCACTACCAGTACCGGGGCTTGATCGAAACGCGGCATGGACAACTTCATGGGCAACCCATATATACAAAA
Organism: Pseudomonas sp. DG56-2; assembly: GCF_004803755.1. NCBI lineage: Bacteria > Pseudomonadati > Pseudomonadota > Gammaproteobacteria > Pseudomonadales > Pseudomonadaceae > Pseudomonas > Pseudomonas sp. DG56-2. The sequence continues at coordinate 5,318,994 of NZ_CP032311.1, forward strand.
TTAACAGGGGCAGGATATTAGCACAGGCAAGGCAAAGGCTTGATTACCGCCTTTCTGACAAGCTATTGCAGGAAGTCTGCCGGAACCCGGGGCGGGTTCCGGCAACAGGCTCAGGTAATATCAGCCTTGACCGGCTCGTCCAGACCCATCGCATGCAGCCGGGCATAGTAGCCATTGGCGGCCAGCAGCTCGGAATGAGTCCCACGCTCGACCAGCTTGCCCTGGTCCATGACCAGAATCATGTCGGCCTTTTCAATGGTCGATAGGCGGTGTGCGATGACCAGTGTAGTCCGGCCTTTCATTACATGATCGAGCGCAGCCTGAATATGCCGCTCCGACTCTGTATCGAGCGCTGAAGTGGCCTCGTCGAGAATCAGCAGCGGCGCATTCTTGAGCAAGGCACGGGCAATTGCCAGGCGCTGGCGCTGACCACCGGAAAGCAGCACACCGTTCTCACCGACCTGGGTATCGAAGCCCTGCGGCAACTGGTCGACGAATTCCTTGGCATAGGCATCCGCGGCGGCAGCCTCGATATCGGCACGCGGTGCACCGGCCAGGTCGCCATAAGCAATGTTATTGGCCACGGTGTCGTTGAACAGGGTCACATGCTGGGTCACCTGCGAAACATGGCGACGCAGGTTACGCAGGCGGTAATCCTCGATTTCAACGCCATCCAGAAAGATCTGCCCCTGGTCATGGTGGTAGAAGCGTGGAATCAACCCTGCCAGAGTGGACTTGCCACTCCCCGAACGGCCGACCAGTGCAATCATCTGCCCCGGTTCTGCAGTAAAGGAAATGTCGGTCAGTACCTGACGTTCCGTACCTGGATAAGTGAAGCTCAAGTTACGCACTTCAAGGCGCCCCTCTACGCGCTCCAGCTCTACCGTTCCGTTATCGATTTCCGGGCTTTCGTCCAACTGTTCGAAGATACTTTCGGCGCCGGCCAGACCCTTCTGGATAGTCGAGCTGACTTCCGACAGCTGTCGAATCGGCTTGGGCAACAGACCCGCGGCAGTAATGTACGCAACCAGATCACCCGCCGTGGCATCGCCACGCAGGAACAGCACCAGGAACATCAGTGCCGCCATCGCGGTATAAATCACCAACTGCAGCATCGGGGTATAAACCGCCCCGGTCTTGGTCATGCGCAATTGTTTGTCGGTATTGCTCTGACTGGCGTTGGCAAACCGCTGCTGCTCGTAGTTTTCACCACCGAAACTGCGTACCACACGATAACCCTGGATGGTTTCGGACGCGACATGCGTCACGTCACCCATCGCCACCTGGATCCTCTTGCTCTGCTTGCGGAATTTCTTGCTCGCACTGCCGACCATCACGGCAATGATTGGCAGGATTGCCAACATCACCAGGGTAAGCTTCCAGTTCATCCACAGCAGGTAAATGAACAGGAAGACCACGGTCAGGCCTTCGCGAATCACGACCTTGATAGCGTCAGTGGCAGCACCCGTGACCATGGTCACGTTGAAGGTGATGCGCGAGATCAGGTGGCCAGAGTTATGGTTGTCGAAGTAACGGTTGGGCAGCACCAGCAACTTGTTGAACAACTCGACCCGCAGGTCATGCACCAGCCCCAACGAGACCTTGGCCAGAAAGTAGTTACCCAGGAACGAACCCAGCCCCTGCCAGGCCGCGATCAATACGATCAGCAGCGGCACCGCCTGCAGTAACTGCAGGTCGCGTAGGTAAGGAACATTGGGAAACAATACCGCCTGAGGATTGCTCAGGCCGTCGACGAAGTACTTGAGAATCCCAGCCAGCATGGGCTGGGTCGAGGCAAAGATGACGAAACCGAGGATACTCAGCGCAAAAATGCCGATGTACGGTTTCACATAGCTCAGAAGCCGGAAGTAGATTTTCAGGCTGGAGCTGCTCTGCTGCTCCGCGTTTAGCGGTGTTTCGGCCATCATCGAGCTCGCTGTTCAGATTGAACCGGAAATTTTATCACAGCCCGGTCAACGGGCATGCATCCTGGCCATATCAGAGGGAAACAGGCGACAACCAAGGCCTGAGCCTTGCTTGCATCACCCGCATCCTCGTCGTTTCCATAACACCGGCATGGTACATCCGGAAAAATTTCGGCATTATTGCCGGTCCTTTTGCTAGCCCGTTGGCAAGGCCATTCTCCATGCAATGTTCCCGTCTACACCAGGTCGACCTCGACAAACTCATCCTTGGCGCCCAGGTGCTCGAGGCTGATAGCTACGGCGCCAAAGTGTACCTGCTTAACGACGGCAACATTCTTAAGCTTTTCAGGCGCAAGCGCTTGATTTCATCTGCCTTGCTGCGGCCCTACTCCCAACGCTTCATCGACAACGCAGTGCAGTTGGAGAAAAAGGGTATCCCTACGCTGAAGGTTTTGAAGTATTACAAACTGGACGCACCCGGAATGACGGCAGTGCTGTACCACCCGCTGCCTGGTGAAACCCTTAGCCAGTTGTCTCGCAAAGCCGGATTCAGTTGGCAGGAGCGCCTTCCGGAGCTGGTCGGCCTGGTGCGTAAACTGCACCAGTCGGGGATCTACTTCCGCTCGTTGCACCTGGGCAATATTGTCGTGACGCCAGAGCAGGAGCTGGGCCTGATCGATGTCGCCGACATGCGCTTCATGCGAGCGCCGCTTTCCAGCCGCATGGTCAAGCGCAACGTACAACACTTCGCCCGCTACATTGCCCGCGAACGCCTTGAAGATCAGTTCCCACTGGCAGAACTGGAACGCGCCTTACTGGGCTGAGACCCAGGGGTCAATGTGCGAAAAAGCCGACGCCCACGCCCAGAATCACCCCGACTACCAAGGTCAGGAAAAGCTTGATCCGATCACGTTTGCGGCGCTGTTTTTTACGCCGACGCTCCTCGGGCAAACCGATATGCGCGCCAAATCCAGTGTGCAGCACCGCATCGGCCTCCAGGCTGACCGCAGTGAGATTCAGCTCCGCGTAGCGTTTCGATATTGCCTTCTCGCCAGAGTAGGCAGTAAACGGGGCGCAACGCTGATAATCGCTCAACCGGCGCAAACCTGGGTTCAACGAGAAGCTTTGCCACTCCGGCTTATCCGATAGCATGGGATAACAGGCAACACCGGCAATGAACTGACGCTCCCCCAGATGCAGATAAGGGCTGTGTATTTTCAAGTCGTGCGCATAGCTGCGCAGCCAGACCTGCAGCAAGTGCGGGCTGACTTCGAGAATGTTGCGAGAGTCCTCGACAAACCCTGGGCGATAAAACTCCCAATCATCTTCACAGTGGAAGATGTAGTGGGTTTTCACCTGTTCATAAGCAAGGTCGATCGACGCCAATTGCCCCAACTTGGGACGATTGACGAACACTTTGCAGTGCGGTTTCCAGTGCTCGGGAATAGCCTGATGGACCGCGTCATCTCCCGAGTCTTCGGTGATGAACACTTCGCGGATCGGTGCAGTATTGAAGCGATCGAAACTCTCAAGCGTAAGCTTGAGCAGATCGAAGCGCCCGCAACTGGTAACCACCAGGGTTACATCACTGTTGTCACTGAATCGCACCGGATTGTCTCCATCTTCTGTATTCGATTGCTCAAGACCACATCCCGCGTACGGGACAGACGGCTTAGATGCCCAGTCTCAAACGCAAGCGCTGCCAACCGGTCAAGGCTGGACGGGAACGCAGAGGTGGCTGCATTTTTTCAACGATACTACGGCCCACTTGGGCGAAACTGAACTGCGAAACGGCAAGATCACGACCGTTTATGCCAATACGTTCAACCAGCGCGGGGTCAGCGCGCAATACTTTCAGCTTTTCCTGCAATGTTGCAATGCTGTCATACAGCACAACGTTGTGCATATCTTGCAGACCCAAGGCGCGATTCTCTGCTTCACCTTGGTCAAACGCCAGCAAAACACAACCACAGGCCATTGCCTCGAAGTTCTTGATCATGTACTCGCCCATGCCGACATCGGCACTGACGAAGAAGCGAATACGGTTCAGCGTGTCGCAGTACTCTTCACCGGACTTGGTCCGGGTAACCAACAGGTTCTCGACCTGGGCAAGCTCGTCGAGCAATGCTTTGCGCCCACTGTAGGCAACGCTATTGGTGCTGCCGACAAATGCCAGTTCGATGTCGCGTTCGCGGCCCTGATCGGCGAGCAGTTGCTGATCGTAGCCTTTGGGGACGAACTCGGCGTCGAAGCCTTCCTGGCGAAGGCGTTCACTGACCATGTAACCAGAGCTGATCACTCGCACCCACGGCATCTGGCGATAATGCGCACTGAATTTGCCGGTGTATTTGCACGGGATGTAGTTCTGATAAGCATCGTGCTCGAGGATGACCAGATTCGGCACCGTTTGAATGAAGCCGACCTGACGGATCTCTTGCTTGAAGCGCAAGAAGAACACGATCCGATCATACTTTTCGACGTCGACTTCGCGACGGAAATAGCTGCGCAAGTTGCGCTGATCGTCACTGCTCAGCCAGCGCAGATCGCATTCGCAATGGGCTGCGACACCGTCGTACAGACGATCCAGAATTGCCCGCTGTTCTTTCTGCACCAGAAATAGAACTTTCATTGTTTTCCTTGCGGCCTTTGCTCGACCGCTAACAGTCATGCGCCGGTATTAGAGATCACGACGCCAGAACAATTCATGTCGACGCACCGCTTTGCGGAAAAACTCGTTTTCTCCATACGGTGATGCGCGACGTCCAGCCAACCAACGTTGCAGCAGGCGGCGAATACGACGCTTGAATGGGGCGGGCGGTTGCAGGTCATGCATCATGCCAAGCGCCATCGCCTTGTCACGCTGGGTCGCCAGGTCCAGCGTCAGGCTGTACGGAGACCATCCTTCGCCGCCCTCAAGTTGTGGCGGCAACGCAACACCGGCGCCACTGTCACCCATCGGCCAGCGGTCGTTGTCGTGCAGGTGATTGGCATAGCCCAGAATGGTTTCCGGCTGCCACTCCAACCCCTGCAACGCTTCGAGCACAGCGGCCTGGGCGCAGATATGATCGGGATGCGGGTCAAGAACCGGATGTGGCATCACCAGAACCTGGGGACGCGCCTTGAGCAGCAAGGCGCGCAAATCGGCCAATAAGTTGTTCCAGGTAGGCGCGCCATTCTCATCTGCCGGTAACATCATGCTGTTGAACTGCCGGAACAACCGGATATCGTCCAGCCCCGCCTCGCGTGAAGGCACTACCTGATCCGGCGCTGCTTGCATGGCAGGGAGCTGCAAGCAGAAATAGCCCAGTTGCACGCACTGCGATTCCGGCACACCCGCCCAGCGTGGCACAGCAATACTGTCCCAGGCACGCAGACGGCCCTTCAAGCGAGCAGCCTCGGCCTGAGCCAAGCCCATTTGTTGATAATGCTCTGCCTCGATTTCACCGGCAGTCAGCGTCACCACCCAGGTTTCCTCGGCCTGGCTATAAAGGCCAAAAGCAGCGAGTTCGGCATCATCGGCGTGCGGGGCGATAACCATCACCCGCTTCTTGCGCAGATCATTGCCCGGGACAACCCACAATTGCCCTTCACCAGCCAAGCGACAATGGCGTCCACGCAAACGCAGGCGCCCTGCCGCCAGTGGCTCGCCAAGACCGGTCAAATTCAGGTAACGAAGACCGGCCACACCCCGTTCAAAGGTTTGGCAATCGACGTCATCTACGACCACAGCAGGATCGAGGAAGCGGCCAAGCCAGCGGCTTTTCAAGCGCAATGCCAGGACCAGGGTTTCGTCACCGTCCAGTTGCAAGGGCGTTTGCACCTGCACAACGCCGTCCACCAACGTCACCGGCTGCGGCGCACACGCCTGGGGAAACTGATATTGATAGTCTTCACCGGGCGAGTAGAACAAGTGGTCGGCAAACCAGGCCTCGTGTGCAGCCCACAGCAACGGCAGCAGCAACAGCGGCAACCACCAATGCACGAAAATACCCAAGGCCAGCAACACCACCAGGCCGACCAGCAGCCCCAGCCGCTTGTTGCGCCGGTGCTGGCGGAGCAGCTGTTGCTTGCGGCTCACACCTGAAATACCGGCACGGGGTTGCACCAGCGATCCTTGTACTCGCGATCAGCGCGACCAAAGGAAAAGCGCAGTGGCTTGTTGCGTGCCCGTGCATCCTCCCAGGCTGCCTGGGTGTTGAGGAAACTCAACACGCTTCCCGGGCTGAAGGCCTTGGTTTGCGGGTCAACGCCACCGTTGATGTACTCGACACTGATCCACTCGGGTGCTTCCACGCGGTAAACCAGTTGGATGGCAATGGGCGCCTCGTCAAGAAACAGCACCGAGCCAATCAGCAATTCGCGCAAGCGTTCGATCACTTCATGCATGCGCTCAGCACCGGTCGCCGGGAACTCCCAGCGGCGCTGGAACAGGTCGCAATAGATTGCCGCCAGCTCAGTGCTGGTAAAGTCGCTGACCGGGCGCACCTGGCCACCCGCCTCTTCCAGCAAACGCAACTCGCGGCGCTGGTTGTAGCGGAATTTCTTCGACAGGTCCTCAGGCGTACGCGCCATTGCCAATGCTTCGGCCTGGGGCTTGAGGTTGGCGAAACGGCCCCGATTGAGCTCGGACAGATAACGTCCGGCATGGCGCAGGGGCGCCTGAGCGTCGGCGGCTGCCGGCAGGATCAGCTCGGCATTGCCCAAGTCGTACAGGCCTTTTTTGCCCTGACGCTTGAGCACGTCCTTGGACAGCGCCAGATGGCGCCCCCAGGTGGGAATCGCCGCCTTGAGCTCGCCATTGTGCGACCAGCCCAGATAGCGCACCGGGATCTGCGCAAGATCAGCCAGTTGTTCGATCACCAGCGGATGCGTGGCGACACTGCCGCCAAATTTTTCCCATGCCTGCGCATAGGCCGCCGCATCGATTGGCGCCCAGCCTCGCTCGCGCCAGCCTTGAATATGATTGAGCATCAAGCCTCCGCTGTTAGCGCACGGACGTGGGGCAATTGCCAGAAGGCCTCGCGCACTGCCGAGTCGGAGAAACGCTCACGCAGGCGCTGGAGCATGCGCTCGGCACACTCCCGACGCTGGTCTTCGTCCAGCGCAGCCAGATGCTGCAGACCCTGCCCCAGATGCTCGGCGTCGCCGAGCGGAAAGAGGATGCCGACGCCCTCGACCACTTCCACCGCACCACCGCAAGCTGTCGCCAGAAGCGGCACTCCGGCCACCATCGCCTCAAGCAGAACCATACCGAATGGTTCGTGATCAGAGCTCAGGGCAAAGGCATCAAAGGCGCGAAAATAGCGACGCGCATCAGGTACCTGACCGAGAAAATCCACCTGCGCCGCAATACCCAGCTCGGCGGCCAGATCCTTGAGCGATTGCTCAAGACGGCCCTTCCCGAGAATGGCCAGACGCGCGCCCGCCGGCAGCCCTGGCAATGCCTGGGAGAAGCCGCGCAACAAGGTAGCCTGGTCTTTGTCCGGGTGCAGTCGACCGACATTGCCGACAATCCATGCCTGCGACTCCAGCCCCAGCACCTCACGGGCCTGCGCAGCGGATACCTGGATGGCCTGCAGCGCTTCAACGTCGATACGGTTGTAGAGGGTCTGGATACGCTCGACCGGCCATTTCGGCAGACACTTGCGCATATCGTCACGTACCGCGTCGGAAACGCCCAGCAAACTCAGGCGCCGACGGAACAGATTGGCAAACAACTGGCGACTGGAACGCTGATAGTCGCCAAACGCATGGTGCACACCAATCACCGGCAGGCGACTGGCAAGCAGGGTGATATAAATCGGCTTGAAGCGGTGGGCGATGCAGAAACTGAAGTCACGCGTGGCCACGATCCGTCGTAGTGCACGGATCGCCCCCAGCTTGAGGCCTCTGATGGCCTTGGAGCTGAATTCCAGGAAGATCACTTCGTCCGAGGCACAGCCAGCAGCGACCTGAGGGTCGGCAGCGCCGGTAAGAAACACCGTGGTGACCTTATAGCCGCTACCGCTGAACAGGCTGGCGTACTGCCGCGCACAGTCCAAGAACGGACCGTCATAGCCGTGGCAGAACTGCAGAACGCGCTTGTCAGCCTTGGACGTCATAACTGTTCGCGCCGTCCTTGACTACCAGGATGTCTTCCATGATCAGGTATTGCAGATCCGAGCCGAAGAACATGTTCAGCGCGTCGGTCGGCGAACAGATCATCGGTTCACCACGACGATTGAGCGACGTGTTCAACGAAACACCGTTGCCGGTGAGGTTTTCCAAGGCCTTCATCATGTCGTAGTAGCGCGGGTTGTATTCGCGCTTGAGCACCTGGGCACGTGAAGTGCCGTCCTCGTGAACGACCTCGGGTACGCGGGTTTTCCACTCTTCGGAAACTTCGAAGGTGAAGGTCATGAAGGGTGCCGGATGATCGATCTTGATCATTTGCGGTGCAACCGTGTCGAGCATCGACGGGCAGAAAGGCCTCCAGCGCTCGCGGAACTTGATTTGATGGTTGATGCGGTCGGCAACGCCGGCAACGCTTGGGCAACCAATGATCGAGCGGCCGCCCAGAGCACGCGGACCAAATTCCATGCGCCCCTGGAACCAGGCCACCGGATTGCCGTCGACCATGATCTTGGCGATCTGCTCAGGCATGTTGTCGAGCTTGCGCCATTTCGGCTGGCTCGGGTGACGGGCACACGCCGCGATCACGTCTTCGTTGGAGTATTCAGGGCCGAGGTAGACGTGCTCCATCTTCTCGACCGGCACGCCACGGGCGTGGGAAACGTAGGCTGCCGCACCGACCGCAGTACCAGCGTCGCCGGAGGCCGGCTGGACGAACAGTTCCTTGAGATCGGGACGGGCGATGATTTTCTGGTTGAGCTTGACGTTCAGCGCGCAACCGCCAGCAAAAGCCAGCTTGCCGGTTTCTTTGAGGATGTCGCCCAGGTAGTGGTCGATCATCTGCAGGGCGATCTTCTCGAACAGCGCCTGCATGCTGGCTGCGTAGTGGATGTAAGGCTCGTCGGCGATGTCGCCTTCGCGCTTGGGACCCAGCCACTCGATCAGTTTCGGTGAGAAGTAGAAGCCTTTGCCCTTCTCTTTGTAACGGCGCAGGCCGATGACGTTGGCGTAATCGGTGTTGATCACCAACTCGCCGTTCTCGAACGAAGCCAGGCGCGAAAAGTCGTACTTGCTGGCATCGCCATACGGCGCCATGCCCATGACCTTGAACTCGCCATCGAGCATTTCAAAGCCAAGGAACTCGGTGATTGCACCGTACAGGCCACCCAGCGAATCCGGATCGAAGAATTCCTTGATCTTGTGGATCTTGCCGTTTTCGCCATAGCCAAAGAAGGTCGTGGCGTACTCGCCCTTGCCGTCAATGCCGAGGATCGCGGTTTTTTCCTTGAAGCCCGAGCAGTGATAAGCGCTGGAGGCGTGAGCCAGGTGATGCTCGACCGGCTCGATCTTGACCTTTTTCGGGTCAAAACCCAGCTGTTCCAGGCACCAGACGATTTTTTTGCGATAGCGCTTGTAGCGACGGTTGCCCATCAGAATCGCGTCCAGGGCGCGATCCGGGGCGTACCAGTAGCGTTTGGCATAGTGCCAGCGGGCCTTGCCGAACAAGCTGATCGGGGCGAACGGAATGGCCACCACGTCTACGTCGGACGGCTTGATGCCAGCCTGCTCCAGGCAGAACTTCGCCGATTCGTAGGGCATGCGGTTCTTTGCATGTTTGTCGCGCACGAAGCGCTCTTCTTCAGCGGCGGCAATCAGCTTGCCGTCGATGTACAGGGCCGCGGAAGGATCATGGCTAAGGGCGCCGGACAGGCCAAGAATCGTCAATGCCAAGGGTCTAGCCTCTTCAAACTGTAAATATGCGCCCAGGCCCGGTGGGGCGAGCGGCAATGAAAGAGCGGGATTATAACGTAAAGTGCGGGCGCCGGCTGGGCTCACTGCATTTGAGCCGACCGCCATTTCTACTCGGCGATTAGCCAATCCATGCGCCAGCTTCCCTGGGTCTGCGCCAGCACCTGGGACAACCATGGCAGCAAGGCACGCAACTCTTCCTCCAGGCCCCACGGTGGGTTGGCAATGGCCAAGCCCGAGCCGTTCAGGCCCTGCGGGCTGTCCTGGGGATGCACATACAGCTCCACTCGCAGCAACTTCGGTGCGCCGGTGCTGGTCAGGTCCTGATAGAAGCGCACCAGTTGGCGCTGATCCTTGATCGGGTACCAGATCGCTGCGACCGTCTGGCGCATACGACTGATTGCCTCTTTCATGGCAACCGTACAGCGCTTGAGCTCGTCAGCCTGCTCGAACGGCGGATCAATCAGCATCACCGCACGCTTTTCCTGCACCGGCAACAGCGCACGCGGAACGTGCCAGCCCTCACCCAGGTGCACGGCAACGCGCGGATCTTTCTTCATGTTGTCCTTGAGCATGGCCCCGTCTTCAGGGTGCTTCTCGTTGAGCAACACGCGATCCTGCTGGCGCGCCAGGCGCCGGGCCAACTCGGGCGAGCCCGGGTAGTAACGCAGCTCACCGTCAGGGTTCATCTTGCGCAGGATTTTCAGGTAATCCGCGGTAACTTCCGGCAAGTCATCCCGCCCCCAAAGCCGGCCAACACCCTCCAACCACTCCCCGGTGCGCGTCGCCTGGTCGCCCTGCAGGTCGTACAACCCCAGGCCAGCATGAGTATCCAGGTAAGCGAACGGCTGTTCCTTGCGCGTCATCAGCGCAATCAGTCGGGTTAATACCAGGTGTTTGAAGACGTCGGCGTGGTTGCCGGCGTGAAAGGCGTGACGATAGTTCATGGCAACTCCTGCAAGACCGTGCAGTTTACCTTGCAAAACCGCCTTATGGGAGCGGGCTTGCCCGTGATGCGATCGACTGAAATGACAACGGCCCGACTACTGATAAGTAGCCGGGCCGTTGTCAGGCACCGATCAAACCGACATTACTTGCCAGCGTGATAGGCCGCATCGGCGTTTTCGAAACGCGTAACCATCGACTTGCTTGGGCTGCCGAACTTGCTGAATACGAAGATTGCCAGGCTGGCGAAAATGAAGCCTGGAATGATTTCGTACAGCCCCATGGTGTCGAATCGTTTCCACAGGATCACGGTTACTGCACCGACCACGATACCGGCCAACGCACCGTTACGGGTCATGCCTTTCCACAGTACCGAGATCAGCACTACCGGACCGAAGGCCGCACCGAAACCAGCCCAGGCGTATGCCACCAGGCCCAGTACGCGGTTATCAGGATCGGCAGCCAGGGCGATGGCGATCAGCGCAACGGCCAGCACCATCAGGCGACCCACCCATACCAGCTCAAGCTGGGAGGCGCTCTTGCGCAGGAAAGTCTTGTAGAAGTCTTCGGTCAGGGCGCTCGAGCACACCAGCAGCTGGCAGCTCAGGGTACTCATTACCGCCGCCAGGATGGCCGACAGCAGTACACCGGCGATCCATGGATTGAACAGGATCTTGGCCAGTTCGATGAACACACGCTCGTGGTTCTCGGTAACCGGGCCTGCAAGCTCCGGGTGCGCCGAGAAGTAGGCGATGCCGAAGAAACCAACAGCGCAGGTACCCGCCAGGCACAGGATCATCCAGGTCATGGAGATGCGACGGGCATTGGCGATGGACTTGACCGAGTCGGCGGCCATGAAGCGCGCCAGAATGTGCGGCTGGCCAAAGTAGCCCAAGCCCCAGCCCATCAGCGAGATGATGCCGATGAAGGTTGCGCCTTTGAACATGTCGAAGTTGCCAGCACCTTTGGCTTCAATGGCCAGGAAGGTGGTGTCGACACCGCCGGTGGCGATCAATACGATCACCGGGGTCAGGATCAGGGCAAAAATCATCAAAGTCGCCTGGACGGTATCGGTCCAGCTTACTGCCAGGAAGCCACCAACGAAGGTGTAGGCAATAGTCGCCGCAGCACCGGCCCACAGCGCGGTTTCATAGGACATGCCGAAGGTGCTCTCGAACAGACGAGCGCCAGCAACGATGCCGGAAGCGCAGTAGATGGTGAAGAACACCAGGATAACGACGGCAGAAATAATGCGCAGCAGACCGCTGTTATCTTCGAAACGGCTGGCGAAGTAATCCGGCAGGGTCAGCGCGTCACCATTGTGTTCGGTCTGTACACGTAGACGACCGGCAACGAACAGCCAGTTCAGGTAAGCACCGACGGTCAGGCCGATGGCAATCCAGGCCTCCGACAGACCCGACATATAGATGGCACCTGGCAGGCCCATCAACAACCAACCGCTCATGTCCGAGGCACCGGCCGAAAGCGCAGTCACCACGCTACCGAGGCTGCGGCCGCCGAGAATGTAGTCGGAGAGGTTGTTGGTGGCACGATAGGCCATGAAGCCGATCATCACCATTGCTGCGATATAGATCACGAACGTGATCGTAATTGGATTGCTAAAACTCATTGTTGCGCCCTGGCGTTTGTTTTTATGTAGTGACAGCCTTCGAGAAGGTTGCACCCAGGCCGCGAATCCTATGCAACAACGCAAAGTAGGTGCAACCTGTTTTTGCGCTCAAGTTGCACCTCGTCGGATTTTTTGCTCCGCCACGGCTTTTTGCTCCTTTTTGAAGCAAAAAGTCGGGGCGACAGAAGAAATTGCACCATAAACAGCCATTTTACTCGTGTGGTTTTAGCCACCGGACGAGTTGCACTTTTTTCCTACACATTTTGGGTTGCACTAGGTTGCACCCGAATTCGAGCACGGCTAATCTTGGCGCCAGCTTAAGCCACAGCCCTGTGGCAATAATGAGGATAAGAAATGGCGACGACCACCCTTGGGGTCAAACTTGACGACCCAACCCGTGAGCGACTCAAAGCAGCTGCGCAGTCCATTGACCGCACGCCGCATTGGTTGATCAAGCAAGCGATCTTCAATTACCTGGAGAAACTTGAGGGTGGCGCCACCTTGACCGAGCTCAACGGTCAGGCCATTGGTCACGGCGACGAAGCCGGCGAAGTACAGGGCGACCATAGCCACCAGTGCTTCCTCGAGTTCGCCGAAAGCATCTTGCCGCAATCGGTCCTGCGCTCGGCCATCACCGCAGCCTACCGCCGTCCTGAGCCGGAAGTGGTGCCGATGCTGCTCGAACAAGCACGTCTGCCGGTCGCCATGGCTGAAGCCACCAACAAGCTGGCCGCCGGCATCGCTGAAAAGCTGCGTAACCAGAAGAGCGCCGGTGGCCGCGCCGGTATCGTCCAGGGGCTGCTGCAGGAATTCTCCCTGTCGTCGCAGGAAGGCGTTGCACTGATGTGCCTGGCCGAAGCCCTGCTGCGCATCCCCGACAAAGGCACCCGCGACGCCCTGATCCGCGACAAGATCAGCACCGGTAACTGGCAGCCGCACCTGGGCAATAGCCCGTCGCTGTTCGTCAACGCTGCTACCTGGGGCTTGCTGCTGACTGGCAAGCTGGTCTCGACCCACAACGAATCCGGCCTGACCTCCTCGCTGAGCCGCATCATCGGCAAGAGCGGCGAGCCGATGATCCGCAAGGGCGTCGACATGGCCATGCGCCTGATGGGCGAGCAATTCGTTACCGGCGAAACCATTGCCGAAGCCCTGGCCAACGCCAGCAAGTTCGAATCCAAGGGTTTCCGCTACTCCTATGACATGCTCGGTGAAGCGGCACTGACCGAGCACGACGCGCAAAAATACCTGGCCTCCTACGAGCAGGCGATCCACTCGATCGGTAAAGCTTCCCACGGCCGCGGTATCTATGAAGGCCCGGGTATCTCGATCAAGCTCTCGGCGCTGCACCCACGCTACAGCCGCGCCCAGTACGAGCGCGTAATGGAAGAGCTGTACCCACGCCTGCTGTCGCTGACCCTGCTGGCCAAGCAATACGACATCGGCCTGAACATCGACGCCGAGGAAGCTGACCGCCTGGAGCTGTCGCTGGATCTGCTCGAGCGCCTGTGCTTCGAGCCACAGCTGACCGGCTGGAACGGTATCGGCTTCGTGATCCAGGCTTACCAGAAGCGCTGCCCGTACGTGATCGATTACGTCATCGATCTGGCTCGCCGCAGCCGTCATCGCCTGATGATCCGCCTGGTTAAAGGCGCCTACTGGGACAGCGAGATCAAGCGCGCCCAAGTCGAAGGACTGGAAGGCTATCCGGTATACACCCGCAAGGTGTACACCGACGTGTCCTACATTGCCTGCGCGCGCAAATTGCTGTCGGTGCCTGAAGTCATCTATCCGCAGTTCGCCACCCATAACGCCCACACCCTGTCGGCCATCTACCACATTGCCGGTCAGAACTACTATCCAGGCCAGTACGAGTTCCAGTGCCTGCATGGCATGGGTGAGCCGCTGTACGAGCAGGTTGTCGGCAAGGTTGCCGATGGCAAGCTGAACCGCCCGTGCCGCGTGTACGCACCGGTCGGCACGCATGAAACCCTGCTTGCCTACCTGGTTCGTCGCCTGCTGGAAAACGGCGCCAACACCTCGTTCGTCAACCGTATTGCCGACCAGTCGATCTCGATTCAGGAACTGGTTGCCGATCCGGTCGCGACCATCGAGCAAATGGCCACTCAGGAAGGCAATTTCGGTCTGCCGCATCCGCGCATTCCACTGCCGCGCGATCTGTACGGTGCCGAGCGCGCCAACTCCGCCGGCATCGACATGGCCAACGAGCATCGCCTGGCGTCGCTGTCCTGCGCCCTGCTGGCCAGTGCCCACAATGATTGGAAAGCCGCGCCGATGCTTGGCTGCGCTTCCAGCGACGAAGCCGCTGCCCCTGTTCTGAACCCGTCCGATCACCGCGATGTGGTGGGACATGTGCAGGAAGCCACAGTCACTGACGTCGACAACGCCATTCAGTGCGCCCTCAATGCCGCGCCTATCTGGCAGGCCACGCCGCCCGCCGAGCGTGCCGCGATCCTGGAGCGCGCTGCCGACCTGATGGAAGCCGAAATCCAGCCGCTGATGGGCCTGCTCGCTCGTGAAGCGGGCAAGACCTTCGCCAACGCCATCGCCGAAGTCCGTGAAGCGGTCGACTTCCTGCGTTACTACGCCGTACAGGCCCGGAACGACTTCAGCAATGATGCCCACCGCCCACTGGGCCCTGTGGTGTGCATCAGCCCATGGAACTTCCCGCTGGCTATCTTCAGCGGCCAGGTCGCTGCTGCCCTGGCAGCCGGCAACCCGGTATTGGCCAAGCCAGCCGAGCAAACGCCACTGGTAGCAGCCCAGGCTGTACGCCTGCTGCTCGAAGCGGGTATCCCTGAAGGCGTGGTGCAGTTGCTGCCAGGCCGCGGTGAAACCGTCGGCGCCCGCCTGGTGGGTGATGATCGCGTCAAAGGCGTGATGTTCACCGGCTCCACCGAAGTTGCGCGCCTGTTGCAACGCAACATTGCCGGTCGCCTCGACGCTCAAGGCCGTCCAATCCCACTGATCGCTGAAACCGGTGGCCAGAACGCAATGATCGTCGACTCCTCGGCGCTCACCGAACAAGTGGTCATCGACGTAGTGTCCTCGGCCTTCGACAGCGCCGGTCAACGCTGCTCGGCACTGCGCGTGCTGTGCCTGCAGGAAGACTCGGCCGATCGCGTTATCGAGATGCTCAAGGGCGCCATGGCTGAAAGTCGCCTGGGTAACCCAGAGCGCCTGTCCGTGGATATCGGCCCGGTCATCGACGCCGAAGCCAAGGCCGGCATCGAGAAGCACATCCAGGGCATGCGCGACAAAGGTCGCTCGGTGTACCAGGTAGCAATCGCCGACGGCGAAGAGATCAAACGCGGCACCTTTGTAATGCCAACGCTGATCGAACTGGAAAGCTTCGACGAACTGCAACGCGAGATCTTCGGCCCGGTACTGCACGTGGTGCGCTACAACCGCAAGAACCTCGACCAACTGATCGAACAGATCAACGCTTCCGGTTACGGCCTGACCCTGGGTGTTCACACCCGGATCGACGAAACCATCGCCAAGGTCATCGACAACGTCAATGCCGGTAACGTCTATGTCAACCGCAACATCGTCGGTGCCGTGGTTGGCGTCCAACCGTTCGGTGGTGAAGGCCTCTCCGGTACTGGCCCGAAAGCAGGTGGCCCGCTGTACCTGTACCGCCTGCTGTCGACCCGTCCAGCCGATGCGATCGAAAAAACGTTCCAGCGCACTGATGGCGAGCACATCCCTGATACGCGTATGCGTGATGAGCTGAGCAAGCCCCTGCAAGCACTCAAGACCTGGGCGGCAAGCAACCAGCTGAACGACCTTGGCAGCCTGTGCGACCAGTTCGCCAAGCAGTCGCAGAGTGGTATCAGCCGTCTGCTGGCCGGTCCAACCGGTGAGCGCAATAGCTACACCATCCTGCCGCGTGAACACGTGTTGTGCCTGGCTGAAGTCGAGGCCGACCTGCTGACTCAACTGGCTGCGGTTCTGGCCGTTGGCAGCTCGGCGGTATGGCCGGAAGGTGAACTGAGCAAAACCCTGCGCAATCGTCTGCCCAAAGAAGTACAGGCTCGCATCACTTTGGTAGGTGACTGGACCAAGGATGAAGTCGTGTTCGACGCCGTCCTGCACCATGGTCATTCCGATCAGTTGCGCGCAGTCTGCGAGCAAGTGGCCAAGCGCGCCGGTGCAATCGTCGGTGTTCATGGCCTGTCGTCGGGTGAAACCTCGATTGCTCTGGAGCGTCTGGTGATCGAGCGCGCGCTGAGCGTCAACACTGCCGCAGCAGGTGGTAACGCAAGCTTGATGACTATCGGCTGATAGTCGGCGGCACCTCTATCGCGGTGCAAGCCCTCTCCCACCCAGCTGTGGGAGCAGGCTTGCACCGCGATGCTTTTGAACCTACGCGTTGATCACTGACGACACCCAACCTGGGTCAACATGCACCGCGACAATCAGAAACCATGCCGGTATGCCGGGTAGAATCCAGAGCCAATTAAAAAATGAAAGCCGCGCATTGACCTCACCCTCGGGATCGCCCACGCAAAAATTTATGGCTTGTTGAATCCTCACAATCATAAATATCCGCACCACATCCAACGCCGACACAATAACCAAAGCCTCAATGGGCCTAAGGTCGATGGGGGCGCCTGTCACAAATATGAGTAACGTACTCAGAATCAAGCCACCCACCAATGCCGGTGGCGACCACGCATAACTGCGCCCAGAAAGGCATATTTGTCGGTCAACTTTGGTTAGCAGACTGTATATAAAAAAAATCGAGAAGACAGTACGTACAATGGGTATGACGGGCTCCCCTGTCGCGCGCTGGTAAAGTACCCAGTTTCGATAAAAGCAATAAATCCAATACATGCCAAAAGTAAAAATGGTCATGACGATCAGTTTGCGCAGCGATACAACGAAGAACTTAGGCCCATCGACCACGGTATTGGAAAGTTCTGGACTATTCGGGGAACTGCTACTTATTGACATCGGGAAGACCCTGTGCGATTGGCCCGGCATCTAACCAGTATCTAAAGTGAAGAATCTGTCCGACCGATCCGCAGGAAAAGTAGGACTGCTCTGAACTGGTTTTAGCTCGCCATCAACCTCATCTATTAAACTGTGCAGCACCTGTCTCCCCGCCTAGACTCGGCCATCCCCGAACAGGAATGCCGTCATGTCCGAGACCCTGCTCTGCGCCCGCAACCTGGCCTTTGAACTCTACGAAGTGCTCGATGCCGAGGCCCTTACCCAACGCCCGCGCTTTGCCGAGCACAATCGCGAGACCTTTGACGCCGCCTTGAACACGGCACGCACCATCGCCGAGAAATACTTCGCGCCGCACAACCGCAAGGGCGACGAACATGAGCCGCGTTTCGAAAATGGCGAAGCGGTGTTGATCCCAGAGGTGAAGCCGGCAGTTGATGCCTTCCTTGAAGCCGGTTTCCTCAATGCCAGCCGCGACTTCCACGCTGGCGGCATGCAGTTGCCTACCCTGCTCTCACAAGCCTGCTTTGCCCATTTCCAGGCCGCCAACGCCGGAACCACGGCCTACCCGTTCCTGACCATGGGCGCGGCAAACCTGATCGAAAGCTTTGGTAGCGATGAACAAAAACACCTGTTTCTGCAGCCGATGATCGAAGGTCGCTATTTCGGCACCATGGCCCTGACCGAACCACACGCTGGCTCTTCCCTGGCCGATATCCGCACCCGTGCCGAGCCGGCTGCCGATGGCAGCTATCGACTGCGCGGCAACAAGATCTTTATCTCCGGCGGTGATCACCCACTGTCGGAAAACATCGTGCACATGGTTCTGGCCAAACTGCCTGATGCACCAGCGGGGGTGAAGGGAATTTCCCTATTCATCGTTCCCAAGTTTCTGGTCAATACCGATGGCAGCCTGGGACCTCGCAACGATGTGCTCTTGGCAGGGCTATTCCACAAGATGGGGTGGCGCGGCACGACGTCGACGGCGCTGAATTTCGGCGACAACGGCGAATGCGTTGGCTATCTGGTCGGCAAGCCGCATCAGGGTCTGGCATGCATGTTCCAGATGATGAACGAGGCGCGCATCGGTGTTGGTATGGGCGCGGTGATGCTGGGCTATGCGGGCTATCTGTATTCACTTGAGTACGCACGCCAGCGCCCGCAGGGACGCCTGCCGGACAACAAGGATCCGGCGGCCCCCGCCGTATCGATCATCGGGCACACTGATGTGAAACGCATGTTGCTGACGCAAAAAGCCTATGTTGAAGGCGCCTTCGACCTGGGCCTGTACGCAGCTCGGCTTTTTGATGAAACCCAGAGCGGCGAAACTGAAAGCCTGCGCCAGCAAGCCCATGAGCTGCTTGACCTGCTGACGCCGATTGTCAAATCCTGGCCTTCCGAGTTCTGCCTCAAGGCCAATGAACTGGCGATTCAGATCCTCGGTGGCCATGGCTACACCCGCGAATACCCGGTCGAGCAGTACTACCGCGACAACCGCCTGAACCCTATCCATGAAGGCACTCATGGCATCCAGTCACTTGATCTGTTGGGCCGCAAGCTGGCGCAGAACGACGGCGCTGGTCTCAAGCAACTGGTACGCCTGATAGCCGGCACCTGCAAACGGGCAAGCGGCTATCCCGGCCTGGACCCTCTGCGTACCCCCCTCGAAAAGCTGCAGGTACACCTTCAGAGCGTCACCCTGGGGCTACTCACTGACTTGGCCCAAGGTCAGGTCAGCAGTGCCCTGGCCAACTCGGCGCTGTACCTCAAAGCCTTCGGTCACTGCGTGATTGGCTGGCGCTGGCTGGAACAAGCGATCCATGCCGAGCAAGGACTGGCTGGTGGCCAGCCCGCCGATCGCGACTTCTATCAAGGCAAGCTTCAGGCCGCACGTTATTTCCTGACCTGGGAAGTGCCGGGCTGCCATAATGAGCTGGCATTGCTCGAGGCCCGCGACGACACCTGCCTGAGCATGCGCGACGAGTGGTTCTGAGGGGGAACCACCGTACACACGGAGGTTCTTGCATGTTCGAGATGACCGCATTGTTGCGCCAGCGCTTTGCCGCCCTGCGCAGCGATGCCGAATTTTTTTCCCTGCGCTATGTGCAGCAGTCCCAGCAGCAACTCTCAGTGCGCAAGAATGTCGCCGAGCCGCCGTTCTTCTACCGCGACGAAGGCGTAATGCTCACCGTGCGCATGCAGGGTGTCGAAACCTATGCCGCTACGGCCGACCTGTCGCAGTCCGGCCTGCAGCGGGCCCTGGAGCAAGCGCAAGTGCTGGCCAGGCAGATATCCACGCGCGCCCTGCTCGACCTCAGCGAGCAACCGGTTGCCACTGAACGCAACGATTATTGCTCGCCAAACCTGGAGCAAGCCTTTGCATCTCTGGCCGAGTGCTATGACTTGCTCGCGCGCGAATCGAGCAGCGTGCCCGCCGACAGTCGTCTGGTGAACTGGCAGGCCAGCCTTGGCATCAGCGACGTCGAGCAGATTTACCTGAACAGCGCGGGTGCCGAGCTACGCCAGGCACAACGCTTTGTTTACCCTGGCTTCAGCGTCACGGCTTTCGATGGCCAGGACAGCCAGAGCCGCACCCTGGGCCGGGAGAACTTCGGCCAGCAAGGCGGCCTCGATGTCATCCAACGCTGCGGTTTGATCGGCGCCGGGGCCAAGGTCGCCGACCAGGCCCTGCAGCTGTTGCTTGCGCCGAATACCCCCAGCGGTGTGCGTGACCTGCTGCTGATGCCGGACCAGATGATGCTGCAGATTCACGAATCCATCGGCCACCCGCTGGAAATGGACCGAATCCTCGGTGACGAGCGCAACTACGCCGGCACCAGCTTCGTCAAAGCCAGCGACTTCGGCACCCTGCAGTACGGCTCGAAATTGCTCAACGTCACCTTCGACCCCACTATCAGCGAAGAACTGGCCAGTTACAGCCATGACGATGACGGCAGCGTCGCCGATAAAGCATTCCTGATTCGCGACGGTTTGCTGCTGCGTCCGCTGGGCGGCGCGCTGTCGCAGTTTCGCTCGGGCCTGGACGGTGTCGCCAACAGCCGCGCCTGTGGCTGGAATCGCGCGCCGATTGATCGCATGGCCAATCTCAACATCGAACCCGGCGACCAGAGTCTCGATCAACTGATCCATGGTATCGAGCACGGCATCCTGATGCGCACCAACCGCTCCTGGTCCATCGATGATGCGCGCAACAAGTTCCAGTTCGGCTGCGAATGGGGTCAATTGATCGAGAACGGCGAACTCAAGGGCGTGGTGAAGAACCCCAACTACCGCGGTGTTTCCGCTCGGTTCTGGGGCAACCTTAGTGCGGTTGGCGATGCCAGCACCTTGCAAGTCCTGGGCACACCCAACTGCGGCGAGGGCGAGCCCAACCAGGTGATTCGTGTCGGCCATGCCTCACCCGCGTGTGTGTTCAGCCAGATCGACGTATTCGGAGGGGACGCCTGATGGCTGCCACCGCACAGCAAAGTTTTCAACGCCTGGTGTCCAGCCTGCTAGAACAGGTACGCGCACCCGAGCACTTCACCCTCAGCTACAGCGCCGAACAATCGCAGTTCATTCGTTTCAACCATGCCAAAGTTCGCCAGGCGGGCGAGGTACAGCAGGCCAATTGCGTATTGAAACTGGTCAAGGACGGGCGTCAGGCCGAACTGCAATTCACCCTCGGCAACGACACGAAGGTAGATCAACAACGTCTGGCCCAGGCACTGGAACAGCTGCGCGCCACCTTACCGCTGCTGGAAGCCGACCCTTACTTGCAATTCAACGACAGCGCCTGGCAGAGCCATAGTGTGCAGGACCAGGCACTGCCTGCCATCGATCAGGTGCTGACGCAGATCGATCAAGGCGCCGGAGACCTGGATCTGGTCGGCATTTATGCCGCCGGCCCGATCTACCGCGGCTTTGCCAGCTCGTTCGGCGCTTTTGGCTGGCACCAGGCCAACAGCTTCAACTTCGACTGGAGCCTGTTTCACAGTAACGGCCAAGCAGTCAAAGCCAACTATGCCGGCCAGCACTGGGACAGCGACACCTTCGCCTTGCGCCTACGCCAGGCGCGTGAACAACTGGAATACCTTGGTCGTCCGCTCAAAACTCTGCTTCCGGGCGAGTACCGTGCCTACCTGGCGCCAGCGGCAATGGACGAAATCATGGGCATGCTGTGCTGGGGAGGCTTCTCCGCACAGTCACTGGCGAACAAGAACAGTCCACTGCAACGCCTGTACGCTGGCGATGCGCGCCTTAATCAGCAGGTGAGTATCGCCGAGCAGGTCAGCGGCTCGTTGAGTCCGAGCTTTTCTGACGAGGGTTCGCCTCGCAACGATCTGCGCCTGATCGAGCAAGGCCAAGGCCTGGACCGCCTGGTCTGCGCCCGCAGCGCCGCCGAGTTCGAATTGGCCGCCAACGGTGCAGATGGGCATGAATCTCCCTGCGCGCTAAGCATGGCCGCGGGTGATTTATCAGCGCACGAGGTCCTGGCACGCCTGGGTACCGGGCTGTACATCAGCAACCTCTGGTACCTGAACTTCTCCGACCTGCCGGCAGCGCGCATGACCGGTCTGACCCGTTTCGCCACATTCTGGGTCGAAGACGGAAAGATCCAGGCGCCAGTCAGCACCATGCGCTTCGATGACAGCGTCTACAGTTTGTTGGGTTCTCAGTTGGAAGCGTTGACCACAGAGCGCGAGCTGATTCTGTCGACCAGTACCTACGGTCAGCGACAAACCAGCTCGAGCCATTTGCCAGGAGCATTGGTCAAACGCCTGACGTTGACATTGTGATGTGCCTGATGGCGGGACGAGCCAGCTCCCACAGGGCCCTCAAGGATTGATAACTACCATGCCCAACCGCGCCCCGCTGGACCCTGTCACCGCCCGCTGGATTCCGTGGGTGGTGGCGATCGCCTTCTTCATGCAGTCGCTGGACGGCACGATCCTCAACACTGCGCTGCCAGCCATGGCACGGGATCTTGCCGAGGATCCACTGCGCATGCAATCGGTGATCATCGCCTACATGCTCACCGTGGCCCTGCTGATCCCGGCCTCTGGCTGGATCGCCGACCGTTTCGGTACCAAGCGGATTTTCTTCGGCGCCATCCTCCTGTTCAGCCTCGGTTCGCTCCTCTGTGCTCTGGCTGAAAGCCTGAGCATGCTGGTCGCCGCGCGCGTGGTTCAAGGCCTGGGCGGTGCCCTGATGTTGCCCGTCGGGCGGCTGGTGGTGCTGCGCGCCTACCCCCGCTCCGAACTGGTACGAATCATGAGTTTCATCACCATTCCCGGCCTGCTCGGTCCATTGCTCGGCCCGACCATGGGCGGCTGGCTGGTGGAGATTCTCAGTTGGCACTGGATCTTCCTGCTCAATCTGCCGGTCGGCGCCATTGGCTGTTATGCCGTGTGGCGTTTTATCCCCGATTTACGCGGCAGCGAACGCACACGATTCGACGGTGTGGGCTTTGTGTTGTTCGGTGCCGCGATGGTGCTGATCACCATCGCCATGGAGGGGCTGGGCGAACTTCACCTACCGCATCTGCGCGTAATGTTGCTGCTGTTTGCCGGTATGGCCTGCCTGGCCGCGTACTGGCTGCGAGCAGGCAGCATCGACAACCCGCTGTTCTCGCCGAAACTATTTCGCACCCGGACCTTTTCCGTCGGCATCCTTGGCAACCTCTTCGCACGCCTGGGCAGCGGCGCACTACCGTTCCTCGTACCGTTGCTGCTGCAGGTTGCCCTTGGCTACTCACCAGCCCAGGCCGGCATGAGCATGATTCCCCTGGCAGCGGCAGCAATGCTGGCCAAATCGATCGCACGCCCGCTGATCGAGCGTTTCGGCTACCGCAACATTCTTACCGCCAACACCTTGCTGCTCGGTGTGCTCCTGGCGAGCCTTGGACTGGTAGACGAAAACACGCCCTATGGCTTGTTACTGTTCCAGTTGGCCCTGCTCGGTGCGGTCAACTCCATGCAGTTCACAGCGATGAACACTGTCACCCTGATCGACCTTGACGACGCCAGTGCCAGCAGTGGTAACAGCTTGCTCTCGGTGGTGGCGCAACTGGCGCTAAGCCTTGGGGTAGCCTGTGCTGGCGCCCTGCTCGGCGGCTTCAGTGCTGCGGGTAGCGCCGAAGGCGTGGAGAGCACCCTGGGCGCCTTCCAGCTGACCTTTCTGACCATCGGCCTGATGTCCATGCTGGCGGCGGCGATCTTCATGCAGCTGGCCAGGACAGACGGAAGGCGCGCTCCTCGTCCGGAACCGGAGATGGAGCCTTAGGGGTAATGGCTTCGAGGCTGGTACACTGCGCGACATTTTGTTTTGCAGGCCCGCCTCGTGACCACCATTGCCACCGCCTTTGCCACTTTGCCGCTGTCCGCCGCCATGCTGGCCAACCTGGACGCCCTCGGCTACGCCCAGATGACCCCGATCCAGGCCCAGAGCCTGCCGGTCATTCTCAAGGGCCTGGACCTGATCGCCCAGGCCAAGACCGGTAGCGGCAAGACTGCCGCGTTCGGCATCGGTCTGCTCAACCCGATCAACCCGCGTTACTTCGGTTGCCAGGCGTTGGTCCTGTGCCCGACTCGCGAGTTGGCCGATCAGGTGGCCAAAGAGCTGCGGCGCCTGGCCCGCGCTGAAGACAACATCAAGATCCTGACCTTGTGCGGTGGTGTGTCCCTCGGCCCACAGATCGCTTCGCTGGAGCACGGTGCGCACATCATCGTTGGTACCCCAGGCCGTGTTCAGCAGCACCTGAGCAAGGGCACCCTGGTGCTCGATGGCCTGAACAAACTGATTCTCGACGAAGCCGACCGTATGCTCGACATGGGCTTCTACGACGCCATCGCCGACATCATCGAACAAACACCGAAGCGTCGTCAGACCTTGCTGTTCTCGGCCACCTACCCGGCGGGCATCAAGCAATTGGCCGCGGCCTTCATGCGTGACCCACAGACGGTCAAGGTCGAAGCGCTGCATGCCGACAGCCAGATCGAACAACGCTTCTACGAGATCGCTCCCGAGCAACGCATGGAAGCCGTCAGCAAGGTGCTCGGACACTTCCGCCCGCAGTCCTGCGTAGCGTTCTGCTTCACCAAACAGCAGTGCCAGGAGCTGGTCGAACACCTGCAAGCCAAAGGCGTCGCCGCCCAGGCCCTGCACGGCGATCTGGAACAGCGCGACCGTGACCAGGTGCTTACCCTGTTCGCCAACCGCAGTCTCTCGGTGCTGGTAGCCACCGACGTGGCCGCCCGCGGCCTGGACATCGATGCACTGGACATGGTCATCAACGTCGAACTGGCCCGTGATGCCGAAATTCACGTCCACCGTGTCGGCCGTACCGGTCGCGCTGGCGAGAAAGGCCTGGCGGTAAGCCTGGTGGCACCGGCCGAAGGTCATCGCGCCAAGGCGATCGAAGAGATGCAGAAAGCCGACCTGCGCTGGGAGCAACTGGACAGTCTCAAGGCCCAGAGTGGCGCACCGTTGCTGCCGACCATGAGCACCCTGTGCATCGCTGCCGGTCGCAAGGACAAACTGCGCCCAGGCGATATTCTCGGCGCCCTGACCGGCGATGCCGGGCTACCGGGAACCCAGGTCGGGAAAATCGCGATTTTCGACTTCCAGGCCTTCGTTGCCGTCGAGCGAGCAGTGGCCAAACAAGCACTGCAACGCCTCAACAGCGGCAAGATCAAGGGCCGCTCGTTGCGCGTGCGCATCGTTTGAGTTGATGGTTCAGTTTGCCTGATTTATCGCGGGGCAAGCCCGCTCCCAGCGGAGCGAGCTTGCCCCGCGATAGTTTCACTCCCGTATCTTGAGGATTTCGCAGTGCGCTCCACCGAAGTGATCATCATTGGCGCAGGCGCCGCCGGCCTGATGTGTGCCTTGACTGCTGCAGGTCGCGGCCGTCAGGTGCTGCTGCTCGACCACGCCAATAAACCGGGCAAGAAAATCCTGATGTCCGGTGGTGGCCGCTGTAACTTCACCAATATGTACACCGAACCTGCCAACTTCCTGTCGCAGAACCCGCACTTCTGCAAGTCGGCGCTGGCCCGTTACACCCAGTGGGATTTCATCGAGATGGTCGGTAAGCATGCCGTACCGTATCACGAGAAAAAGCTTGGCCAACTGTTCTGCGATAACAAGTCCAGTGACATTCTCGACATGCTCCTCACCGAGTGCGCGAACGCCGGCGCCGAACTGCGCATGGACACCCGCATTGACCAGATCGAGAAAGTCGACGCAGGCTATCTGCTGGAAACCAGTGCTGGGCAGTTCCGCTGCCAGTCGCTGGTAATTGCAACGGGGGGCCTATCGATTCCAACCCTGGGCGCCACCGGCTTCGGCTATCAAGTGGCTCGCCAGTTCGGTCACAACCTGCTGCCAACGCGCGCAGCGCTGGTGCCGTTTACCATCACCGAGCCGGTGCTCAAGGGGATCTGCACAGAGCTGTCCGGCAGTTCCGTGGACTGCATCGCCAGTTGCAATGGCACCAGCTTCCGCGAAAACCTCCTGTTCACCCACCGTGGCCTGAGCGGGCCGGCAATCCTGCAGATCTCGTCGTTCTGGGAAGCGGGCGACACGGTTGAAATCAACCTGCTACCGGATCACGACGCCTTGAGCTGGCTGCAACAGCAACAGGCCGAACGCCCCAACAGCGAATTGAAAACCCTGCTGGGCGAAGTCTTCACCAAGAAAATGGCCAACCTGCTCAGCGAGCACTGGTTCGACTCCAAGCCAATGAAGCAATACACCCCTGCGGAACTAGCCAAGGTCAGCGACAAGCTTGGCGCCTGGCAGGTGGTTCCGGCTGGAACCGAAGGCTATCGCACCGCAGAAGTGACCCTGGGCGGCGTCGATACCCGGGAAGTGTCCTCCAAAACCATGGAGTCGCTGAAAAGCCCTGGCCTGTACTTTATCGGTGAAGTACTCGATGTCAGCGGTCACCTGGGCGGTTTCAACTTCCAGTGGGCCTGGGCATCGGCCTATGCGGCCGCGCAGTTCGTCTAACCTTCGCGATAGAATCAGCGCATCAAGGAACAAATTTTGCTGGTCAGAGGCATCCGTAATACGGTCGCCATCTGACTGGCTCAATTTCGATCATCGCCCAAGGCCTGCCTACCCGACATGTCATCCTCCTCGTTCAGCCAATCGTTGCGCCGTATCTGGGCGCTGGACAAGTTCAGCTATGCCATCCGCGTACTCATCGCTCTGACCGGCAGCATGTTGCTGTGCTGGTATCAGGATGAGATGAATCTGCTGATCCCGTTGTTCCTGGGCATTATTGCCAGTGCCCTGGCTGAAACCGACGATAACTGGCAAGGCCGCTTGAATGCCTTGGCGGTGACCCTGGTGTGCTTCACGGTTGCCGCACTGGCAGTGGAGTTGCTGTTCCCCTACCCGCTCATATTTGTCTGCGCCCTGGCACTGGCCAGCTTTGCCCTGACCATGCTCGGCGCCTTGGGTGAACGCTATGGCGCAATTGCCTCGGCCACGCTGATTCTATCGGTCTATACCATGATCGGCGTGGACCAGCGCGGCGGCGAAGTTACCGACTTCTGGCACGAACCCCTGCTGCTGGTGGCCGGCGCCGCCTGGTACGGCTTTCTTTCCGTGTTGTGGCAGGCGCTGTTTTCCAATCAACCGGTACAGCAAAGCCTGGCGCGGCTGTTCCGGGAACTGGGGCGTTACTTGAAACTCAAGGCCAGCCTGTTCGAACCCATCCGCCAGTTGGACGTGGAAGCGCGGCGCCTGGAACTTGCCCAGCAAAATGGCCGGGTAGTGGCCGCACTCAATGCCGCCAAGGAAGTCATTTTGCACCGGGTCGGCAACGGTCGCCCAGGCTCAAAGGTCAGCCGCTACCTGAAGTTGTATTTTCTCGCTCAGGACATTCATGAGCGAGCCAGCTCATCGCACTACCCTTATAACGCCCTGACCGAAGCGTTCTTCCACAGCGACGTACTGTTCCGCTGTCAGCGCCTGCTGCGCCAACAAGGTGTAGCCTGCCAGCAACTGTCCGAGTCGATCCAGTTACGCCAGCCGTTCACCTACGACACCGGTTTTGCCCAGGCCCTGGAAGACTTGAACGCCTCCCTCGAACACTTGCGTATCCAGAGCAACCCCGCCTGGCGCGGTCTGCTGCGCTCGCTGCGCGCGCTGGCAGCAAACCTGGCAACGCTCGACCGCCTGCTCAGCGATGCAAGTAACCCCGACACCCTGGCCGATGCCAGCGACAGCAGCCTGCTCGACCGTTCGCCGCGAAACTTGGCCGATGTCTGGAATCGCCTGCGTCAGCAACTGACGCCCACCTCGCTATTGTTCCGCCACGCGCTGCGACTGCCACTGGCCTTGTCGATTGGCTATGGCATGGTGCATCTGATTCACCCGACCCAAGGCTACTGGATCATCCTCACAACCTTGTTTGTCTGCCAGCCCAACTACGGTGCAACCCGGCGCAAGCTGGTGCAGCGAATCATGGGCACCGGCATTGGCCTGACCGTTGGCTGGGCGCTGTTCGACCTGTTCCCGAGCCCGATTATCCAGTCGCTGTTCGCGGTTGCAGCAGGCGTGGTGTTCTTCGTCAATCGCACCACCCGCTATACCCTGGCCACCGCTGCAATTACCCTGATGGTGCTGTTCTGCTTCAATCAGGTCGGCGATGGCTATGGGCTGTTTCTTCCACGCCTGTTCGATACCCTGGTTGGCAGTCTGATCGCGATCCTCGCGGTGTTTCTGTTTCTTCCGGACTGGCAGGGCCGGCGCCTGAACAAAGTGCTGGCCAATACCCTGAGCTGCAACAGCACCTACTTGCGCCAGATCATGCAGCAGTACGCCCAGGGTAAAAGCGACGACCTGGCCTATCGCCTGGCCCGGCGCAACGCCCACAATGCCGATGCGGCACTGTCGACCACCTTGGCCAACATGCTGATGGAGCCTGGGCATTTTCGCAAAGAGGCCGATGTCGGCTTTCGCTTCCTGGTGCTGTCGCATACGCTGCTCAGCTATCTGTCAGGACTGGGTGCGCACCGCGAGACTACATTGCCTGCCGACGTCCACGAACACCTGATCGATGGCGCCGGGGCCAGCCTGGCCAACAGCCTGGATGAAATCGCCGAAGGACTGGCCAGTAAACTGCCTGTGGCGATTCACAGCGATGCCGAAGAGGCGCTGGCCAATGAGCTTGAGCAAATGCCCGAAGAGCTTGAGGAAAACCAGCGACTGGTGCAGACCCAATTGGCGCTGATCTGCCGTCAGTTGGGCCCGCTGCGCACCTTGGCGGCGCACCTGATCAAAGATACGCCGCAGTGATCAGAACCCTGAACGCTTGAGAAGTCGATCGTAGCTGCCATCTGCCCTCATCTCCTTGATGGCGCGATTGAAGCCGGCAATGATTTGCTCATGCCGGGGATTTTTCAGACTCACCAATATGTGCAGGGTGTTTTCGCCAAGCGGCTTGTCGACGAACTCGACACTGTCGCGCAGCGAACGGGGCTCGCGTTGCAGCATGTAGCGGGCTACCTGCTCGTCTTCGACCGTCAGCCCCACCCTGCCAGCAGCCAGCATGCGTACCGCAACAGAAAAGTTGCGCACCGGTATCTTCTGCAAACGCGCATCCGTATCGAACGCAGGCGAATAGGCGTAGTCGCGAACAACTGCAATGGGATAGGGGGAAAGGTCACCCAGGGTCTTGAACTTCAGCGGATCGCCCTTACGCTTGAGCAGACGAATACGGTTGGTCAGATAGCTGGTGGAAAACGCGCCGATAAGGGTGCGGCTGTCATTGAACCAAGCATTTACCAACACGTCGTAACGCCCTTCCTCCACCCCCATCAACGCCCGTGCCCAGGGTGCTTGCTCGAACTCGCTGTCGTAGCCGGCGCGGTGCAAAGCGGTGGTGACGATAACTGTCGCCAGACCACCGCCGGGCAAATCAGCGCCGGTAAAAGGTGGCCAGACATCCGCAACCAAGCGCAGCTTTTGCGCATGCGCGGTGTTCAACGCCAACAGCAATCCAAGCAAACCCAAGACTCGAAGCAGTGCTGCCATGCCCAAATCCTTCAGTAAACGCGTCAATACACGTCATTGATTTCAACTGCTTGAGAGATAACGCTGGAAGCGCATCTGCGCAGATTACACAAAGATAAAGCTTCGAGGCAGAGGCAATGATATCAAATGGCCTCTATCTTGAGCCGCGTCACTTCCTGTGTTGAATTATGGCAATTTCACCCTCGTCCTTGCCCCTACCTTCTGCGATGATCAGGTCAATCAACCGTCCGGGAACCTACTATGTCCATTGACTGGATCTGCAAGCATCACAGCGACCTTGGCAAGGAACAACTTTATGCAATCCTGCAGCTTCGTACCGAAGTCTTTGTAGTCGAGCAAAGGTGCGCCTACCAGGAAGTCGACGGCCAGGATCTGGTGGGCGATACCTGTCACCTGATGGGTTGGCAGAACGATGAGCTCAAAGCCTATCTGCGCCTGCTAGACCCCGAATCCCAGGGTGGCGACGTGGTCATCGGCCGCGTGGTTACCGCGCCCTCGGCGCGTGGCCAGGGATTGGGCAACAAGCTGCTGGAAGAGGCGCTCGAACAGGCGGAAAAAAACTGGCCTGGTGTGCCCGTCTATCTATCGGCGCAATCACACTTGCAGAGCTATTACGGGCGCTATGGCTTCCTGGTGGCAGGCGAGGAGTACCTGGAGGACAACATTCCTCATATCGGTATGCGCCGCGGCTGAATCGCGGCCGCGGCAGATCTTGCAGAAGCGGACTCAGCCGTTTCTGCAACCCCTGCTCAGGGGTACCCGAGCACCTCTCGAATCTGACGTAAATGCTGGATGATCCACTCTTTGTCGATCGCTCCCCAATCACGAATCCGGTAATGTCCGGCGTGATTGCGAGCGCCTTCTTGCTGTTCGAACTCGCACACGATATCCAGGTCGGCCAACGCGGCAATCGTGTCCTGGGCGGTGCGTCGCGGCATGCCGGTGGCTTCCATCAAGGCCGGCACACTGCTGGCAGTCTGACTGTCGATCAACCAGGCAACGTACAAGCGTCGATAGAAGCTGGTCTTGGTCTTGCTCACATCCATTGGCAGGTCCTCGCGGCTCACCCTATGACAGGCAGCTCGCGGTAAGTCAGGTAGACACGCAGGTCGAACTCAAGTTGATGGTAGCCCGGCTGCATGTGTTCGCAGAGCTGGTAGAAGGCTTTGTTGTGCTCGGTTTCTTTCAAGTGAGCCAACTCGTGCACCACGATCATCTTCAGGAACTCCGGCGCCGCGTCCTTGAACAGCGAGGCGATACGGATTTCTTTCTTCGCCTTCAACTTGCCGCCCTGCACGCGTGAAACCGCGGTATGCAGGCCCAGTGCGCGATGGGTCAGGTCCAAGCGGTTGTCGAACAGCACTTTGTCCAGGTTTGGCGCATTTCGCAGGTATTCCTGCTTGAGGCTCTGGGCATAGCTGTACAACGCCTTGTCACTCTGCACGTCATGGCGTTGCGGGTAGCGCTGCTGCAAGTAGTCGCCCAGCCGATTGCTGGCAATCAATTGGCGGACCTGGTCTTGCAGGGCGGGCGGATAGGCTTGCAGGTATTTGAGCGCGATCATGATTCAGGCAGCAGCGGAGCAAAGCAGCAGTTTACCCAACTACACCTGCTGCCAGTCAAAAAAGCGCGGAAACTCGCTCGCATCGTCTTCGGTCAAGGGATGAGCCAACAGAAAGCCCTGGACGTAATCACAGCCGTTGGCGCGCAGCCAATCAGCCTGCTCCGTTGTCTCGACCCCTTCTGCAACAACAGTGATCCGGTACTCCCGGCATAATTCGATCACACACCGGACCATCGCCGCATCCGTTGTGGAACCTGGCAATGGCGCGATCAGTTGTCGATCGAGCTTGAGCGTATCGATGGGTAGATCGCGCAGCATGCGCAACGAACAGGCATTGGCACCGAAGTCGTCCAGGGCAATCCTCACCCCCAGCGCTTGCAGTTTTTCCAGCTGTTTTACACCATCCTCGAGGTTGTATTGCAGCGAAGTCTCGGCAATTTCCACCTCCAACTGGTGGGGTTGAAGCTCCTGGCCGGCAATTACCCGTGTCAACTCATCAACCAGGTTGGGCATGCTGAACTGCACTTGGCTCAAGCTGATTGCTACCACCACATCGGCATCGTAACGCTCGTACCAGGCTCGCCGTTGTGCCGCGCCGTTGAGGTATATCCAGCTGGCCAGTCGGGTGATCAGACGAGCTTCTTCAAGCAGCGGAATGAACAAACCCGGCGGCACATCACCGACGCTGGGATGGCGCCAGCGCAGCAACGCCTCAAAACCTCGCAGCCGGCCATCGGCCAGGGCCACCTGGGGCTGGTAGACCAGACTGAATTCCTTGTGTTCGATGGCGCCACGCACGCTGTCTTCAAGCATCAGGCGCGAACGTGCGCGACCATTGAGGTCCTTGTCATAGTAGCGATACTGCTGACGACCCGACTGCTTGGCCGCATACATCGCCGCATCGGCAGCGCGAAGAAGCCCATCGAGGCTGCCGCCGCACTCAGGGTAAGTAGCAATCCCGATACTTACCCCAAGCGTAACCTCAAGGCCATCGATCTCTTGGTAGATCGACATCCGTTCGATGAGCTTTTCGGCAAAACGCGCAGCCTGCTCGGGGTATTCCAGCGAATCGAGCAATGCGGTGAATTCATCGCCGCCCATGCGCGCGAGAATCGCACAGGTGCCCAGGCAATCCTTCAATTGTCCGGCCACCCAGTTGAGTACGCGATCACCGGCTTCATGCCCCAATGAGTCGTTGATACGTTTGAAACCGTCCAGGTCCAGAAACAACAATGCCTGTGGCCGCTCAGAACGTTCATTGAGCAACAGCGCACTCTCCGCCACCTGATAGAAGCCACGCCGATTGAGCAGGCCGGTCAGCGGATCGGTGATGGCCTGGTACTCGAGTTGTTGATGCAGGTTGCGCACCACGGACATGTCCAGCACCGTGACCACCAGGGCGCGCTGCTCAGTTGGCAACGGCGCACACGACAGCGCCACAGGAATTGGATGTCCGCCCGCAGTACGCAGCACGGCATCATGGATACGCAGGGTTTCGCGCTGCAAAAAAGCCTGATAGAACGCCGAATCGGCCCACAGGGTCGAATCTGGCGACTGGATGAAGTTCAGCAGGCTTATTCCCTCAAGTTGATCGAAGGGTGCATCGAGCAAGAAGGATATGGCCGGGTTGGCAAAACGGATCAAGCCATCATCGGCGACTACCAGAATGCCCTCGGCGGCATTTTCGAGTACCGACGCGTTGAAGGCCCGTTCTGTTTCAAGGTCGTGACTCAAACGCTGCAGCGAACGACGGTTGTGCTGTTGCTCCAGCAAGGCCTGTACCTTAGGCCTGAGTATCTGCGGGTCGAAGGGTTTGAACAGGTAATCCACCGCACCGCTGGCATAGCCCTTGAGTACGGCAGCGTGGGACTGCTCGTTGGCGGTAAGGAAAATGATTGGGGTATGGCGCGTACGTTTGCTTCCGCGCATCAGCCGGGCCACTTCAAAGCCATCCATCCCGGGCATCTGTACGTCCAGCAGCACCAGATCGACATCATGCTCAAGCAGCGCGCTCAATGCTTCCGTTCCGGAGCTTGCGGTAAGTACTTGCCAGTCCTGACGGGCCAGCAGGGCACGCATGCTGATCAGATTTTCAGGATAATCGTCGACGACCAGTAAAACAGAACCGCCATCGGTTGAATGAGGTTGCGCGCAATCCATGCTGCTTCTCTTTTGAAACTGACATCGGATTTCGGCTGAAATCCGAGATTAACTCTAGACCTGACGGGCCTGATTCTGAAGTCATCAGATTGCCATCACCGGTGTAAAGTTCCAGAAGCCGACTAACGGTCTGACTGCTCAGGCCATTAATTTCCTATTACTGCCGTGAAAGACACAAAAAACCCGCATTTCTGCGGGTTTTCGTTTACTCGGGGCTCAGTTGACCTTGGCGGCCAGCTCACCCTTGAGGTAACGCTGGAACATGCCTTCCAGAGAGATCGGCTTGATCTTCGAAGCGTTGCCGGCGGTACCGAAGGCTTCGTAACGGGCGATGCAGACATCGCGCATGGCAGTTACGGTGGCGCCGAAGAACTTGCGCGGGTCGAACTCGCTTGGGTTCTGGGCCATCAGGCGACGCATTGCACCGGTAGACGCCAGGCGCAGGTCAGTGTCGATGTTGACCTTGCGAACGCCGTACTTGATGCCTTCAACGATCTCCTCGACTGGCACGCCGTAGGTTTCCTTGATGTCGCCGCCGTACTGGTTGATGATCGCCAACCACTCTTGCGGGACCGAAGAGGAACCGTGCATGACCAGGTGAGTGTTAGGAATGCGCTTGTGGATTTCCTTGATACGGTCGATCGCCAGGACATCACCGGTAGGTGGCTTGGTGAACTTGTAAGCGCCGTGGCTGGTGCCGATGGCGATAGCCAGGGCATCGACCTGGGTCTTCTTGACGAAGTCGGCCGCTTCTTCCGGATCGGTCAGCATCTGGCTGTGATCCAGGATCCCTTCAGCGCCGATACCGTCTTCTTCGCCAGCCATGCCGGTTTCCAGCGAACCCAGGCAACCCAGCTCACCTTCGACCGAAACACCGCAAGCGTGGGCCATGGCCACGGTTTGCTGAGTTACACGAACGTTGTATTCGTAGTCGGTTGGGGTTTTGCCGTCTTCGCCCAGCGAGCCGTCCATCATGACCGAGCTAAAGCCCAGTTGGATCGAACGCTGACAAACGTCAGGGCTGGTACCGTGATCCTGATGCATGCACACCGGAATGTGCGGGAACTCTTCGATGGCAGCCAGGATCAAGTGGCGCAGGAAAGGGGCTCCCGCGTATTTGCGGGCACCGGCCGATGCCTGGACAATTACCGGGGAGTCGGTCTTGTCGGCAGCTTCCATGATGGCGCGCATCTGCTCGAGGTTGTTGACGTTGAAAGCTGGAACGCCGTAGCCGAACTCGGCGGCGTGGTCCAGCATCTGGCGCATACTGATGAGTGCCATTGTGTATCTCTCTCCCGACAAGCGTCGTTTTTCGTGCAAGCCTGCCGCAGTGGCGGTTGCTATTCAAGTAGTGTGGGCCGCGTCATGCGGCCCGGCCAGTCACGGCGCCTTGCAGCCGCGCCCTATCAAATCGTTGGTGGCGACCCAGTAAACCAGGCCTTCGTCACCTTTGTTGTGGAACGCCAGGACGCCATCGCTATACAGCGCACCCGACGCACCCGGCTCGGCGTCCAGCCGATAGACCTGGTCACCGCCACCCAGACGAACGTCCAGGCTCTGCCGACTGCTGTCGGCAAAACGCCAGAGCACTTCGGCCTGACTGTCACACACCCAGCGGGTCCAATTGTCGGTCGGCGCCGGGGCAGAGGTGAAGCTTGAGCATCCGCCCAGAACTGCCAGGGCCATCAGGGCCACGACACCTTTCATGCAATATCCTCTAGCAGACCACAAACTGGCCGGTAGGTTGCCGTCAACCGATCAAGGGCAACCCGGAGCCAGGCGCTGATGTTCGTCGTCATATTTTTCCAGACCATCCGGGCCGAGGCGCTTGTTAATCACCGGCACAGTTTCCGCCTGCCATTGCGATTGATAGCAACCGCCTTTCGGCGCGCCCGGCTTTTCGGCCCCTTGCTCCGGCGTGCTGGAACAGGCGCCCAGCATCCCGACCAGGACAAACATCGGCAGTCGCTTGACCATCAGGTCGCTCCTTTTGCCAGGCGCTGAGCGGATCAGGCCTTGGCCCGTTGTTCCAGTACTTCCACTGCTGGCAGGACTTTGCCCTCGACGAACTCGAGGAATGCACCACCACCGGTAGAAATGTAGGAGATTTGCTCGGCAACGCCATATTTATCAATGGCAGCCAAGGTGTCGCCACCACCGGCGATCGAAAACGCGGCGCTGTCAGCGATAGCCTGGGCCAGCACCTTGGTGCCGTTACCGAACTGATCGAACTCGAACACACCGACCGGGCCGTTCCACAAAACAGTCTTGGACGAGTTCAGCAGCTCGGCGAAACTGGCCGCTGTTTGCGGGCCGATGTCCAGGATCATGTCGTCTTCGGCAACATCGGCAACCCGCTTGACGGTGGCAACGGCGCTTTCAGCGAACTCCTTGGCGACGACAACGTCCACTGGCAGCGGTACGTTGACCTTGGCAGCGATGGCCTTGGCGGTGTCGATCAAGTCAGGTTCGTACAGCGACTTGCCAACCGGGTGACCCGCGGCTGCCAGGAACGTGTTGGCAATGCCGCCGCCAACGATCAGCAGGTCGCAGATCTGGCTCAGGCTGTTGAGAACGTCGAGCTTGGTCGATACCTTGGAACCGGCAACAATGGCAGCCATCGGCTTGGCCGGGGCTTTCAGGGCCTTGCCCAGGGCTTCCAGCTCGGCCGCCAGCAGTGGGCCTGCGGCAGCGACTTTGGCGAACTTGGCAACGCCGTGGGTCGAACCCTCGGCGCGGTGCGCAGTGCCGAAAGCGTCCATCACGAACACGTCACACAGGGCAGCGTATTTCTGCGCCAGCTCGTCAGCGTTCTTTTTCTCGCCCTTGTTGAAGCGCACGTTTTCGAACAGCACGATGTCGCCAGCCTTGACGTCGACACCGTCCAGGTAGTCGGCAACCAGTGGCACTTCACGGCCCAACGCCTTGCTCAGATACTCAGCAACCGGCTTGAGGCTGTTCTCGGCAGAGAATTCACCTTCGCTCGGACGGCCCAGGTGCGAGCAGACCATCACGGCCGCGCCCTTTTCCAGCGCCAGCTTGATGGTCGGCAGCGAAGCCAGGATACGCGCATCACTCGCAACCACACCGTCCTTTACAGGAACGTTGAGGTCTTCGCGGATCAGTACGCGCTTACCTTGCAGGTCGAGGTCGGTCATCTTCAACACGGTCATGAATGCAGTCCTTCAGGGCTGTTTACAAGTGGAGCGGGTTTGATTGACAACGTGCAGATAGTGTTCTGCAACGTCGAGCATACGGTTGGCAAAACCCCATTCGTTGTCGAACCAGGCCAGCAGGTTCACCAGCCGAGGGCCGGACACGCGGGTCTGGCTGGCATCGACGATGGCCGAATGCGGGTCATGGTTGAAATCACAACTGGCGTGCGGCAGCTCAGTGTAGGCCAGCAGGCCCTTGAGCGGTCCGCTCAGGGCCGCATCACGCAGCACCTGGTTGACCTCGGCCGCGGTCGTGTCGCGGGCGGTCTGCAGGGTTATGTCCAGGCACGACACGTTGACGGTAGGCACACGTACCGCTTTGGCCTGAATTCGTCCGGCAAGTTCCGGCAGCAGACGTTCGATACCTCGCGCCAGCCCCGTGGAGACTGGGATCACCGACTGGAAAGCCGAACGTGTCCGGCGCAAGTCTTCATGGTGATAGGCGTCGATGACCGGCTGATCGTTCATGGCCGAATGGATCGTGGTGATCGACACATACTCAAGGCCAAAAGCCTGGTCCAGCACACGCAACAGCGGCACGCCGCAGTTGGTGGTACAGGAGGCGTTGGAAACCAGCCGTTCACTGCCATCGAGGCAATCCTGGTTGATGCCGTAGACCACGGTTGCATCGACATCGACTTCACTGGCCATGGGCTGGGAGAACAACACCCGCGGCGCACCTGCTTCGAGGAAGCGCAGGGCATCGGCACGCGTGTTGTAGGCTCCCGAACACTCCAGGACCAGGTCGACATCCAGCGCCGCCCAGTCGATACCTTCCGGGGTAGCACTGCGTAAAACCTTCACGCAGTCGCCATTGATATGCAGACAGTCGCCATCGACCTTCACCTCACCGGGAAAACGCCCGTGGGTGGAGTCGAAGCGTGTCAGGTATTCGATACTGGCCTGATCGGCCAGGTCGTTCAGTGCAACGATCTCGAAGCCCGCCTTCGCCCCTCGTTCAAAGAGCGCGCGTAAAACGCAACGACCAATACGGCCGTAGCCGTTGAGTGCAACTTTGTAAGGACGCGGTTGGGGCATGGGGATGCTCACGGAACAGAACGTTTTCTCGGGTGAGGCCATCGCGGGGCAAGTCCACCCCCACAGCAGAGAGCTGTGGGAGCGGGCTTGCCCCGCGATTAAGCCGACACCGCCAGGATCAGTCTTCCAGCAGCTCTTCAGCAGTACCCAGGATGTTGTCCAGGGTGAAACCAAACGCTTCGAACAAAGCCGGCGCAGGCGCCGATTCGCCGTAGGTGGTCATGCCGATGACGCGGCCTTCAAGACCGACATACTTGTACCAGAAGTCCGCATGGGCAGCTTCGATAGCGATACGCGAACCGACTTGCAGAGGCAGAACCGACTGCTTGTAGGCGGCATCCTGAGCGTCGAACACGCTGGTGCATGGCATCGACACGACGCGAGCCTTGCGGCCTTGCTCAGTCAGCTTGTCGAAAGCCTGAACCGCCAGGCCCACTTCGGAACCGGTGGCGATCAGGATCAGCTCAGGCTCGCCTGCGCAGTCCCTCAGTACATAACCACCGCGGCTGATGTCAGCGATCTGCTGGGCATCACGGTCCTGGTGCTGCAGGTTCTGACGCGAGAAGATCAGCGCCGAAGGGCCGTCCTTGCGTTCCAGAGCGTGCTTCCAGGACACCGCCGATTCGACGGCGTCGGCTGGACGCCAAGTGTCCAGGTTCGGCGTACTGCGCAGGCTGGTCAGTTGCTCGATCGGCTGGTGCGTCGGGCCGTCTTCGCCCAGACCGATAGAGTCGTGGGTGTAGACGTGAATCACACGCTGCTTCATCAACGCCGACATGCGTACTGCGTTGCGGGCATATTCCATGAACATCAGGAAGGTCGCGCCGTAAGGCACCAGGCCGCCGTGCAGGGCAACACCGTTCATGATTGCGGTCATGCCGAACTCGCGCACGCCGTAGAACATGTAGTTGCCACTGGCATCTTCAGCGCTGACACCCTTGCAACCTTTCCACAGGGTCAGGTTGGAGCCGGCCAGGTCTGCCGAGCCACCGAGAAATTCAGGCAACAACGGGCCGAAGGCGTTCAGGGTGTTCTGGCTGGCTTTACGGCTGGCGATGGTTTCGCCTTTGGCGGCGACTTCAGCGATGTAGGCAGCAGCCTTCTCGGAGAAATCAGCCGGCAGCTCGCCGCTCAGACGACGCTTGAGCTCGCTGGCCAGCTCAGGGAAGGCGGCCGCGTAGGCAGCGAAGCGCTTGTCCCACTCGGCTTCGACAGCCTTGCCGGCTTCCTTGGCATCCCACTCGGCGTAGATGTTGGCCGGGATTTCGAACGGGCCATGGTTCCAGTTCAGCTCTTTGCGTGCCAGGGCGATTTCATCGTTGCCCAGTGGGGCACCGTGGCAATCTTCCTTGCCTTGCTTGTTTGGCGATCCGAAACCGATGATGGTCTTGCAGCAGATCAAGGTCGGCTGCTCACTCTTGCGAGCGGTGTCGATGGCGGTCTTGATCTCGTCGGCGTCATGGCCGTCGACGTTGCGGATTACCTGCCAGTTGTACGCTTCAAAACGCTTTGGCGTGTCATCGGTGAACCAGCCTTCGACTTCGCCGTCGATGGAGATACCGTTGTCATCGTAGAAAGCGATCAGCTTGCCCAGGCCCAGGGTGCCAGCCAGGGAAGCGACTTCGTGGGAAATACCTTCCATCATGCAACCGTCACCCAGGAATACGTAGGTGTGGTGGTCGACGATGTTATGGTTTGGGCGGTTGAACTGGGCGCCCATGACTTTTTCGGCAAGTGCAAAACCAACAGCGTTGGCCAGACCTTGGCCGAGCGGACCGGTGGTGGTCTCGACGCCTGCGGTATAACCGAATTCCGGGTGACCCGGGGTGCGGCTGTGCAACTGACGGAAGCTCTTCAGGTCGTCAATCGACAGGTCGTAGCCGGTCAGGTGCAGCAGCGAATAGATCAGCATCGAGCCGTGGCCGTTGGACAACACAAAGCGGTCACGGTCAGCGAAATTCGGGTTGCTTGGGCTGTGTTTCAAATAGTCGCGCCAAAGAACCTCAGCGATATCCGCCATGCCCATAGGGGCACCTGGATGGCCGCTGTTGGCCTTTTGCACGGCATCCATGCTAAGGGCACGAATGGCGTTGGCACGTTCACGACGGCTGGGCATCGCTTATCTCCTGGGGCTTGAATTAATTATGAAACGAAAAAAGGCGGCCATTTTCGCCCAGGCACGTGCTCGGGGGCAATGACGGATGGTCGATGCAGCATGATTTTCCTGTGATTGAGACAAGAATCAGGCGTTAATCAGGGCAAACAGCAGGATCCGTCGTACGCGCTGCGACGAATTGACCCGCTCATCACGCAATATCAAAACTTTTTGATATTGCCCTTGCGACGATGCCGCCGCCTGACTAGACTGCGGCCCCATGAACCTTCCTGCGTCGTCGATCCGCCTCGAGCAAAATGACGAACTGGCTGCCTTGTGCAAAGCCAGCGGCGATCCGCTGCGCCTCAATGTACTGCGGGCATTGGCCAGCGATTCCTTCGGCGTACTGGAATTGGCGCAGATATTCGCCATTGGCCAGTCCGGCATCAGCCACCACCTCAAGGTCCTGGCCCAGGCCGGACTGGTAGCGACCCGGCGCGAAGGCAACGCAATTTTCTACCGACGCGCCCTGCCCGATGGGATGCGCCTTGGCGGCAAGCTGCATGCGGCGCTGCTCGAAGAGGTCGATGCGCTGAGCCTGGCGCAAGACGTGCAGGATCGCATCGGTCAGGTCCAGCAACGCCGGGCCGTGACCAGCCAGGATTTCTTCCTGCGCACAGAAGAAAAATTTCGTGCTCAGCAAGACCTGATCGCCGGACTGCCGCAATATCGCGAAAGCCTATTGGCATTGATCGACAAACTAAGCTTTGACCATGACGCCAGCGCACTAGAAGTGGGCCCTGGCGATGGTGAATTTCTGCCCGAGCTGGCCCGACGCTTCACTCGGGTCACCGCACTGGACAACAGCCCGACCATGCTCGAGCTGGCGCGCCAGGTCTGTCATCGCGAAGGCCTGGTCAATGTGAACCTGCAGTTGGCCGATGCACTCAGTGCAACGGATGTGGAAGCCGACTGCGTAGTGCTGAACATGGTCCTGCACCATTTCAGCGCCCCGGCCGAAGCCCTGCGGCAGTTGGCCAACCGTGTGAAGGCAGGCGGTAGCCTGTTGATAACAGAGTTGTGCAGCCACGACCAAAGCTGGGCCAGAGAGGCCTGTGGCGATATCTGGCTAGGCTTTGAGCAGGACGACCTGGCCCGTTGGGCCAGCGCAGCGGGACTGGCTCCCGGGGACAGCCTATATGTGGGCTTACGTAATGGTTTCCAGATTCAGGTCCGCCACTTTCAGCGACCGACTGGCGACACTCAACATCGGTAAATTTTAGGAACCCGTCGAGATGAGCGAATACTCCCTTTTCACCTCCGAGTCCGTGTCTGAAGGGCATCCGGACAAAATCGCCGACCAGATTTCGGATGCAGTGCTGGACGCCATCATTACCCAGGACAAATACGCACGTGTAGCGTGCGAAACCCTGGTTAAAACGGGTGTTGCGATCATCGCCGGTGAAGTCACCACGTCGGCTTGGGTAGACCTGGAAGATATCGTCCGCAAGGTTATCGTCGACATCGGCTACAACAGCTCCGACGTCGGCTTCGACGGCGCGACCTGCGCGGTCATGAACATCATCGGCAAGCAATCGGTAGACATCGCTCAAGGCGTTGACCGCAGCAAGCCGGAAGACCAGGGCGCTGGCGACCAGGGCCTGATGTTCGGTTATGCCAGCAATGAAACCGACGTGCTGATGCCTGCACCGATCTGCTTCTCCCACCGTCTGGTCGAGCGCCAGGCTGAAGCACGCAAGTCCGGCCTGCTGCCATGGCTGCGCCCGGATGCCAAGTCCCAGGTGACCTGCCGCTATGAAGGCGGCAAAGTCGTCGGCATCGACGCCGTGGTCCTGTCCACCCAGCACAACCCTGAAGTGTCGCAAAAAGACCTGCAGGAAGCGGTCATGGAGCTGATCGTCAAACAGACCCTGCCTGCGGAGTTGTTGCACAAGGACACCCAGTTCCACATCAACCCGACTGGCCAGTTCATCATCGGTGGTCCGGTGGGCGACTGTGGCCTGACCGGCCGCAAGATCATTGTCGACTCCTACGGCGGTATGGCCCGTCACGGCGGCGGCGCTTTCTCCGGCAAGGATCCATCCAAGGTTGACCGTTCTGCCGCCTACGCTGGTCGCTACGTGGCCAAGAACATCGTCGCTGCTGGCCTTGCCGAGCGCTGCGAGATCCAGGTGTCCTACGCTATCGGTGTAGCTCAGCCAACCTCCATTTCGCTGAACACCTTCGGCACCGGCAAGATCTCCGACGACAAGATCGTTCAACTGGTGCGTGAGTGCTTCGACCTGCGTCCGTACGCCATCACCACCATGCTCGACCTGTTGCACCCGATGTATCAGGAAACTGCAGCCTACGGCCATTTCGGCCGTACTCCGCAGCAGAAGACAGTGGGTGACGACACCTTCACGACCTTCACCTGGGAACGTACTGACCGCGTTGACAACCTGCGTGCTGCTGCCGGTCTCTAATTAGAAGCCGCAAGCGCTCAGTTGCGAGAGAGCCCCAGCCGAGTGATCGGCTGGGGCTTTTTCATGACATATCGACTGACAAGTGAGGAACGCACCGAACGCGGTGATTGCCTAGGCTGAGGATTCGTTCTCGCCATGCAAGGATGCTGGCCATGTTGCCCAAGCTGCTCGCTGTTCTTTTCGCGCTGTATTTATCCACAACCCAGGCGCAGGAGTGCCCAACGTGGACATCCGAGCGCGCGCGTATTGAAGTGACCCAGTTACGCGAATCCCTGACCAGATGGGATGAACACTACCATCGCTTGGGCATCTCGCTGGTGGCCGACGAAATCTATGACCAGAGCCGTGAACACCTGAAGTACCTGCAAGGTTGTTTCAGTCTGCACGGCGTCGATAATCCGCTCGCCAGCGCTCGTGGTCCGATAGACCATCCCATTGCACACACAGGCGTTGCAAAACTGATTGATGATCAAGCA
Organism: Pseudomonas sp. DG56-2; assembly: GCF_004803755.1. Lineage (NCBI taxonomy): Bacteria > Pseudomonadati > Pseudomonadota > Gammaproteobacteria > Pseudomonadales > Pseudomonadaceae > Pseudomonas > Pseudomonas sp. DG56-2. The sequence continues at coordinate 5,361,413 of NZ_CP032311.1, forward strand.
GTCGCTCGCTGGATGAACGGCAAACAGGACATCTGGATTCAACCCAAGGTAGACGGCGTCGCGGTCACGCTGATCTACCAGCAGGGCCAACTGGTGCAACTGCTCAGCCGTGGCGATGGTCGCCAGGGCCATGACTGGAGCCGACATGTTCCTTACCTCGCCAGCATCACCCGAACCCTACCGCAGCCCCTCGACATCACCCTCCAAGGGGAGCTTTATTGGCGCCTCGACAGCCATGTGCAATCGACTGCTGGAGGAATCGGCGCCCGCGGTACCGTGGCCGGACTGATGGCCCGCAAACAGTTGACCGATGATCTGGGCGCCGGTGTTGGTTTATTCGTCTGGGACTGGCCCGAGGGTCCCGCGACGCAACTTGAGCGCCTGGCCAAGCTGGCCGAGTTGGGTTTTGCCGACAGCCAGCGCTACAGCGTTGCCATCGCAAGCCAGGAAGAAGCCGCCCATTGGCGCCGGCAGTGGTACCAATCGGCGCTGCCGTTTGCCACTGACGGCGTGGTCCTGCGCCAGGACAGTCGACCGCCGGCGCAACGCTGGCAAGCCAAAGCACCCCACTGGATTGCTGCCTGGAAATATCCCTTTCGCCAAGCCTTGGCTGAAGTACGTGATGTGCACTTCAGAATCGGTCGCACTGGCAAGATCACGCCAGTCCTGCAGTTAAAGCCCATCACCCTGGATGATCGGCGTATCACTCAAGTCAATGTCGGCTCGCTGGCTCGATGGCAGTCCGCAGACATCCGCCCCGGCGATCAGGTCGCAATAAGCTTGGCCGGCCTGACCATCCCTCGCTTGGAGCAAGTGGTTCATCGAACTGTTCAGCGGGTGCCAGTCTTGTCACCGGCCAGTGAGCAGTTTCACCCGTTGAGCTGCTGGCAGCCCAGCCACGACTGCGAGGAACAATTCATCGCTCGGCTTACCTGGTTAAGCGGTAAGCATGGGCTGGATATGCCGCACGTGGGCGTCGCGACATGGCGCAAACTGGTAGAGGCAGGACTGGTAAACAACCTTGCCGACTGGCTGGCCCTGACCCACGCACAATTGCATCCGCTACCGGGGCTAAGTACGGCTAGCGCAGCACGACTGCTGCAAGGGGTTGGACATGCACGCGCACGCCCTTTCCATCAATGGTTGCGCGCCTTGGGAGTACCGGCAACGCTAAACGTCGAGCTGAATACTGACTGGTCCTCACTGACCGCGAGAACTTCCAGCCAGTGGTCCGCCATGCCCGGCATCGGGTCAACGCGCGCCGAGCAGTTGCAGGCATTTTTCAATCACCCTCAGGTGCAGGCGCTGGCTGCGCAATTGGTAGCGCAGGGTATCGAAGGATTTCACCGCGCACAGTAAAAGTGCCGAGCTGAAAATTGTAGGAATTTTCTTTTCGTGCCATCGAATTGCCCACCAAGGGTTCCTTAATTCTGGAAATCAGGGCAGGATTTCCCCAACTTTTTTCTGCCATGCCCCGAATGGAGGCGCTCATGAAATTTTTTTCCAACCTCGTCCTGTTGACCGCTATTGGCTTCGGCGCAACTTCGCTGCAGGCCGCCGAGTCAACTGAAGCACTGACTGGTTGCGCGGCTAAAAAGGCCGATATCCAACAACAAATTGATAAAGCCGTTAACCCTTATCAAAAAGCCGGCCTTGAAAAAGCCCTGAGTGAGGTTAACGAGCATTGCACTGATAGCAGCCTACGCAAAGAACGCGAACAGAAAGTCCTCGACGCCCGCCACGAAGTGACGCAGCGCACCAAGGACCTGGACAAGGCCATGAAAAAGGGTGACGCCGAGAAGATCAACAAGCGCAAGGACAAGCTCGCCGAGTCCAAGAAAGAACTGCAAGAAGCGCTGGATCAACTCGAGAAGTAGGTTTTTTTCGCGAGGCTTGCCCACTGCCACAGGGCTAGCTGAACTGTCTCTGAGAGTGGACTCGCCCCGCGCTGGCCGTATTCAATGGTTACGAAATTCGGTGTGACAGGCTTTGCACGCTGCCTCAACCTTGTCGGTCGGCGCCGCCAGGTCGGCAGCCTTCAGTGGCTGGGTTCGGGTGACGGCAACCAGTTCACCGGTAGCTGTTTCCAACTGACGGGCCAAGTCCTGGAAACGCGCCTGTTTTTCCCAGACCTCTGCTCGAGCGCTGGTTTCATCGTCTTCGCGAACCTGCGGAAAATGCTTCCACGGTTCACGGGACAAGTTATCAAGCTTGACCGCACCATCGGCGAACTTCTGCCCGTCAAAGGCCAGTCGTCCTCGCAACATGCCGCCCAGGTCTTCACTGGTCTTGAGCATCTGTTTGAAAATGGTCTTGCGCTGGCCCAATGGCGAGTTGGGATCAACACCGCCGCAGGCGGTCAGAGTCAGGCAGGCCAGCAATACAACAGAGAGTCGCTTGAGCATCATGGTAACGTCGGCTCACGGGAAAAAAGGCGGCCAGTATCCTCGCCTCGTCGCCAAAGACCAATACCCTTATTAAATCTACGGTTTGCCCAGGCAGCTGAACCCCAGGCAAACCGCCAAGGAAACCCTGTTTATGAAATTTTCCCTGCGCCATCTGGGATTGGCGTTCTCGGCACTGGCGCTGCTCGCCGGTTGCAACGGCGGCGGTCCGGAGAAACCCAAACCGCACGCGCTTGCCACTTACGTCAGCGGCACTTGGAAAGACCTGCCACAAGTAAGCGACAGCGATCTGCTGGCGGGCTTCGAAGCCTGGCGCAGTGCCTGCGAGCGCCTCAAGCGCGACGCCATCTGGGCCAACACCTGTAGTGCCGCAGCAAACGTACCGAGCGACAGCAGCCAGGTCCGCAGCTTTCTCCAATCGCAGTTGGATGTCTACAGCATGCGCTCAGGTGAAAACAGTGCCAACGGCCTGATCACCGGTTACTACGAGCCGGTCTACCCCGGCAGCCTGACTCGGACCGACAGCGCACACGTGCCCGTTTACGGCGTGCCGGACGACATGATCGTGGTGGCGCTGGACAGCGTCTACCCGGAACTCAAGGGCAAGCGCCTGCGTGGCCGCCTGGATGGCCGGACACTCAAGCCCTATGACACTGCCGAAGCTATCAATCAACAAGGTGTGCCTGCGCCGGTCCTGGCCTGGCTGACCGACCCCATGGACTTGCAGTTCCTGCAGATCCAGGGCTCCGGGCGGATCCAGCTCGACAGCGGTCGACAGTTGCGGGTCGGTTACGCCGACCAGAACGGCCACCCCTATCGTCCGGTGGGCCGCTGGCTGGTCGAGCAGGGTCAGCTGAAAAAAGAAGACGTGACCATGGGCAGCATTCACGCCTGGGCACAGGCTAACCCGACGCGTGTGCCGGAACTGCTGGCGAGCAACCCCAGCTACGTATTCTTCAGTGGCCGCCCAGACAGCAATGAAGGTCCGCGAGGCTCGCTGAACGTGCCGCTGACTGCAGGTTACAGCGTGGCGATTGACCGCAAGGTCATTCCTTTGGGCAGCTTGCTGTGGCTATCGACCACCCGCCCCGACGGTGCCCCAGTGGTTCGACCGGTTGCCGCCCAGGATACCGGTGGCGCGATCACCGGCGAAGTACGCGCCGACCTGTTCTGGGGCACAGGCGCCGAAGCAGGCGAGCTTGCTGGCAACATGAAGCAGCAGGGACAGATCTGGCTGCTTTGGCCCAAAGGCACACCCTTGCCAGAGGTGCCAAAGGCTCTCTAGGCGGACACCACGAAGAACGACACGATCAGTCCCACGCCAACGAACCAGACCAACGAGCGAACTGCGGCCCAGTCAGCCAGGTAGCAGATGATGTAAAGCAGGCGACTGGTGATATACAGCACAGCCAGCACATCCTGGGTGACCTGCTCAGCATTGCCGACAATGTCGGCAATGATGACCGCTGCAGCAAAGGCAGGGAACGCCTCAAAGCTGTTCAACTGCGCGGCATGGGCGCGCCGCGGCAAGCCTTCGAGCTTGTCGAGAAAAGCACGCGGGTCGTGGTTCTGGCGCAGATTGAATCGCCCACTGCTGAATTTGGCGATGCTGGTACACAGAATCGGCAGGAACAACGCAATCAGTACACACCAAAGAGCTACGGTCATGGCAAAGTCCTTGTCGATTGGACGGTCAGAATTTCATGATCAGCATGCCGATCAATACCAAAGCACAAGCTAAGAGCCTGGGGCCGCCGAAAGGTTCTTTGAGATAGCGCATTCCAAACAGCACCACCAGTATTACGCTGACCTCACGCAATGCCGCCGCCTCGGCCACCGAACCCAACTGCATTGCCCAGAGCACCAGGGCGTAGCTCAACAGCACGCACAACCCCACCGCCAGGCCCAACCGCCACTGCAAGCGCCAGAACAGAATGAAAGGCGCGCGCCGAGCGACGCTGGCCAACAACGGAAAGGGCCAGGCACTGAGCAGTGTCAACCAGACAAGATAGTCCAACGGCTGCGACCAGAGGCGGATCGCCTGGCCGTCGAACCAGGTGTAGCAGCCAATGCACAAGCCGATCAACGCCACCACAGGCAACATCGACCAGGGCAAGCGCTCACCGCCACCGCCCTGCCACAGCAGGCAAGCCATGCCACACGGAATCAGCATGATGCCAATGATCTGCTGATTGCTTAACGTTTCGCCAGCGAACGTCAGTGTCAGCGCCAATACCACCAACGGTGATAGGCCACGCATCAGCGGATAGACCAGCCCCAGGTCCCCCGCCCGATACGCCTGAATCAACAAGAAACGATAGAACTGCTCGAACAGGGCAGAAGCCAGCAGCCATGGCCAGACTTCGGCAGGCGGGTACTGCACGAAAGCGACCATCACCAGTGCAAACACCAATGCCACGGCATCCATGCTGGCGATGACCAGCAAGCGCTCGCCGCTGAATTTGATCAAGGTGTTCCAGGTTGCATGCAGCAGTGCGGCAACCAGAACCAGAGAAGTGGCTAACACGCGAAAGTCCTTGGCAGTGCAGGTCGGGTCATCAATGGCCAGCCGCTATATAAGCACTTAGCTCAGCCCCACGTCGCGCATTATTGCGTACTGGAGAAACGAAATGCGTCGATCGTGGTCAACGCATGCAAGCAAAAAACTGTGTCCCCAAACCATCGAAAAACCATCAAAAGGATGCCCGATGGGATCGGGTACCGAATCAAAGCCACTACAGGACCCGGAATGCTTGAGCTTGTCGCTGCGTTTATCTGTTTGACCACCCTGCTTACTTACCTCAACTACCGCTTCATTGGCCTGCCACCGACCATCGGCGTCATGGTCACTGCACTGTTCTTCTCCCTATTGCTGCAAGGCTTGAGCGTCATTGGCTACCCGGGACTGGAAGATCGCGTACAGGGCCTGATGAGCCAGATCGACTTCAACGATTTGCTGATGCACTGGATGTTGTCGTTTCTGCTGTTTGCCGGAGCCCTGCACGTAAACCTCGCCGACCTGCGCAGCTATCGCTGGCCAATTGGCCTGCTGGCGACCGTTGGGGTACTGATCGCGACCGTGGTTATCGGTTACCTGGCCCATTGGATCTTCGCCCTGTTCGGCTGGCACGTGAGCCTGCTCTACTGCTTGCTGTTCGGCGCGCTGATTTCGCCTACCGACCCGATTGCCGTGCTCGGTGCCCTGCGTACCGCTAACGCGTCCAAACCGCTGAAAACCACCATCGTTGGCGAGTCGCTGTTCAACGACGGTACCGCAGTCGTGGTGTTCACCGTGCTGCTGGGAATCGCGCAACTGGGTGAGACGCCGACGGTAACCGACACCGCGATCCTCTTTGCTCGCGAAGCAATCGGCGGGGCACTGTTTGGTGGCCTGGTCGGCTATATCACCTACCGCATGATCAAAAGCATCGAGCAGTACCAGGTTGAAGTCATGCTCACCCTGGCGTTGGTCATCGGCGGTTCGGCGATGGCCTATGAGCTGCATGTTTCAGCTCCGATCGCGATGGTGGTGGCGGGTTTGATCATCGGCAACCTGGGCCGCAACCTGGCGATGAACGACATGACCCGACGCTACCTGGACGGTTTCTGGGAACTGATCGACGACATGCTCAATGCCCTGTTGTTCGCCTTGATTGGCCTGGAACTGTTGCTGCTACCGTTCTCGTGGATGCACCTGGCAGCGGCCGGGGTTCTGGCCGTGGCCATCCTTCTGTCGCGCTTGCTGACAGTGGCACCTGCGATAGTCTTGCTGCGGCGCTGGCGCAGCGTGCCACGCGGCACCGTCCGGGTCCTGACCTGGGGTGGTTTGCGCGGTGGTGTATCGGTAGCCCTGGCCCTGTCGCTGCCGCCAGGCACCGAACGTGACTTGCTGCTGAGCATCACCTACATCGTGGTGCTGTCGTCGATCCTGCTACAGGGCTTGACGATTGGTCGCGTGGTGCGCGGGGTTACCGAGCAGCCTTGACGGCCGTTACGCGGCAAGCCCACGCCCTGGGTATCAATGGGCGCGGGCTTGCGCGGCGATGCTGTGTTACTCCACAGCGGTGTCCGGGAACTGATCCTGGACGTACTTGATCTCGGTCCGTCCATGAGCTGCCGGGAGTCCATCTTCACCAAGGTTGACGAAGACCATCTTGTCCACCGTCAGGATGCTCTTGCGGGTGATCTTGTTACGCACTTCGCACTTGAGGGTGATTGAGGTACGGCCAAACTCGGTTGCCGTGATACCCAGCTCAATGATGTCGCCCTGGCGCGAAGCGCTGACGAAGTTGATTTCCGAAATGTACTTGGTCACCACACGCTGGTTGCCCAATTGCACGATCGCGTAGATCGCCGCTTCCTCATCGATCCAGCGCAGCAAGCTGCCGCCGAACAAGGTGCCGTTAGGGTTGAGGTCTTCGGGCTTGACCCATTTGCGGGTGTGAAAATTCATATCTACTCCTGACCGTCTTGCCAATCGATGCCGCTAATGATGGCAGAGCCTTCCGTGATCCTCCATTTAACATCGACTATGGTCTCGATTAATCGACAGAAAACCTTGGGCAGATGCCACGACGCAGCTATAATCGCCGACGCTTCAAAACGGTCATCTGCACTTGATACCGTTCCCGCCACCTGTCCGAGGGGCGCTGCAGCAGGTTCAACCTGTCAGGCTCGGATAGGGCGTTGTCTGGCCAGGCTTGCCTGCAGGCACTAAACGCACAACGGCGCCCATTCGCACATTACGAATGGAGGCTCTTCATGAGCGCTGTAATTACGCCTGCCGGTTTTACCGATTTCAAAGTCGCTGACATCTCCCTGGCTGCCTGGGGCCGTCGCGAAACCATCATCGCCGAATCGGAAATGCCTGCACTGATGGGCCTGCGCCGCAAGTACCTTGAAGAGCAACCGCTCAAAGGTGCCAAGATCCTCGGCTGCATCCACATGACCATTCAGACTGCCGTGCTGATCGAAACCCTGGTTGCCCTGGGTGCCGAAGTACGCTGGTCGTCCTGCAACATTTTCTCCACCCAGGACCAGGCCGCTGCCTCTATCGCCGCTGCCGGCATTCCTGTGTTCGCCTGGAAAGGCGAGACCGAAGAAGAGTACGAGTGGTGCCTGGAGCAAACCATCCTCAAGGACGGCGCCCCATGGGACGCCAACATGATCCTCGACGACGGTGGTGACCTCACCGAACTGCTGCACAAGAAATACCCAGCGGTGCTCGAGCGCGTTCACGGCGTCACCGAAGAAACCACCACTGGCGTACATCGCCTGCTGGACATGCTGGCCAAGGGCGAGCTGAAAATCCCGGCCATCAACGTCAACGACTCGGTCACCAAGAGCAAGAACGACAACAAGTACGGCTGCCGTCACAGCCTCAACGACGCCATCAAGCGCGGTACCGACCACCTGCTGTCGGGCAAGCAAGCCCTGGTAATCGGCTACGGTGACGTGGGTAAGGGCTCGGCGCAGTCGCTGCGTCAGGAAGGCATGATCGTCAAGGTCACCGAAGTCGACCCGATCTGCGCCATGCAAGCCTGCATGGACGGTTTCGAGCTGGTCTCGCCATTCATCGACGGTATTAACAACGGTACTGAAGCAAGCATCGACAAAGCGCTGCTGGGCAAGATCGACCTGATCGTGACCACCACCGGTAACGTCAATGTTTGCGATGCAAACATGCTCAAGGCCCTGAAAAAGCGTGCCGTGGTGTGCAACATCGGCCACTTCGACAACGAGATCGACACCGCTTTCATGCGCAAGAACTGGGCATGGGAAGAGGTCAAGCCTCAGGTCCACAAGATCCACCGTACCGGCGCTGGCGATTTCGACCCGCAAAACGATGACTACCTGATCCTGCTGGCTGAAGGCCGCCTGGTAAACCTGGGTAACGCCACCGGCCACCCAAGCCGCATCATGGATGGCTCGTTCGCCAACCAGGTACTGGCGCAGATCTTCCTGTTCGGCCAGAAGTACGCTGACCTGTCGCCAGCTCAGAAAGCCGAGCGCCTCACGGTTGAAGTACTGCCGAAGAAGCTGGATGAAGAAGTGGCCCTGGAAATGGTCCGCGGCTTCGGCGGCGTAGTGACCCAACTGACCCCTCAGCAAGCCGAATACATCGGCGTGACTGTCGAAGGTCCGTTCAAGCCAAACGCCTATCGCTACTAAAGCCGATGGCGGCAAGCTTCAAGGGGTAAGCAGGCGCGGCTCGCGCTGCCCTGCTTTTACCCTGTCGCTTGCCGCTTGTAGCTAGCCGCCCAAGGAATCTTGTATGTCTCAGGAACGTCGTTACAGCTTCGAGTTCTTCCCGACCAAGACCGATGCTGGACATGAAAAACTGCTCGCCACTGCTCATCAGCTGGCCAGCTACAACCCGGATTTCTTCTCCTGCACCTACGGTGCCGGTGGCTCTACCCGCGACCGCACGCTGAACACTGTGCTGCAGTTGGAAAGCGAAGTTAAGGTCCCTGCCGCGCCGCACCTGTCCTGCGTCGGTGACAGCAAGGAAGACCTGCGCAGCCTGCTGGCCCAGTACAAGGCCGCCGGTATCAAGCGTATCGTTGCCCTGCGCGGTGACCTGCCTTCGGGCATGGGCATGGCCAGTGGGGAACTGCGCTACGCCAACGAACTGGTCGAATTCATTCGCCAGGAAAGCGCCGATCACTTCCATATCGAAATCGCCGCTTACCCGGAAATGCATCCTCAAGCGCGCAATTTCGAGGATGACCTGGCCAATTTCGTACGCAAGGCCAACGCCGGTGCCGACAGCGCCATCACCCAATACTTCTTCAACGCCGACTGCTACTTCAACTTCGTCGAACGCGTGCAGAAGCTTGGGGTGAACATTCCTGTAGTGCCGGGGATCATGCCGATCACCAACTACAGCAAGCTGGCACGTTTCTCCGACGCTTGCGGCGCCGAGATTCCTCGCTGGATCCGCAAGCAACTGGAAGCCTATGGCGATGACGTCAAGAGCATCCAGTCGTTCGGTGAAGAAGTCATTACCCACATGTGCGAACAACTGCTGCAAGGTGGTGCACCCGGGCTGCACTTCTACACCCTGAACCAGGCCGATCCAAGCCTGGCGATCTGGAACAACCTCAAGTTGCCTCGTTGATCGATCCGCTCCACCGCTGGATACCCGGCACGCGTATTGCGCACGTCTACTAGCCATGGGCGTGCGCACGTCGTACTCTCCAGATATGCCCGATTTCACCCGCCTATTGACCGCCCTGCTGCTTACTTGCCTGAGCGCGTTTGCCCATGGCGAGAAGCTTCGCATCGTCACCGAACCCTGGGCACCCTATGTGTACCTTGAGAACGGTCAGGCAAAAGGTATCGATTACGATGTCACCGTCGAAGTCTTCAAGCGCCTTGGCGTTGAAGTGGAATGGCAGTTCCTACCCTGGAAGCGCTGCCTGGCGATGATCGATCAAGGCCTGGCGGATGGCATCCTGGATATCTTCCAGACTGAGCAACGCGGCACCCAGCTGTTCTATCCCAATGAACCGCTATCGAACGTAGAGTTTGTCCTTTTCTATGCCAATGCCCGCCCCCATTCGATCAACCGCCTGCAGGATCTGCGCGGCCTGACTGTCGGTACCTCCCCTGGCTACGTGTACGCCTCGGCCTTCAGTGAGTCGCCGCTGTTCACCCGTGAACCTGCGCCAACCCATGAAGCGAATTTCGGCAAACTGCAGCGAGGACGCATTGATTTGCTGATAACCGACCGCCGCGTAGGCCGCCACCTACGAAAGGACCTGGGGCTCGAACGAGAAATCAGCGAACTGCCGCTGGTGGTCAGCACCCAAAGCCAGTACCTGGCCATACGCCGCAACGCCGGTATGCAGGAACTCATGCAACGCTTTGCCATCGAACTACGAAATTTCAAGCAAGAACCCGCCTTTACGGCGCTGAATGCCCGCTATGCTGGCATTCCAGAAAATTTTCCAGCCACCGTTGAGCAGCAGGAACGCAGCACGCCTTGATTGCTCTGTTATACTCTGGCCTTCCCGCCAGGCTTACGCCCGGACGCTCGGCCTTGCAAAAGGCATCCCGATCGGCAGGACTGCGCGGCCAAGAGCCCGCCCGCCGCAATCCGGATGTGCATTGAAGACCCTGCTGGACCGGACGCGAGTGCATCAGCCGATGCCTACCGCGCCAGGCAAGATTATCCCATCGGGCTTAGCCCCCACTAAGAACAGGATTACTCATGTCCTTTGCTTCCCTCGGTCTCTCCGAGGCTCTAGTCAGCGCCATCGAGGCTGCTGGCTATACCCAGCCCACTCCGGTGCAACAGCGGGCCATTCCCGCCGTGTTGCAAGGTCGCGACCTGATGGTCGCCGCCCAGACAGGTACTGGTAAAACCGGCGGCTTCGCACTGCCAATCCTCGAGCGCCTGTTCCCAGGTGGTCACCCAGACAAGTCCCAGCGTCATGGCCCTCGCCAGCCGCGGGTTCTGGTGCTGACCCCTACCCGTGAACTCGCAGCCCAGGTGCATGACAGCTTCAAGGTCTATGCCCGCGATCTTAAATTCGTCAGTGCCTGCATCTTTGGTGGCGTTGGCATGAACCCGCAGGTTCAGGCCATGGCACGGGGCGTTGATGTACTGGTAGCTTGCCCGGGCCGACTGCTCGATCTGGCTGGCCAAGGCAGCGTTGACCTGTCTCACGTCGAGACACTGGTGCTGGACGAAGCCGACCGCATGCTCGACATGGGCTTCATCCACGATGTGAAGAAGGTTCTCGCCCGGCTGCCAGCCAAGCGCCAGAACCTGTTGTTCTCGGCAACCTTCTCCAAGGACATCACCGACCTCGCCGACAAATTGCTGCATAACCCCGAGCGCATCGAGGTTACGCCACCAAACACCACGGTCGAGCGTATCGAGCAGCGCGTCTATCGCCTGCCGGCCAGCCACAAGCGTGCCCTGCTGGCCCACTTGATCACCACCGGTGCGTGGGAACAGGTACTGGTCTTCACCCGCACCAAGCACGGCGCCAACCGCCTCGCCGAATACCTGGAAAAGCACGGCCTGACCGCCGCCGCGATCCATGGCAATAAAAGCCAGAACGCGCGCACCAAGGCCTTGGCCGACTTCAAGGCCGGCACTGTGCGCATCATGGTTGCCACTGATATCGCCGCCCGCGGCCTGGATATCGACCAGTTGCCTCACGTGGTCAACTTCGAGCTGCCCAACGTCGAAGAAGACTACGTACACCGTATTGGCCGTACCGGTCGTGCTGGCCGTTCCGGTGAAGCCATTTCGCTTGTTGCCCCGGACGAAGAAAAACTGCTCAAAAGCATTGAGCGTGTTACCCGCCAGAAAATCCCGGATGGCGACCTGATGGGCTTCGATGTCTCCAAGGTAGAAGCCGAGAAACCTGAAACCCGCGAGCGCCCACAGAACAATCCACGCGGTGGCCGTGGTCAGCGTGCTGATGGCAGCAACGGCGGGCGCAAGGACAAAGGCAAAGATCAGGGCAAGGAAAAAGGTCGCGAGAAGGACAAGGAAAAAACCGCAGAGAAGTCTGCTGGTGGCCGCCAGGAACGTAAACCACGCGATAACAAGAAGCCACGCCAGCCACAGTCCACCCAAGCAAGTGCAGTGCCGGCGTCAGGCAATCGTGATCCAGAAGAGTTCCTGGATGACGACATCGATAATTTTGGTAACCGCGCCGACTACGTCAGCCCTTATCAGAACAAAGGCAATCAAGGTCGTAACCGTCGCCCTGGCGCGCCCGCGCAAAACGGTGCCGGCGCAAACGGCCAGCAGCGTAGCGGTGGCGGCCAAGGCCGCAACAACGGCCCACGCAATAGCGCTGGTGGTGCAGCCAATGGCGAAAAACGCGGAGGTTCGCGCAATGGTGGCGGCGGTCAGCAACGCCGCGATGGCGGTGCCCGCAATCGCCGCTCGGACAGCGGCAACCAGTCGGGCGAGCCAGCCGTACGCAATCCACGTGAAGGCCAGCCACAACCGAAAATCATGCACAAAGAGTCGAAAATCGACCGTTTCCCGACGGCTGAACAGCTTGAGCAGTTGCCAAGCCGTCCGCGCGGCGAGAAGCCTGCACTGCTGACCCGCAATCGCTGATTCGGGAATTGCAGAAACAAAAACGCCGCCTCTGAGGGCGGCGTTTTTGTTGGTGCAGCAGAATTTACTTCTGCTTCACGCCTTCAACCGAGATGTCCAGGTCCAAGGTCTGGGAAGTAGCGCCCGGGCCTTTGATACCGAAGTCATTCAGGTTCAGGGTGGTGGTGGCATTGAAACCAGCACGCTCACCGCCCCATGGATCCTTGCCTTCGCCGTTGAAGGTCGCTTTGAAGGTTACCGGCTTGGTAACGCCGTGCATCGTCAGGTCGCCCGTTACGTCAGCCGTTTTCTCGCCGGTCGATTTGACGCTGGTGGAGACAAACTTGGCTTCTGGGTACTTCTTGACGTCGAGGAAGTCAGCGCTGGCGATGTGCTTGTCTCGCTCAGCGTGGTTGGACCACAGGCTGGCGGTTTTCAGATCGACAGCGATTTTGCTCGCTTCAGGCTTTGCCGAGTCCCAGCTGAAAGTACCATCGAAGTCCTTGAAGGTACCGTGAATGAAGCTATAACCCAGGTGGCTGATTTTCCAATCAACGAAGGCGTGCTGGCCTTCCTTGTCGATCTTGTAGTCTGCAGCCATGGCTTGACCGGCCGAGAGCAGTGCAGTACCGAGCGCCAGAGCGGCAAAAGTCTTTTTCAACATGCTTCTATATCCCTTTGGAGTTGAGGTAGAACATCAAGCTTTGCGGCCCAGCATTCGCTTAAGGGTCGCGTCACGGTCGATAAAATGGTGCTTCAGGGCTGCCAGGCCATGCAGACCGGCAAAGATCACCAGGCCCCAGGCCAGGTAAAAATGGATTTCACCCGCGACATCCGCCTGATCAGGCAAGTTGCTGATCAGTGCAGGTACCTCGAAAAAGCCGAAGACCGGAATGCCAACGCCATCGGCGGTAGAAATTAGGTAGCCGGCCGTCATTACCGCGAACAGCCCGAAGTAAAGCAGGCTGTGCCCGGCTTTGGAGGCTGCACGCGTCAGTTTGCCGTGGTTGGGGAGCGCTGGTGGTGGCGGGCTCATGAAGCGCCAGGCCACACGCCCCAGCATGACAGCCAGCAGCACCAGGCCAATACTTTTGTGCAGGTCTGGAGCCGACTTACGCCAAGGGCTGTAGTAGTCCAGGCCCATCATCCACAGGCCAAGCCCGAACAGTCCGAAAACGGCCAAAGCCACGCCCCAATGCATGACGATGCTGACCAGACCATAACGAGAAGATGAATTGCGCAGTTGCATTGCCGTGTTTCCCTGTAAGAACTGTGCCTAAGACTAACGAGTTAAATATCGAATTAAAGCGGAAAATTTCGCTCTGAAATATCGAGAAAAACGATTGTTAGTGTGTAACAGCGCTATTAAGGAAACATTAACTAGGTGGGAAAGTGCAACTGCAGGAGCGGGCTTGACCGGCGATTGGCAGAGCCAGGCTCATCGCCGTGCAGGCCCGCTCCTGCAGTTTTTCAAGGCTTCAGGTGTCACTGCGCCTTGGCTTGAACGTTGGCTGCTGGTTTTTTAACCGCTGCAGCTTTTTTCGCCTGCTCGGACTTCGCCACCGGTTTTTTCGCCGGAGCATGCTTGACGGGTGCCTTGGCTGGGGCCGCCTTGACCGGTGCTGGCTTAGCCGGCTCTTCCTTGGCAACCGGTGCCACCACAGGTGCTGCTACCGGTGCTGGAGCAGCCGCCGCTTCAGCAGGCTTGAGCGCTGGTTTTTCGACCGGCTTTTCGTCACTGCCAAACATCCGCGAGAAGAAGCCAGGTTTGCTTTCTTCCTTTTTCACCGCCTCTGGCGCTTTGGCAGGCTTATCGGACGAGCCACCGAACAGGTTCGAGAAGAAGTTGCCCTTGCTTGCTGCCACTGCAGTGGCAGCGGCAGCTACTGGAGCGGCATTGACCGGATCGAACGACTTGCCCGCTGCCAGGTCCTGTACTTGGCTGGCGGCACGTTGACCGCTGCGCAGTGCGCCTTCCAGGGTGCCCGGATAAAGCGCATCGGTGTGTTCGCCCGCAAAGGCAACACGTTGCACCGGACGCTCCCACAGACGCCAGAACTTGCTGATCTGCCCTGGGCCATAGGCCAGGTAAGCGCCACCCATGTTGGCGTCGGTGCTGTAACGGCGTACTTCGTAGCCGGTAAAGGCACCACGAGCCTGTGGATAAAACGCATGCAGACGGATCAGCACTTGATCGACCATCTGCTTGTCGCCGAAGGCCTGCAACAGACGGGCGTTATCACCCGACAGGTTAATCACCACGTTAGCCCCACCCTTGAGTGCAGGCTCGATCCACAGCATGCCAAGGCCGGCGTTACTGAAGATTTCGCCAGACATCCGTGCGCGGCTCTCCCAGACCGGATTCTTGAACTTGAGCAGCAACTGGTCGCGCCAGCCATAGTTGGTGCCTTTGAGCGCCGCTACGTGCTTGTTGTCCAGGCCGGGAATCATCTGGATTTTTGCCAGGGCGCGCAGTGGAACGGCCAGCACGACATAATCGGCCTGGTAGCCAACGCTGCCGACCTTGACCGTGACACCGTTCTTGTCCTGGGTAATGGCGCTGACCGGCGAGCTGGTCTTGATGGTTTTCAGTTGTTTGACGAATGCCTGGGCCAACACCGGGCTGCCACCTGGCAAGCGTGCGGCTCGCAGGTCGCGGTCGCTGACACCGCGATAGACGCGGGTTTGCTGGGCAAAGTAAAGCAGCGACAGACGCGACGGCTCGTCATAACGGGTACGGATCTGCTGGTTGATCAGTTGGCGCGCGGTGGTTGGCAACTGCAGCTTGTCCAGCCAGGAGGACACGTTCAGCTGATCGAGGGCGAACAGGGTGCTGTTGGCTGCCGGGTTCTGCGGGTCGTCGATCGAACGCGCCAGATCGTCGAGGGTTTTCTCATAACGCTTGAGTGCCTCGGCAGTGACCGGCTGTTTGGTAGCCAGGTCGGTCGCGCTATAGTATTCACCATCGATCAGGTAGCCCGGGACGCGAACAAACTCCGGGGCCGGAAGGGTGTTGATCTTGAAGGTATCGAGGTACTGATTGAGGGTTGGTTGGGCCTTGCTGTTGCCAATCCACTCGCTGGTGGCCAGGCCCGAACGCCCACCCATGCCCGACTTGGCTTCAAGCAAGGTTACCTGCCAGCCTTTGGCCTGCAACTCGTAAGCCGCCGTAAGGCCTGCCAGACCACCGCCGACGACGATGGCTGTCGGGGTTTTGTCCTTGGCCAGCGCAGCGCCACTGAACAGTCCTATCATTACCAGCGCACAGGCGCGCAGCCAACCAGCAGACATTTTGGCGAACTCCGGATCGAAACAGATAATTGGGGGGATCCCCCAGGAAAGAGTAGTCGAAGGATACGCCACGCCAAGCGACCTCGCCAGCAACGCCCACATGCCGATTGCATGCCACGGGTTGTTCTCGGGCGGCGCATTGCATAGGCTTGCCGCGCATGTCCGCGCTGTCGTCGCCAGGAGAAATGAAATGGGCCTCAACCAACAGTGGATGCAACGTGACCTCAAGGTCCTTTGGCACCCCTGCACCCAGATGAAAGACCACGAGCAACTGCCCCTGATCCCGATCAAGCGCGGCGAAGGCGTATGGCTGGAAGACTTCGAAGGCAAACGCTATCTCGATGCGGTCAGCTCCTGGTGGGTCAACGTTTTCGGCCATGCCAACCCACGTATCAACCAGCGCATCAAGGATCAGGTCGATCAGCTTGAGCATGTGATTCTGGCAGGCTTCAGCCATCAACCGGTCATCGAACTTTCCGAGCGCCTGGTACAGATCACCCCGGAAGGCCTCACCCGGTGCTTTTACGCTGACAACGGTTCGTCGTGTATCGAAGTCGCGCTGAAAATGAGCTTTCACTACTGGCTCAACAAAGGCCAGCCCGCAAAAAAACGCTTCGTCACCTTGAGCAACAGCTACCACGGTGAAACCATTGCGGCGATGTCGGTCGGCGACGTGCCGCTGTTCACCGAGACCTACAAGGCCCTGCTGCTCGACACCATCAAAGTGCCAAGCCCCGACTGCTACCTGCGCCCTGAAGGCGTGAGCTGGGAAGAGCACTCGCGCACCCTGTTCCAGGTCATGGAGCAAACCCTTGCCGAACATCATGAGACGCTCGCCGCCGTAATCGTCGAGCCGCTGATTCAGGGTGCCGGTGGCATGCGCATGTACCATCCGGTTTACCTCAAGCTGCTGCGCGAAGCCTGTGACCGCTATGGCGTGCATCTGATCCACGACGAAATTGCCGTCGGCTTCGGCCGCACCGGAACGATGTTTGCTTGTGAGCAGGCCGGTATCCGTCCCGACTTCCTGTGTCTGTCCAAGGCGTTGACCGGCGGCTATCTGCCGCTGGCCGCGTGCATGACCACCGATGATGTCTACAACGCTTTCTACGACGACTACTCGACCTTGCGCGCCTTTCTCCACTCGCACAGCTATACCGGCAACCCGCTGGCCTGTGCAGCGGCGCTGGCGACCCTGGACATCTTCGAGCAAGACAACGTCATCGAGAACAACAAAGCACTGGCCCAACGCATGGCCAGTGCCACCGCACACCTGGTCGATCACCCGAATGTGGCGGAAGTGCGCCAGACTGGCATGGCCCTGGCGGTGGAAATGGTTCAGGACAAGGCCAGCAAGACGCCTTATCCGTGGCAGGAGCGTCGCGGCCTGAAAGTATTCGAGCACGCCCTGACCCGCGGCGCGCTGCTGCGTCCGCTGGGGAGCGTGGTGTACTTCCTGCCGCCTTACGTGATTACCCCGGAGCAAATCGACTTTCTGGCGCAAGTGGCCAGCGAAGGAATCGACATTGCCACGCGCGACAGCGTCAGCGTGGCAGTGCCGGGCAATTTCCACCCGGACTTCCGCGATCCGGGCTAGCAGCGACCCTCTGCAGGAGCGGGCTTGCCCGGTGATCAGGCGCTACCCACACTGCTGGGCAGCCCGCTCCCACAGCTAACATCTATCCAGAGTTTTCACATGAGACTGTCCCGCTTCTTCATTGATGCCCCCCTGAGCCTTGGCGAACACGACTTGCCCGAAGCCCAGGCCCACTACATCGGCCGGGTGCTGCGCATGGCCGCTGGCGACGCCGTGCAACTGTTCGACGGCAGCGGCCAGGAGTTCCTTGGCCAGTTGCTCGAAGTCGGCAAGAAAACCGTTCGGGTGCAGTTGAGCGAAGCCTTTGCCGGGCAAGCGGAATCAAGCCTCAAGGTCCATCTTGGTCAGGGCTTGTCCCGCGGCGAGCGGATGGACTGGGCGATCCAGAAAGCCACCGAACTGGGCGCCAATGTCATCACCCCGATTGTCAGTGAACGCTGCGAAGTTCGCCTCAAGGACGAGCGCGCCGACAAGCGCCTGGCCCATTGGCGCCAGGTAGCGATAAGCGCCTGCGAACAGTGCGGACGCTCCAGCGTGCCGCAGATCAATGCACCGGTGCTGTTGGCCGACTGGCTCAAGGCGTGTGATGAGCAGCTCAAGCTGGTTCTGCATCCGGTAGCCGAACCCATGCTCAGCCATCAGCCACCGCAAAGCCTGGCGTTTCTGATCGGCCCGGAAGGTGGTTTGAGCGATGCCGAAGTGGAGCAGGCCAAGGCCGCAGGCTTTCATGCCGCGCGCCTGGGACCACGGGTGCTGCGCACCGAAACTGCACCCGTGGTAGCGTTGGCCGTGGCTCAGCAGCTCTGGGGCGATTTCTAAAGGACGTAGAAAAACACGGCAATGAAGTGCAGCAGGCTGCCGGCGATGACGAACAGGTGCCAGATGCCATGCCAGTGGCGAAAGCGACTGTCATAGGCAAAGAAGATGATGCCGATGGTGTAGAACGCACCACCGGCAGCCAGCCAGGCAAATCCGGCAGCGCCCAGACTGGCCAGCAGCGGCTTGACTGCAACCAGTACGATCCAGCCCATCACCGCATAAATGATGATCGACAACACTCGCGCTTCGGAGCGCGGCTTGATCTCCTGCAACATCCCTATCACTGCCAACCCCCAGACCACACCGAACAAACTCCAACCCCACGGCCCGCGCAGGCTGACCAGGCAGAAAGGTGTGTAGCTACCGGCAATCAACAGATAGATCGACAGATGATCGAGCTTGCGCATCACCACTTTGGCCTTGCCGCGCACGCTGTGATAGAGCGTGGAGATGCTGTATAGCAACAACAGGGTAAAGCCGTAGATCGACAGGCTGACGATCTTCCACGGATCGCCCTGCAAACTGGCCACCACCAACAACCAGATTGCGCCGATACAGGCCAGTACTGCGCCGACTAGATGCGTCCAGGCATTGAAACGTTCACCGTGATACATGCGACTGGGTCCTCCAAGTAACGGACAGGCTTCCCATCCTACACAGGCAAATGTTTCAAACCAGCCCCGCGTCCTCCAGTAACTGCTCCAGTGCGGCAAGGTCAGGAACCTTGGCAATCTGCTCGCCCACCTGAACGGCTGCCAGCTCCAGTTCGGCCAGCGGCACATCGACATAATTGAGTTGGCTGTCGAGCTTGCACGAGCGCGGAATGCCCTGCACCAGCATGGCAATGAAGCGCAGTCGACTACCCCCCAACGCGTTGAGAACAACGATTCGCGCACGCTCGCCAATCCGCACCTGGCCACCACAAGCGGCCTCGAAGCTGAGCAACGGCAAACGCTGGTTGCGCCAATCGATCCAGCCAAGCATCCAGTTGGGCTGTTCGGTTGCCGGGGTGCCCTCCTGATAGCCGATCAGCTCGGCTACCGCAACGTTGGGCAGCACCAGGCAACGGTCATCCAGAGCAAGCAGCAGCCCAGTGAGGCTGCTGCGCCGACCATTGCGGACAGATTGTTCAAGCATGGCGGGTACTCCAAAACGCAATACTCTGCAGCAGTACCGACTCCTGGTAGGGTTTGCCCAGGTAATCGTTGACGCCGATGGACATGGCCCGGTCGCGGTGCTTTTGTCCGGTTCGCGAGGTGATCATGATGATCGGCAGGTCCTTGAGCTCCGGATCCTGGCGAATCTGCGTGGCGACTTCGAAACCATCCATGCGCGGCATCTCGATATCCAGCAGCAGGACGTCCGGTCGATGCTCCTGCAACAGCGCCATTGCATCGACGCCATCCTTGGCGGTGAGTACGTTCATGCCATGGCGTTCGAGCAGTCGGCCAGTAACCTTGCGCACCGTCACAGAGTCATCGACGACCATCACCAGCAACGATCGCTTTGGCACCTGCCCGACCTGCGGCGCAAGGATGCGCGCAGCACTGCTTGCCTGCTGGGCATGGCGCAGTTGCAAACCGCGAAGTTGCCCGAGCAGATCCAGAATCAACACAACCCGGCCGTCGCCCAGCAAAGTCGCCCCGGATAATCCCTGGACGCTGGCAAACTGCGGCCCCAGGCTCTTGACTACAATCTCGCGACTGGCCGCCAGGCTGTCGACCTGGATCGCAAACTGCTGATCATGGGAGTGCACCAGCAACACGGGCAAGGGCAGGCTCTGCCCCAGCAGGCGTGGTTGCACAGCCCCTTGCAACAACTCTGCGAGGTAGCGCAGTTCGTATCGATGCCCGGCGTATTCATAACGCGGTGGATCAAGCTGGTAGCACGCTTCCAGCTCGGCAGGCGGCACGCGCACGATGCCCTCGATGGTATTGAGCGGCACTGCATACTGTTCCTCGCCGTAGTGCACCATCAAGGCCCGGTTCACCGATACGGTGAATGGCAGGCGAATCTGAAAGCGTGCCCCCTTGCCTGGATTGGATTCGATAACCATCGAACCACCCAACTGCTTGACCTCTTCATGGACCACGTCCATGCCCAGGCCGCGCCCGGAAATCTGGGTAATTTTCTCAGCCGTGGAGAATCCTGGCTGAAGGATGAACTGCATGATTTCATGATCGCTGAGTGCTGCCGCAGGATCGAGCAGGCCGCGTTTGATCGCCTTGCGCCGCACAGCGTCCAGCGAAACACCGGCACCGTCGTCGGTCATCTCGATGACGATGTCGGCACCCTCGTGCAACAAGCTCAGCGAGATCAGGCCTTGCTCCGGCTTGCCTGCAGCACGCCGTATTTCCCGAGACTCCAGGCCATGGTCGACGGCATTGCGCAGCATATGTTCGAGCGGTGCCACCATCCGTTCCAGCACGCTGCGGTCCATCTCGCCTTCGGCATTGCCGACCACCAACTCGACCTGTTTGTCCAACTCACTGGCGACCTGCCTCACTACGCGCTGCAATCGAGGCACCAGCCGCTCGAAAGGCACCATGCGCGTGCTCATCAAACCTTCTTGCAGCTCGCTGTTGACCCGCCCTTGCTGCTGCAACAGGCTCTGCGCATCCTGAGCGCGCACAGTCAGGGTTTCCTTGAGGTCGAGCAAGTCGGACGCCGATTCGAACAAGGCGCGTGACAGCTGCTGCAGCTGTGAATGACGATCCATTTCCAAGGGGTCGAAATCGTCGTAGACCTGACCATCGCCGTCACCGTGTTGACGGCTGAGAATTCGCCCCTGGGTTTCGATGTCCAGCCGGCGCAACTGGTCGCGCATGCGCTCCAGCGTGGTTTCCATCTCGTTCAATGCCACTTGCGCGTCATTGACCTGCTGCTCGATACGCCCGCGAATGATTGAATGCTCGCTGGCCAGGTTACCCAAGTCATCAAGCAGCTCGGAGGCCACTTTAACCATATCCGCCGGGCCGCGTTCGGGCATTGCCACGGGTGTTTCAACGGGAGCGACTTCAAGCTGCGCATGATGCGCAGCGGTGTCTGCCAGCGCTGCACTGCTGAAGTTGCGGATGTAGTCGATCAGCGCTGTAGCGGCATGGAGTGGCTGTTGCAGGCGCACTGCATCAAGCATATGCGCAAGGCGGTCATGACAGTTCTGTAGCAGACTGAACAGCGCCGCACTGGGCTGCAGCTGGCCAGCCGCCAGCAATTCGTAGAGAAACTCCAGTTCATGGGCCAGGTCACCAATGGGGGCGATTTCAACCATACGCGCACCACCCTTGAGGGTGTGCAAGTCGCGCAACAGGTTCTCCACCTCAACTCCATTGCGAGGCTCGGCTTGCCAGCGCAACAGTGCGGCACCAGAGCTTTCGACAATGTCAGAGCTTTCTTCCAGGAATATCTCCAGAAGCTCCTTGTCTCCTGCGTCCTGAACCGGGTCTGGCACTTTATCGACAGCGACCGCAGGTGGCGCACTGTGTCGATACTCGCGCAGCGCCGCCAGCAACTCGACGGTTGTCGAAGACGATTGACCAGCCTGCAGCTGCTCGAACATGCGGGCCAATTTGGCATGACTACGCTTGAGCAAGGCGAACAGCTCAGGGGACGAGGCAAAGCGTCGATCCACCAGACCTTCGTACATCAGCTCAAGCTCTTGAGCGAGCACTTCGACCACGCCAATACCCGCCATCTGCGCCCCGCCCTTGAGGGTCTGCAGATCACGCTGCAAAGAAGAAAGCGCCGAAGCATTGTCGGCATCGGCAAACCAACGGTCGAGCGCCTGGTTGGCGCTTTTCAGCACATCGCTGGCCTCTTCGAGAAACAGCTCGACTACCGCCGGATCCAGCGCCAGCGCTGCTGTAGCCGCACCGAGATCGGCAATCCGGGCCTGTCCATCTTGATGGCTGATCAAACCAGTAGCATCGGGTGCCAACGCTTCATCGAGAAGCTCACGCAACGCCTCAAGGCGCTCCGGACGCGGGGCCACCTCTTGGCCGGCTGCAAGCTGGTCGAGCATATCGATCAGCGCCTCGTGGGCATGCTGCGCCTGCTCGAAAAAGCGTGCACTGACCGCCAGGCTGCTTTCCTCTACTGCGCCATACAGGTCCAGTAACGCTTCGCAAAGCTCATCCACTTGCCAGAGATCAGCCAGGTGAGCGCTCTGCCCCAACGTGGTCAGCTCATCAAGTAGTGCACTCAATTCCTGGCGTTCACCGGGATGTTCCTGCCAGCGCAATAACAGCGATTCGGCATCGAGCAGAATATCCATGCCCTGAGCCAGGAAGCTGGCAATCAGTTGCGGATCGCGCTTGATCAGCCCACCGCTGTTGTGCGCCTGCTGCAAGGCCGACAACCGCGCCTCAACCACTTGATGGATTTCCTCGATCAGCGTCCAGGCGCCGCTAATCGGCGCCAAGGGCGCGCGAGACAACTGCTCAAGGCCGCGACGCAACAAGGGCTCGGCGCTTTCCAGCAGATAAATTTCTTCAAGGTCAAAGGCCAGTTGATGGGCCTTGAATTCGCGTGCGAGCAGGTCGAGCGCAGCGGCCAGTTCGGCGATTGCGGTGACTCCGGCCATGGCCGCGCTGCCCTTGAGGGTATGAAACGCGCGCTGCAGGCTGTCACTGACCGGCTGAGGCAAATGCTGGTCAGCAGCCTGCAAAAAACGCTCGAGGCTGGCCAAGTGGAGCAGTGCCTCAGCGCGGAAAATCTCCAGCAACTGCGGATCGATCGTATCGCGGGTCTCAGGCTCATGAGGCGCGTCGTTCATGGCCAGCGCGTGCAGACGCAATGCCAACTGCTCGACATCCTTAGGCGCCTGCACCTGCTCGTTGGCAAAGGCTGCGAGCAGCCCGGGAATCAAATCCAAGGCTTGCTGCAAACTGGCCAGCGGTGCAGCGCCGATTTCGACACGCCCTTCAAGCACCCGATTAAGAAAGTGCTCTGCCGCCCAGGCCAACTCTGCCAAGCCTTGGGCCGCAACCATACGTCCGCTACCCTTGAGCGTATGCAAGCCGCGGCGCAGTTCTACCAGGGCATCGCGGTCGGTCGTGTCTGCCTGCCAGCGCAGCCATTGTTCATTCAGCTGAGGCAACAGCTCATCAGCTTCTTCAAGGAATACTTCGCGTAACTCGTCATCCACAACTTGCGGCTCAGCAACCGCTGACTGGACCTGAACCTGTTCCGGCTCGGGGTCTGGCTCGGGGGCATAGCCCAGCGCCGCCAGGCTGGCCTGGGCGGCGTCGAGAAAGCGCCAGGGGTTGGCCTGCGGATCCGCAATCAACCATTGCAGATAGCACTCGCAGGCACTCAACGCATCCGCCAGGTGTGCCAGAGCCGCGGCATCAGGCGGCGTGGCACCGAGCATATGGGTGTGCATGTACTCGCCACAATGACCGAACAAAGTGGCAGGTCGCGGCAGCATGAGCATCGCCAGCGCCCCGCGGATCTGCTGCAGCAGCCCCGGTAGCACCAGCAGTCGCTGAGGCTGCCAGCCGGCATCGAGGCAATCGCCGATCTGATCCTTGACCTGCTGCAAGACCGAATACGCTTCTTCGAGGACCAATTGGCGGATTTCGGCCAGATCGGTGCCGGGCAACGGGCTCTGGCTAGCGTGCTGTTCCAGCGGGCCAACCATACCCGCCAGGGTGGCCTCGACATACAGCAATGCCCCGGCGACATCCATTAACAGCGCATCGTCCGGTGCGCATTGGCCCTGGGCCAGGCTCTGCAGTACCAGCACCTGTTCGATGATGACTCGCCGGGGCTGGTTGAAATTGAGCACAGCCAGGGTATCGGCGATCTGGCGCAGCGGAGCAAGCAAAGGCTGCAGGTCGTCCAGGCGTCGACGATCGCCGCGCACAAACAGGTCGAGACGCTCCTTGGCCCGCATCAAGTCTTCGCACAGCGCTGCCACCACCGAGCGCAAGGCATCGCGGTCGGGCCCCGCTTGCAGACGCTCGCGCAAAGAGCCCAACGACAAGTCGAGATTGGCTAGCTCCTCGGCCGCTGCTGGTGCTGCGCCAAAAAGGCTGCCTTGGCCCAACGGTTCAACGCCGCGTTCGGCGCGCAGTTGATTCAGCACGGGCAACACTACCAACGGCAAGTCACGCCGGGCGCTGCGCAGCCGATCCAGATACAGCGGCAATTGCTCCAAGCCGCGAAACAAGGCGCCGAGGGCCTCTCCGCGCTGGGCGACGCGCTTTTCCCTCAGGGCCATACCCAACTGCTCCAGCTCTTCGGCGAGCAGTGCGGCACCACTGAGCTCCAGCATCACCAGACAGCCACGCACCTGATGCAGGTTGTCGATAAAACCGACCAGGTCCTCTTCATCGCCGGGCTCGGCGCAAAAATGCTCCAGCGCCAGGCGCGCCTGGGCCAGACAGTCAGCAATGGCGCCCTTGACCCAGGCCAGGGCCACCGTATCGTGCCGCTCAGCCATATCTTCTCCCGTTGCCATGGTCACGTGCGCACGCTCAAGTTGGCGGCGTCGGTGGCAAGGTGAAACCGGACACCGAGCGTCGCATTTCACTGGCCATGCGCGCCAAATCGCCGATGCTCTCGGCGGTTGCGTTCGAGCCTGCCGAAGTCTGCGAAGTGATCTGCTGGATCACTGCCATGGTATGTGAGATCTGCCCAGCCGATGAGGTCTGCAGTTGGGCGGCATCGGAGATACTGTGGATAAGTTCGGCGAGTGTTTGTGACACCCCTTCGATTTCCTCCAGGGCTACCCCGGCATCCTGCGCCAGGCGCGCGCCGCGCACCACCTCGGCAGTGGTCTGCTCCATGGAGATCACGGCCTCGTTGGTGTCGGTTTGGATCGTACGGACCAGCGCCTCGATTTGCCGGGTGGCGGAGGACGAGCGCTCAGCCAGGCGCTGGACCTCATCGGCAACCACCGCAAAACCACGCCCGGCCTCACCGGCCAGCGACGCCTGGATCGCCGCATTGAGGGCGAGGATGTTGGTCTGGTCGGCAATATCATCGATCAGACTGACGATGTCGCCGATTTCCTGCGAGGACTCGCCCAGACGCTTGATTCGCTTGGCGGTGTCCTGAATCTGCTCGCGAATGTTGTCCATGCCATGAATGGTGTTGTGCACCACCTCGTTGCCTTTGTTGGCAATGGCAACGGAACGCTCGGCAACCTTGGCCGATTCATAGGCATGGGTAGAAACCCGGTCGATGGATTCGGCCATGTCTCCGACCGCCACCGACGCTTCGCTGATCTGTTCGGCCTGATGTTCGGAAGCCTTGGCCAACTGATGGGCGGTATTTTGGGTTTCCTGCACGGCGCTGGCCACCTCCTCGGCACTGAGGTTGATGGTAGCGACCAGATCACGCAGTTGATCGATGGAGTAATTGATCGAGTCGGCAATGGCGCCGGTAAAATCCTCGGTGACCGACACCATCACGGTCAGGTCGCCATCAGCCAGATCCTCTATTTCGTCAAGCAAACGCATGATCGCTTGCTGGTTGCGCTCGTTCATCTGCGCGGTTTCACGCAATTGCCGATGAGTCTCTCGGACCATCACCAGGCCGATCAGGATGATCGAGGCCAGGGCCAGCAAGCCAAGCACGTAGCCACCGACAGTATCGAGGGTGCGTCCACTGGCGAGATTTTCCAAACCGTTGGTCAGGCGCGACGCTTCATCCAGCAAGGTTTGCGACTGGTTGAAAATATTGCCGGCGGCCTCACGCACCCGGAACAGCTCCGGCGAAGTTTCGAGGATCTCGTCCACGGAACCGGCGACGAACTGAAACAACTCGGCAATTTCCGCCAAACGGGCGCGAGCATCCGGGTCCTGCACGCGTGTGATCTGGATATCCGCATTGCCAGCGAGCATGCCATCGAGCACCTGGCCGAAACGGCTGGCATCACGACCGAAGGCATCGGCCGCCTGCACTGCATTCTCGTCACCGGCGAGAACCGTATTCACCGATCCGAGAATACGTTCGGCAAGCAACGATTGACGCTGCGCCACGGCCACCTGATTGGCCGGTGCGCCGCTGCGCAGCAGAATCTCGACAACTTTCTCGTACTCGACCTGAAGCTGCGGCACGGTCTCGGCCAGGGTGGCGGCGACCTGGTGCAACGACAGCACGGTTTGCTCGCTGGCCAAAATGGTGTCGGTATTTTTACGCAGGCCTTCCCAATCACGCAGCACCGAATCCATTTCATTGCGTACGGCGGGCGGCGCGGGAGGCAAGCCGGTGCTGGCATCACCTTTTTTCAGGTAGCCCCAGCGCTGGTCGAAGTCGTTACGTGCCTCGCTGAGCAGGCGAAACGCCCGTGCCTTGCCGGCCGCAGCCTCAGTAGCGTTCTTGGCGATACGCTGGGACAGTACTCGCAGCTCACCGGCATGACCGATGTACTGCTTGTCGTAATTGGCTTGGGTGTTGAGGTAGGCGAAGTTGGCGAACAGCAAGATGATCGACAGGATCAACACGACGAACAATGCCGCGATCCGGGCGCTGCTGCGCGAGCCTTGGGTTGAAGTAGCCGTAGTGGTCTTGGTCACGAATCTGGCAATCCTTTACAACGCCACGTCGAGAAAGCCCGGCGCCTGGGCCAGGGCCAGCGGGCTGAAAATGGCCCAGCAGCGTTGCCGCTGGAAATGACCCTGGACAAAAGGCGCCGCGCCGCTGAGCAAGGGTGTAGGAGGCGAAAGCTCCAGGCTGTGCAACGGAAAATGCTGCAAGCCAAGCACCTCATCGACCAGTAACCCGGCAAACAGCTCCTCCTGATCGAGCACCAGGACCCGGCGTTGTTTGCGTGGGGCCGACAAACCGAGGCCGAAAAAACCGCACAAGTCCATGACCGGTAGCAAGCGCCCGCGCAGGTTGGCAACTCCGCTGACCCATGGCTTGACTCCAGGAATTCGACTCAGGCGCGGCTCGTGCAAAACCTCGGCGACCTCGCCCATCGGCGCAACGAACCACTGCTCGCCAATACGAAAACCGATACCGCTCCAGCTCTGCAAGTGGGTTTCCTGCAGGGGCAGGTCGGCCGCCAGCAGCCTGCAACGCCGGTCGATGTCCAGCAGCAGCTCGAAGGCTGTCAGCGATTCGCCCATCGCCTGGGTCATCAACCTTTGAGGACGCCGTTGAGCACCTTGATCAAGGTCTCTTCATCCACAGGCTTGGTCAGGTAGTCACTGGCGCCCTGGCGTTTACCCCAGACCTTGTCAGTTTCCTGATCCTTGGTGGTGACGATAATGACTGGAATATTAGCGGTCTCCGGGCTCTTGCTGAGCTGGCGAGTTGCCTGGAAGCCGTTCACGCCGGGCATGACGATGTCCATCAGCACTGCATCGGGCTTTTCCTGGGTGGCCAGGGCCACGCCATCGGCGCCGTTTTCAGCCTTGAGCACCTGATGCCCGTGTTTTTCGAGCATTTCAGTCAGTTTGTACATTTCGGTCGGCGAATCGTCGACGATCAGAACTCGAGCCATGCTGTTCCCCATCAAAGGAATGGACGCTGCTGCCGGGGCGCGGCGTCAGGGTGCGTGTTGTTCTTCTGCGGCGAACCCGGGCACATGGGCCCTGATTGCATCCAGCAGCTCTTCCTTGCTGAAAGGTTTGGTCAAAAATAGATCAGAGCCAACCACGCGACCCCTGGCCTTGTCGAACAAGCCGTCGCGTGAAGACAGGAGAATCACTGGCGTATCCTTGAAGGCGCTGTTGTGCTTGATCAAGGCGCAAGTCTGGTAACCATCGAGTCGCGGCATCAGTACATCGACGAAGATGATTTGTGGATGCTGGTCGACAATTTTGGCCAGCGCGTCGAAGCCGTCGGTGGCCGTGATGACCTCGCACCCTACTTCACTGAGCAGCATCTGAGCGGTGCGGCGAATCGTCTTGGAGTCATCGATCACCATCACTTTGAGTGCCGCGCGGGGCTGTTCCATAATTGCTCTACCATCGCTGCTCGCTATGAGCGGCAAGCTACAAGATTCAAGGGGTAAGAATAAGCAGGTTCACACGGCATGCTTTTCTTGCAGCTTGTGGCTTGTGACTTGCAGCTGGAGAGGCCCGTGCAGGCCACGTGCCAGGCCTTTTTAGCATACTCTGGGGGTGCATTCCATCGGCCTGCATCACCGCTGGCCGCAGTGCCGCCCAGGATGCGTTTTTCCCTTGACCGCCAGCGCCGCGGGCGCCACCCTGACGCCACTTTTCATTCGAGCCAACGCGGCCCAACGCCGCTGAGAGGATATAGCCCATGAGCGTTCGCCTCGGGATTGTCATGGACCCCATTGCGCGCATCTCCTATAAAAAGGACAGCTCGCTGGCCATGCTGCTCGCCGCCCAGGAGCGCGGCTGGTCGTTGTTCTATATGGAACAGCAGGACCTCTATCAAGGCCAGGGCCAGGCCCGCGCGCGGATGCGCGCGCTGAAGGTGTTCGCCGACCCGCAGCACTGGTTCGAGCTGGAAGACGAGCAAGACTGCGCCTTGAGCGATCTGGATGTAATCCTGATGCGCAAGGATCCGCCGTTCGACATGGAGTTCGTCTACAGCACCTACCTGCTGGAACAAGCCGAAGCCGCTGGGGTACTGGTGGTCAACCGCCCACAGAGCCTGCGCGACTGCAACGAAAAGCTGTTTGCCACGCTTTTCCCGCAGTGCACGCCACCTACCCTGGTCAGCCGTCGCCCGGACATCATCCGCGAGTTCGCCGCCGAACACGGAGATGTCATCCTCAAGCCACTGGACGGTATGGGCGGCACCTCGATCTTCCGCCATCGAGTGGGCGATCCGAATCTCTCGGTGATTCTTGAAACCCTGACAGCCCTTGGCGCCCAGCAGATCATGGCGCAGGCCTACCTGCCAGCGATCAAGGATGGCGACAAGCGCATCCTGATGATCGATGGCGAACCTGTGCCTTACTGCCTGGCGCGCATCCCGGCCAGCGGTGAAACCCGTGGCAACCTGGCCGCTGGCGGCCGTGGCGAAGCCCGGCCACTGACCGATCGCGATCGCTGGATTGCTGAACAGGTCGGCCCTACCCTGCGTGAAAAGGGCCTGCTGTTCGTTGGCCTGGACGTTATCGGTGAGCACTTGACCGAAATCAACGTCACCAGCCCGACCTGCATCCGTGAAATCGACAACGCTTTTGGCACGCGCATTGGCGTGCAGTTGATGGATGCCATTGATCGCAAGCTCAAGGCGCGCTGACAGCCGACGCAGAGCAACCGCGCAGAGTGGGTTATCATGCCGGTCGTTTTTTTGACCTGCGCACCCACCCTGCCGGTTTCGCCCCGGCCTAGTGGTTGCTGGATACCTGATGACGCTGCCTGCTGACATCCCTGCCGACTTCAATCCGCCCCGCATTCGTGCGGCGGATCGGCTCGGCTTTACCCTGTTTCTGGCCGCCCTGGTGCACCTGGCGCTGATTCTTGGCCTGGGCTTTTCCTTCGCCAAGCCTGAAGAAATCCGCCGCACCATGGAAATCACCCTGGCCACATTCAAAAGCGAGAAGGCGCCGGCCAAGGCCGACTATCTCGCCCAGGACAACCAACAGGGCAGCGGCACGCTGGACAAGAAAGCTGTACCGAAAACCACCGAAGTAGCGCCGTTCCAGGACAGCAAGATCAACAAGGTCACGCCGCCGCCCGCCGCCAAGCCTGAAGTGCAGCCTCAACCGACGCCGCCCAAGGCCGTGGTCACCACCAAGGCGCCTAAGCCACAAAAAGTCGAAACCCGACCAAAAGAAGCCAAGCCACAGCCAAAACCCAAGGCCGCGACCCCGGACTTCGACAGCTCGCAGCTGTCCAGCCAGATCGCCAGCCTCGAAGCCGAGCTTTCCAACGAACAGCAACTGTATGCCAAGCGCCCACGCATCCACCGCCTCAACGCTGCATCGACCATGCGTGACAAAGGTGCCTGGTACAAAGACGAATGGCGCAAGAAGGTCGAGCGCATCGGCAACCTCAACTACCCCGATGAAGCCCGTCGCCAACAGATCTACGGCAATCTGCGACTAATGGTCTCAATCAACCGTGACGGCTCGCTCTACGAGGTACTGGTGCTGGAGTCTTCCGGGCAACCCTTGCTCGACCAGGCAGCCCAGCGCATCGTCCGCCTGGCGGCACCCTTCGCCCCGTTCACCGGTGATCTGGCCGACATCGACCGCCTGGAAATCATCCGCACCTGGCGCTTTGCCCGCGGCGACCGCCTGTCCAGTAACTGAGCCGGCGGGTACCCACACAAACAGGCTTGTCAGTCCGCCCCCTCAACGCCACACTATCAACCATGAAAAACCTCAGCCCGAGTTACCTCAAGCATCAGTTCCTGATCGCCATGCCACATATGGCTGATCCGCATTTCGCGCATACTTTGACCTACATCGTCGAGCACAACGCCAATGGTGCGATGGGGCTGGTGGTCAATCGGCCTCAGGAGCTGAATCTGGCCGATATTCTCGAGCAGTTGCGCCCGGACACCGAGCCGCCGGCCAGCTGTACCCAGGTCCCCATCTACATGGGCGGTCCGGTGCAGACCGACCGCGGTTTTGTCCTGCACACCACAGACAAGAGCTTCCAGGCCACGGTCGAACTGGACGGTCTGTCGCTGAGCACCTCGCAAGATGTGCTTTTCGCCATCGCTGATGGCCTGGGACCCAAACAAAGCTTGATCACCCTCGGCTACGCAGGCTGGGAAGCTGGTCAGCTGGAAGCAGAACTGGCCGACAACGCCTGGCTGAACTGCCCGTTCGATCCCGAGATCATTTTCGGCATGGCCTGTGAGCAGCGTCTTGCGGCGGCAGCGGCAAGCCTGGGCATAAACCTGAGCCTGCTCACCAGCCAGGCGGGGCACGCCTGATGGGAGAGTTGCGACTACTGCTGGGCTTTGACTACGGCACCAAGCAGATCGGCGTTGCGGTGGGCCAGGTGATTACCGGCCAGGCCCGCGAGCTGTGTACCCTCAAAGCCCAAAACGGTGCACCGGACTGGTCCCAGGTCGAAAAACTGATAAAGGAATGGCAACCCGATGCCATCGTCGTTGGCCTGCCGTTGAACATGGACGGCACCCCCAGCGAAATGAGTGCCCGCGCCGAAAAGTTCGCCCGGCGCCTGAACGGCCGCTTCAACCTGCCTGTGCATACCCACGACGAACGCCTGACCACCTTCGAAGCCAAGGGCGAACGGATGGCCCGCGGCGGCCAGCGTGGCAGTTACCGCGACAACCCGGTGGACGCCATTGCCGCCGCCCTGCTTCTGCAGGGCTGGCTGGAGGCCAATACCGGGCAGTCCTGATCATCGGATTCAAGCCGGGTCAGCGTTGCGCCCCCGGCCTCTTGAGGAGCAAGCATGAGCCTACCCAATCCCGCCGAACTGATCCGGCAGATGGCTGTCGACCTTCGTGCCCATCTGGCCCGTCGCAACATTACCGAGCCACGCTTTATCGGCATCCGCACCGGGGGCATCTGGGTTGCCCAGGCCCTGCTCGAAGAACTGGGCAGCGACGCCGCTCTCGGCACTCTAGATGTATCTTTCTATCGCGATGACTTCAGCCAGAACGGCTTGCACCCACAAGTGCGCCCTTCGGACCTACCCTTCGAGATCGAAGGCCAGCACCTGATCCTGGTGGACGACGTGCTGATGAGCGGTCGCACTATCCGCGCCGCCCTCAATGAATTGTTCGATTATGGCCGTCCGGCCAGCGTCACTCTGGTCTGCCTGCTTGACCTGGATGCCGGCGAATTGCCGATCCGCCCGAATGTGGTCGGTGCAACCCTGTCGTTGGCTGCCCACGAACGGGTAAAATTGACCGGACCCGCGCCGCTCGCTCTCGAGCGCCAGGACCTCGCTTCCGCTTCCGCCCTTTAAGAGTCCCTCGCGATGACGCCAATCGACGCCAAGCGCCCGCTGCAGCTCAATGATCAGGGCCAGCTGCGCCACTTTCTCTCGCTCGACGGTTTGCCCCGCGAACTGCTGACCGAAATCCTCGACACCGCCGACTCGTTCCTCGAAGTTGGCGCCAGGGCCGTTAAAAAGGTTCCGTTGCTTCGCGGCAAGACCGTCTGCAACGTGTTCTTCGAGAACTCCACCCGAACCCGTACCACCTTCGAACTGGCTGCCCAGCGGCTGTCGGCAGACGTCATCACCCTGAATGTGTCGACCTCTTCGACCAGCAAAGGTGAAACCCTGTTCGATACCCTGCGCAATCTTGAAGCCATGGCAGCCGACATGTTCGTGGTACGCCACGGCGACTCCGGCGCTGCGCACTTCATTGCCGAACATGTTTGCCCGGAAGTGGCGATCATCAACGGTGGTGACGGTCGTCACGCCCACCCGACCCAGGGCATGCTCGACATGCTCACCATTCGTCGCCATAAAGGCGGCTTCGAGAACCTTTCAGTAGCGATTGTCGGCGACATCCTGCATTCGCGCGTTGCCCGCTCGAACATGCTCGCACTGAAAACCCTGGGTTGCCCGGACATTCGCGTGATCGGCCCGAAAACCCTGCTGCCAATCGGTATCGAGCAGTATGGCGTAAAGGTCTACACCGACCTCGAACAGGGCCTGAAGGACGTCGACGTGGTAATCATGTTGCGCCTGCAGCGTGAACGCATGGCCGGTGGCCTATTGCCTAGCGAAGGCGAGTTCTACCGCCTGTTCGGCCTGACCACAGCACGCCTGGCCGGGGCCAAGCCTGACGCCATCGTCATGCACCCTGGGCCGATCAACCGAGGCGTGGAGATCGAATCAGCGGTTGCCGACGGTGCCCATTCGGTCATCCTCAATCAGGTCACCTACGGGATCGCAGTACGCATGGCGGTATTGTCCATGGCCATGAGCGGGCAGACTGCCCAACGTCAATTCGAGCAGGAGAACGCCCAGTGACTCTCAGCATTCTCGGCGCCCGCGTCATCGACCCCCTGAGCGGCCTGGACCAGACCACCGACCTGCACATTGATGCCGGCAAAATCATCGCCATTGGCGCCGCACCCGCTGGCTTTACCCCGGCGCGCAGTGTCGACGCCCAGGGTTTGATCGCCGCCCCCGGCCTGGTAGACCTCAACGTTGCCCTGCGTGAGCCGGGTTACAGCCGCAAAGGCAGCATCGCCAGCGAGACCCGTGCCGCCGCTGCCGGCGGTGTCACCAGCCTGTGCTGTCCACCGCAGACCAAACCTGTACTCGATACCTCGGCAGTCACCGAACTGATCCTCGACCGCGCCCGCGAAGCCGGACACAGCAAGGTTTACCCTATCGGCGCCCTGAGCAAGGGGCTGGAGGGCGAACAGTTGGCGGAGCTGGTCGCGTTGCGTGATGCCGGCTGTGTTGCCTTCGGCAACGGCCTCAATGCTTTTGCCAACAACCGTACCCTGGCCCGGGCCCTGGAGTACGCCGCAACCTTTGACCTGACGGTGATCTTTCACTCCCAGGATCGTGACCTGGCCCAAGGTGGCCTGGCACACGAAGGCGCAATGGCCAGTTTCCTCGGTTTGCCGGGCATTCCGGAGACCGCCGAAACCGTAGCCCTGGCGCGCAACCTGCTGCTGGTCGAGCAAACCGGCGTGCGTGCGCACTTCAGCCAATTGACCAGTGCTCGCGGTGCACGCCTGATCGCCCAGGCTCAGGAGTTGGGACTGCCGGTGACCGCTGACGTGGCCCTGTACCAGCTGATCCTCACCGATGAAGCGCTGCGCGATTTCTCCAGCCTGTATCACGTGCAGCCACCACTGCGCACCCAGGCCGACCGCGATGGCCTGCGTGAAGCGGTGAAGTCCGGCGTAATCCAGGCGATATCCAGCCATCACCAACCCCACGAACGCGATGCCAAGCTCGCGCCATTCGGCGCCACCGAGCCGGGTATCAGCAGCGTCGAGTTGTTGCTGCCACTGGCGATGACCCTGGTGGAAGACGGCTTGCTCGATCTGCCAACTTTGTTGCAGCGTTTGTCAGCTGGACCGGCGGCGGCCCTGCGCCTACCTGCCGGCAAGCTGCAGGTAGGCAGCGCTGCGGATCTGGTGTTGTTCGATGCCAACGCTTCGACGCTTGCAGGCGAACAGTGGCGCTCCAAGGGCGATAACTGCCCGTTCATCGGCCACTGCCTGCCGGGTGCGGTGCGTTATACCTTGGTCGATGGGCATATCAGCCACGAAGCCTGATCATCGCGAGGCAAGGCCGTCCCCACAGGTTCTGTACCGCTGCTGTGGGAGCGGCCTTGCCCCGCGACAAGCGTTACCACTCATCCTTCAAGGTTGAAATCCTTCCCTGCACCCCCATATGAGTCTGCATCGGCATTTTCGCCCCGCTGCGTGGAGACTCTCCCTTGACCACCATCGTTTCAGTTCGCCGCCACGGCAAAGTCGTCATGGGCGGCGACGGCCAGGTTTCTCTCGGCAACACCGTGATGAAAGGCAACGCCAAAAAGGTCCGTCGTCTTTACCACGGTCAGGTCATCGCCGGTTTCGCCGGTGCCACAGCCGACGCATTCACCCTCTTCGAACGCTTTGAAGGCCAGCTGGAAAAGCACCAGGGCCATTTGATCCGTGCCGCCGTCGAGCTGGCCAAGGAATGGCGTACCGACCGTTCCCTGAGCCGCCTGGAAGCCATGCTGGCCGTAGCCAACAAGGATGCCTCACTGATCATCACCGGTAACGGTGACGTGGTCGAACCCGAAGACGGCCTGATCGCCATGGGTTCCGGCGGCGGCTACGCCCAGGCCGCAGCCAAGGCATTGCTGCAGAA
The DNA here is from genome assembly GCF_004803755.1 of Pseudomonas sp. DG56-2. Taxonomy (NCBI): domain Bacteria; kingdom Pseudomonadati; phylum Pseudomonadota; class Gammaproteobacteria; order Pseudomonadales; family Pseudomonadaceae; genus Pseudomonas; species Pseudomonas sp. DG56-2. The sequence continues at coordinate 5,396,297 of NZ_CP032311.1, forward strand.
AACCGATCTATCGGCCCGTGAAATCACCGAAGCCGCCTTGAACATTGCCGGTGACATCTGTGTGTTCACCAACCACAACCTGACTATCGAGGAGCAGGACCTGGCCGAGTAAATCAGCTGTTCTGGCGCCCGGCCCCGGTGGCCGGGCTTTTCCACGCTGATTTATCGAGTCCCAGGACCATCAATACTATGTCCATGACCCCCCGCGAGATCGTCCACGAACTCAACCGCCACATCATTGGCCAGGACGACGCCAAGCGCGCTGTCGCCATTGCCCTGCGTAACCGCTGGCGGCGCATGCAGCTCCCTGCCGAGCTGCGTGTGGAAGTAACACCGAAGAACATCCTGATGATCGGCCCGACCGGCGTCGGCAAGACTGAAATCGCCCGACGCCTGGCCAAGCTGGCCAATGCACCGTTCATCAAAGTCGAAGCGACCAAATTCACCGAAGTCGGCTATGTCGGCCGTGACGTCGAATCGATCATCCGTGATCTGGCCGACGCCGCGATCAAGATGCTGCGCGAGCAGGAAATCATCCGCGTTGGCCACCGTGCCGAAGACGCTGCCGAAGAGCGCATTCTCGACGCCCTGCTGCCACCGGCACGCACCGGCTTCAACGAAGACCAGACCACCAGCCAGGACTCCAACACCCGCCAGCTGTTCCGCAAGCGCCTGCGCGAAGGTCAGTTGGATGACAAGGAAATCGAGATCGAAGTGGCCGAAGCCATGGGCGTCGATATTTCCGCGCCACCGGGCATGGAAGAGATGACCAACCAGCTGCAAAACCTGTTTGCCAACATGGGCAAGGGTAAGCGCAAGAGCCGCAAGCTCAAGGTCAAGGAAGCGCTCAAGCTGGTACGCGACGAAGAAGCCGGCCGCCTGGTCAATGAAGACGAGCTCAAGGCCAAGGCCCTGGAAGCGGTCGAGCAGCACGGCATCGTGTTCATCGACGAAATCGACAAAGTGGCCAAGCGCGGTAACGTCGGCGGCGCCGACGTCTCCCGCGAAGGTGTACAGCGCGACTTGCTGCCGCTGATCGAAGGCTGCACGGTGAATACCAAGCTGGGCATGGTCAAGACCGACCATATCCTGTTCATCGCCTCCGGTGCGTTCCACCTCAGCAAGCCAAGCGATCTGGTGCCTGAGCTGCAAGGCCGCCTGCCAATCCGCGTCGAACTCAAGGCCCTGAGCCCGGAAGACTTCGAGCGTATCCTCAGCGAACCGCATGCCTCGCTGACCGAGCAATATCGCGAATTGCTGAAAACCGAAGGCCTGAACATCGAGTTCGCGCCCGAGGGCATCAAGCGCCTGGCTGAAATCGCCTGGCAGGTTAACGAGAAGACCGAGAACATCGGTGCCCGCCGCCTGCATACCCTGCTTGAGCGTCTGCTCGAAGAGGTGTCCTTCAGCGCCGGGGATCTGGCCAGCGCCCACAGCGAAGCACCGATCCGCATCGACGCCGAATACGTCAACAGCCACCTCGGTGAACTGGCACAGAACGAAGACCTGTCGCGCTACATCCTGTAACGCAGCGGCAAGCTACAAGTTGCGAGCTGCAAGCTGGACATCGGTGTCTTGCAGCTTGTAGCTTGCAGCGCATAGCCCAAGAGTCTTCAACCATGTCCAGAATGCCAACCGCCATCAACCTGCACAAAGCCTCGAAAACCCTGACGCTGACGTACGGGCCAAACGAGGTGTATCACCTGCCCGCCGAATTCTTGCGCGTGCACTCTCCTTCCGCCGAGGTCCAGGGCCACGGCAATCCTATCCTCCAGTACGGCAAGATCAACGTCGGCCTCAGCAGTCTCGAACCTGCCGGCCAGTACGCGTTGAAACTGACCTTCGACGACGGCCACGACAGTGGTCTGTTTACCTGGGAATACCTGGAACAGTTGTGTCTGCGTCAGCAGGAACTGTGGGAGGACTATCTCGGTGAGCTGGAAAAAGCCGGGAAATCTCGCGACCCTTCCGAGTCCGTCGTAAAGCTGATGCTCTAACTCGGGCATTACAGGGTTTAGAGCGCATTTTCTAATTCTATTTGCTTGAATGCCTGCTCAACGGTCAAGGAATGGCCGTCTTGCGCATCACTCGAAAGTCGGGTAACCAATGGATCTGGCAAGTTCCCTGCATCGCTATGCAGCAGGGTCTGGCCGGTATGTAGAGGTCGCGAGCGAAAGCAGGCAGTCTTCTCAAGCAGAAATAACCCGCATGGCTCATCGTCGTTTGCATCCGGCCGCAGGACCGCAGTTCGTTATCACTGGTCACCCGAGCAGCAGTACCGGACACACGTCTGTGTAACGCCCACAGCAGGCCGGTACTCGTCTCAGGACAACGGAGCGTCGTAGATGAGTAACAAAAACAACGATGACCTGCAGCGCCAAGCCTCGGAAAACACACTGGGCCTGAACCCTGTGATTGGCTTGCGTCGAAAGGATTTGCTGACATCTGCTCGAATGGTGCTGGGCCAGGCCATTCGCCAGCCGCTGCATAGCGCCAAGCATGTGGCGCATTTCGGCTTGGAACTGAAAAATGTGATTTTCGGCAAATCGGCACTGCGACCGGAAAGCGACGACCGTCGCTTCAATGATCCAGCCTGGAGCCAAAATCCCCTGTATCGCCGCTACCTGCAAACCTACCTTGCCTGGCGTAAAGAACTGCACGACTGGATCGACACCAGCAACCTGTCGGAGCAGGACATCAGTCGCGGTCATTTCGTCATCAACCTGATGACCGAGGCCATGGCACCCAGCAACACCGCCGCCAACCCTGCGGCAGTCAAACGTTTCTTCGAAACCGGCGGTAAAAGTCTGCTCGACGGTCTGTCGAACCTGGCCAAGGACATGGTTCACAACGGGGGCATGCCTAGCCAGGTGAACATGGAAGCCTTCGAGGTCGGCAAGAGCCTGGGCAACAGCGAAGGCTCGGTGGTGTTTCGCAACGACGTACTGGAACTGATCCAGTACCAGCCAATCACCGAACAGGTGCACGCCCGCCCACTGCTGGTGGTGCCACCGCAAATCAACAAGTTCTATGTCTTCGACCTTAGCCCGGAGAAGAGCCTGGCGCGCTTCTGCCTGCGCTCCAGCATGCAGACGTTCATTGTCAGTTGGCGCAATCCGACCAAGGCCCAGCGTGAATGGGGGCTGTCGACCTACATCGACGCTCTCAAGGAGGCCGTCGACGCTGTCCTGGCGATTACTGGCAGCAAGGATGTGAACATGCTCGGGGCATGCTCGGGCGGTATCACCTGCACGGCACTGCTGGGCCACTATGCGGCCTTGGGCGAAAAAAAGGTCAATGCGCTTACTCTGCTGGTGAGCGTGCTCGACACCACCCTCGATACCCAGGTTGCCCTGTTCGTCGACGAGCAGACCCTCGAATCCGCCAAGCGCCAGTCCTATCAGGCAGGCGTACTCGAAGGCAGCGACATGGCCAAAGTGTTCGCCTGGATGCGGCCTAACGATCTGATCTGGAACTATTGGGTGAACAACTACCTGCTGGGCAATGAGCCGCCGGTGTTCGACATTCTGTTCTGGAACAATGACACCACCCGTTTGCCGGCTGCCTTCCACGGCGACCTGATCGAAATGTTCAAAAGTAATCCACTGACCCGTGCCGATGCACTGGAAGTGTGCGGAACACCGATCAACCTGAAAAACGTCACCACCGATATCTATTGTCTGGCCGGCACCACTGACCACATTACCCCGTGGCAGTCGTGCTACCGCTCGGCCCAGCTGTTTGGTGGCAATGTCGAGTTTGTGCTGTCCAACAGTGGACACATCCAGAGCATCCTCAACCCACCGGGCAATCCCAAGGCACGCTTCATGACCAGTAGCGAGATGCCGCAGGACGCCAACCACTGGCAGGAAAACGCAACCAAGCACACCGACTCCTGGTGGTTGCACTGGCAGAGTTGGCTAACCACTCGCGCCGGCGATCTGAAGAAGGCACCCACGCGCTTGGGCAACAAAACCTATGCCGCCGCCGAGGCGGCACCGGGCACCTACGTACACGAGCGTTGATTGCAACAATCGCCGTGGTTCACTGATGAGCCACGGTGTTTTATCCAACACGGGGCTCCGCGCATGCCGCAACCGTACATTTTCAGGACCGTCGACATTGATGGCCAGTCCATCCGCACCGCGGTTCGACCCGGCAAGCCGCACCTGACGCCGCTGCTGATCTTCAATGGCATTGGCGCCAACCTGGAGTTGGTCTTCCCCTTTATCCAGGCACTGGATCCGGACCTGGAGGTGATTGCCTTCGACGTGCCCGGTGTGGGTGGTTCATCCACACCCAAGCGTCCTTACCGCTTTCCCTCGCTGGCCAAGCTGACCGCGCGCATGCTCGATTACCTGGACTATGGCCAGGTCAATGCCATCGGCGTTTCCTGGGGTGGCGCGCTGGCCCAGCAATTCGCCCACGATTATCCCGAACGTTGCAAAAAACTCGTCCTGGCGGCCACCGCTGCCGGTGCATTCATGGTTCCGGGCAAGCCTAAGGTGCTCATGCTGATGGCTAGCCCTCGGCGCTATGTGCAACCGTCCCACGTCATTCGTATTGCTCCGCAGATCTATGGCGGCGCTTTTCGCCGCGACCCCAGCCTTGCCGCCGCCCATGCCGCAAAAGTACGTTCTTCGGGCAAGCTCGGCTACTACTGGCAACTGTTCGCCGGGCTCGGCTGGACCAGCATTCACTGGCTGCACAAAATCCGACAACCGACCCTGGTACTTGCCGGCGACGATGACCCATTGATTCCACTGATCAATATGCGCCTGCTGGCCTGGCGTATTCCCAATGCCCAGCTACACATAATCGACGACGGTCATTTGTTTCTGATCACCCGGGCAGAAGCGGTTGCCCCGATCATCATGAAATTTCTCCAGCAAGAGCGCCAACGCGCCGTCATGCACCCTCGCCCTGCACCCGGTTGATTCCTGGCCCTGGCTCGCGCCTGCGCCCGGATGTCCACCAGGAGATTGGTGTCACTCTTGCATTGAACTGTTTTGTTGATGGCCTGACGACGGAGTGTTGCCTGATGAAAGACAAGCCCGCGAAGGGGTCAGTACCGGTCCCCGCCTCGTACATGAACGTGCAGAACGCGATCACCGGCATGCGCGGTCGCGACCTGTTCTCGACCCTGCGCAATGTCAGCCGCCACAGCCTGCGCCACCCGCTGCATACCGCCAGGCACATGCTCGCCCTGGGCAATCAGTTGGGGCGGGTTCTGCTCGGCGACACCCTGCACCAGCCCAACCCACGCGACAACCGCTTCAAGGACCCGGCCTGGAATCACAATCCTTTTTATAGCCGTGGCTTGCAGGCTTACCTCGCCTGGCAGAAGCAGACCCGGCAATGGATCGACGAAAGCCAACTGGACGCCGATGATCGCGCCCGTGCGCACTTCCTTTTTGCGCAGCTCAACGATGCGTTGTCACCAAGCAACTCGTTGCTCAACCCTGCAGCAGTCAAAGAGCTGTTCAACTCGGGTGGCCTGAGCCTGTTGAGAGGACTGAACCATCTGGTTGACGACTTGCGCCACAACGACGGGCTGCCACGCCAGGTCAACACCGAGGCATTCGAGGTGGGTCAAAACCTGGCTACCACCCCGGGAGCGGTGGTTTTTCGCAACGAGCTGCTGGAGTTGATCCAGTACAAGCCCATGAGTGAAAAACAGTACGCTCGACCGTTGCTGATCGTGCCGCCGCAAATCAACAAGTTCTACATCTTCGATTTGAGCCCGACCAACAGCTTTGTCCAGTACGCACTCAAAAACGGCCTGCAAACTTTCATTGTCAGTTGGCGCAACCCCGATGCCCGTCATCGTGAATGGGGCCTGTCGAGTTACGTCGAAGCCTTGGAAGAGGCCATGAATGTCTGCCGCAGCATCACCGGCAGCCGCGACGTGAATTTGCTCGGTGCCTGTGCTGGAGGTCTGACCATCGCCGCCCTGCAAGGTCACCTGCAGGCCAAGCGTCAAATGCGCAGGGTCAGCAGCGCCACTTATCTGGTCAGCCTGCTCGACAGCGAGATCGACAGCCCCGCTGGCCTGTTCGCCGACGAGCAGACCCTGGAAGCGGCCAAGCGCCGCTCCTATCAGCAGGGCGTACTCGATGGTCGGGAAATATCCAGAGTCTTCGCCTGGATGCGTCCCAACGACTTGATCTGGAATTACTTCGTCAACAACTACCTGCTGGGCAAGGCGCCTCCAGCCTTCGACATTCTCTACTGGAACAATGACAACACCCGTTTGCCCGCTGCCTTGCATGGTGACCTGCTGGACTTCTTCAAGCACAACCCGCTGGTTCACCCCGCAGGTCTCGAGGTTTGCGGCACCCCCATCAACCTGCAGAAGGTCAACGTCGACAGCTTCAGTGTGGCCGGAAGCAACGACCACATAACACCGTGGGATGCGGTGTACCGCTCGACCTTACTGCTGGGCGGCGACAAGCGCTTCATTCTTGCCAACAGCGGCCATGTGCAGAGCATCCTCAACCCGCCCGGCAACCCCAAGGCGCACTACATCGACAACCCGCATCTGAGCAGCGACCCACGGGCCTGGTACTACGATGCCAAGCAAGTGGACGGCAGCTGGTGGCCGCAGTGGCTGGAGTGGATCCAGGCGCGATCGGGTGCCCAGCGCGAAACGCTGATGACGCTGGGCGACCAGAACTACCCTCCCATGGACCCCGCACCCGGCACTTACGTGCAGGCGCGCTGAGCAAGTAGAACGGATGAAAACCCGCGACCGAATTCTCGAGTGTGCCCTGCAGTTGTTTAATCAGCAGGGCGAACCGAATGTCTCAACCCTGGAAATCGCCAATGAAATGGGGATCAGCCCAGGCAACCTGTATTACCACTTCCACGGCAAGGAACCCCTGGTGCTGGGTTTGTTCGAGCGATTCGAAGACGAACTGACCCCGCTACTGGACCCACCCCTTGAAGTGCGCCTGGACGCCGAGGACTACTGGCTGTTCCTGCATTTGATCGTCGAGCGCATGGCTCAGTACCGGTTTTTGTTCCAGGACTTGTCGAACCTGACAGGACGCCTGCCAAAGCTTGCGCGGGGTATGCGCAACCTGCTCAATGCCCTCAAACGTACCCTGGCAGCGCTGCTAGCCAGCCTCAAGGCTCAGGGTCAGGTCATCAGTGATACACGGGCGCTGGGTCAGTTGGTGGAGCAGATAACCATGACCCTGCTGTTTTCCCTGGACTACCAGCGGGTGCTGGCGCGCGAGGGTGAGGTCGGTGTGGTGGTCTATCAGGTGATGATGCTGGTGGCGCCGCACCTGGACACCGGCTCCAGGCATGCAGCCGAGCAAATCGCCCTGAGGTATCTGGACGGCTGAAAGCATCGCGGGGAAAATCGCATCGTCACACCAGCGGTGCGGCGACTCGACTTGCCCCGCGAGCAGGCCTATCAGGACTGACTGGTAGGACTTACCGCTGCCGAAGGTGCCGGCGTGGGCGCCGCTGCAGTTGTCACTGGCGCAGCGGTTGATGCGGGAGCCGCGCTGGCTGCAGGTGCTGCCGGCTTGGCTGCTGCTGGTTTGGCCGGCGCTTTTTTCACCGCTGGCTTTTTCGCCGCGGCAGGCTTGGCGGCTGCTGGCTTGGCGGCTGCTTTTGCAGCGGGTTTGGCCGCTGCGGTTTTTGTCGCAGGTTTGGCAGCAGGCTTGGCCGCTGCAGTTTTCGCCGCAGGTTTAGCTGCCGCTTTCGGTGCTGCCTTGGCCAGTGGCTTGGCGGCGGCCTTGGTCGCGGCGGGTTTGCTCGAAGCCGGCTTGACCGAAGCACCGGTCAGTTTTTCGATTTGCTTGGTCAAGGTATCCACTTGCTGATGCAGCGCCTTGACCTCATTGCGGCTCGGCACGCCCAGGCGCGAGATTGCGCTGTTCAGACGCTTGTCGAAAGCCTCTTCGAGCTCGCTCCACTTACCCAGGGCGCGGTCTTTGACATCACCCACACGAGAAGTGGCGGACTTGGCCGAAGCTTTGGCCGCATCAACTGAACCCTTGGCCTGCTTCTCTGCCTTCTCACCATCCTTGACCAGCGACTCGAACAGTTTGTTGCCGTCCTGGTCGATCTTGGAGTAGATACCCAATCCAGCCAGCCAGATCTTGCGGGAGTACTTCTCGATCCCGCCGACCCAGGAGCTGCTTTCTTTATCGCTATTCTTCTTGCCAGCCATCCCGCTCTCCTTATGGTTTACGTGCGACACGTTCAAGCAATGCCGTCAGCTCATCGAGCTTGGCAGAGAGTGCCTCCACGTCATGTTTAGACGGAATGCCGATGCGATTCAAGGCGCTGGCGACCCGTGTGTCGAAAGCCTTTTCGATTTTATCGAGTTGGACTTCGACTTTGCCCTTCACGCTAGTGATCTCACCCTTGACCGAATCGATCTGGGTATTGGCTGCATCGAGCTCGTGGTCGATACGCTTTTTGCCACGCTTCTCTACACTCTCGCCGGCCTTGACCAGTTCTTTCAGGTAGTCGGCGCCTTCCTGACCGACCCGGGCGTAGGCCCCAAGGCCTGCCAGCCAAATCTTGCGGGCATAGCCGCGCACCTCACCCAATGAGTTCTGGGTGTCTTCTTTTTTCTTCAGGATAACTTTTGCCATGCTCTGCACCTCACGCTCGAAAAGATATGGAGGAACTGCCCATGGAAGTTGGGCTTGAGCACAAGGTAGGGAGAAAAATTAGAATTCACACCCTAATGGGGTGGAGCGGCAAGCTTTCAGTTTCAAGCGGCAAGAGGGGCGGCGCCTGTTGCAACGTGGTTGGCATGTGAGAATTCACAGCCAACCACCCGCGGTCTGCAGCTTGCAGCGCCCTCTTGAGCCGCTAGGCGAGGGCTTTGTCCAGAGCCCGTTCGATTTCACTTTTGATGGTGCTGCTCATCATCGACAGCATCATGCCCAGCTTCAGTTCAACCCTGATGGTGTCTTCACCGATCTGTACGCTGCCATTGGCACCGCTGCGCTTGACCTCGACCCGGTCGCCATTCCAGCGGGCAGTGAGGTCATACTCGCGAGCCAGCTTGTCGACCAGGCCTTGGGCCTTCTCCCGAGCCGCTTCGCGGCCCAGGCTGTGTTTGCGCTCAACGCTGATCTGAGTCATTTATTCAATCCTGGGTTCAGAGGCATACTTCTATTCTTTTATTATGCCTGCGCCCCGACCTGCGACACACCCCGCCAAGACAAATCCGACCGTACGCCCTAGAATGGCCAGTAATTTTTTCCGGTGAAGCGATATGAACGATCAGCGCAAAGGCGACAACGCCGAACCCACCACTCATTTCGGTTACCAGAACGTGCCGGAAAGCCAGAAAGCGGAGAAAGTCGCTGAGGTTTTCCATTCGGTAGCAGCCAAGTACGACTTGATGAACGATGTGCTTTCCGGCGGCATGCACCGCCTGTGGAAGCGGTTCACTATCGAGCTGTCTGGTGTGCGCAGCGGTAACCGGGTACTGGATATCGCCGGCGGCACCGGTGATCTGGCAGCCAAGTTCTCACAATTGGTCGGCCCGACCGGCCAGGTAGTTCTGGCCGACATCAACGAGTCGATGCTCAAGGTCGGTCGCGACCGCCTGCTCGACCGTGGTGTCGCCGGCAACATCGAATTTGTCCAGGCCGACGCTGAAAAGCTGCCGTTCCCTGACAATCATTTCGACTGCGTCACCATCGCCTTCGGCCTGCGCAACGTCACCCACAAGGAAGATGCCATCCGCTCGATGCTGCGGGTGCTCAAACCGGGTGGACGCCTGTTGGTACTGGAGTTCTCCAAGCCGACCAGCAAGCTGATGTCCAAGGTCTACGATGCCTACTCGTTCGCCTTCATGCCACTGGCCGGCAAACTGATCACCAACGACTCGGAAAGCTACCGTTACCTGGCCGAATCGATCCGCATGCACCCTGATCAGGAAACCCTCAAGGCGATGATGGTCGAGGCCGGTTTCGACCGCGTGACCTACCACAACATGACCAGTGGCATCGTCGCCCTGCACCGCGGCATCAAGCCCTGATGCTCCTGGCCGGCCTTCTCGCCAGCGTCGAACACGGTCTTAACCGTGTTTTGCGCCTGGATAGCACAGCATTGCCGCGCCTGCGTCCACTAGATGGCAAGGTGATCGCCATCGACTGCCGCCAACCTGCACTGCAACTGTTCATTCTACCCAGCGACGAAGGCCTGATGCTTGCCGCACACTGGGCCAATGAAGCCGACTGCACCCTGCGTGCGCCGGCCAGTAGCCTGGTGCGCCTGGCCCTGAGCCAGGACAAGAGCGCCATACTGCATAGTCCTCAGGTCGAGCTTGAAGGTGATAGCGCGGTGCTGCTGGACCTGGTCGCCGTTCTCCAGGACCTGGAGCTGGACTGGGAGTATGAAGTCTCCCGCTGGCTCGGGCCGGTGGCCACCCAATTACTCAGTGGCCATTTGCGCAGCCGCGCCAACTGGACACGCCAAGGCTTGGCTGCACTCAACCAGAATCTTTCCGAGTACCTCGCCGAAGAGGCGCGGACACTGGTTGGCCAACGCGAAGCCGAAGCCCGCTTCAGCGAACTCGACACGCTAAAAGTCGACATCGAACGCCTCGAGGCGCGTATTGAGCGCCTTGCCCGATCCCTTCATACCAGCGATAACGCATGAAGCTGCTTGCCGTCCGCCGTCTGTTGCGCATCCAGAGCGTGGTCATCCGCTACCGTCTCGACGATCTGCTGTTCGAACTGCCGCTGCCTTGGTGGCTGATGGCCCTGCGGCACGTCATGCCGTGGCGCTGGTTGCCGCGCAAAACCCTCGACCTCAGCCGTGGCGCTCGACTGCGCCTGGCCTTGCAGGACCTGGGCCCGATTTTCATCAAGTTCGGCCAACTGCTTTCAACCCGCCGCGACCTGCTGCCGGAAGATATCGCCGATGAGCTGATGCTGCTGCAAGACCGCGTTCCATCCTTCGATCCTCAAAAAGCCGTGGCCCTGATCGAAGAGCAGCTCGGCGCTAAAATCAGCGACGTGTTCAGCCGCTTCGACGTTGAGCCACTGGCTTCAGCCTCGGTGGCACAAGTTCACGCGGCCAAGCTCAAGAGTGGTGAAGAGGTCGTGGTCAAGGTGGTGCGCCCCGGTCTCAAGCCGATCATCGCCCAGGACCTGGCCTGGTTGTTCCTGATCGCCCGTGGCGCAGAGCGGGTATCGGCCGACGCCCGTCTGCTGCACCCGGTGGAAGTGGTCAACGATTACGAAAAGACCATCTACGACGAACTCGACCTGTTGCGCGAAGCGGCCAATGCTAGCCAGCTCAAGCGCAACTTCGAAGGTTCCGAAATGATGTATGTGCCCCAGGTCTACTGGGACTGGTGCCGCCCCAAGGTGCTGGTGATGGAGCGTATCTACGGCATCCAGGTCACCGACCTCGCGACCCTGGCCGACCAGCGCACCGACATGAAAATGCTGGCGGAACGCGGCGTGGAGATCTTCTTCACCCAGGTGTTCCGTGACAGCTTCTTCCATGCCGATATGCACCCAGGCAACATTTTCGTCAGCACCGTCAAACCGTGGAGCCCGCAATATATTGCCATCGACTGCGGCATTGTCGGCAGCCTCACGCCCGAGGACCAGGACTACCTGGCGCGCAACCTGTTTGCCTTCTTCAAGCGTGACTACCGCCGCGTGGCCCAACTGCACATCGATTCGGGCTGGGTCCCGGCGCACACCAAGCTCAACGAATTCGAGGCGGCGATCCGCACGGTCTGCGAGCCGATCTTCGAAAAACCGTTAAAAGATATTTCGTTCGGCCAAGTGCTGATGCGCCTGTTCCAGACCGCGCGGCGCTTCAACATGGAAGTGCAGCCACAGCTGGTGTTGCTGCAGAAAACCCTGCTGAATATCGAGGGCCTGGGTCGCCAGCTTTATCCCGAACTGGACTTGTGGAGCACCGCCCAACCGTTCCTGGAACGCTGGATGCGCGAACGCGTCAGCCCCAAAACGCTGCTGCAAAACCTGCACGGCCAGGTCGAACAGATCCCGCACCTGGCCGGCATGACCCGCGACTTGCTTGAGCGCATGTCCCAGCCGCACCTTTCCGATCCGCCAGCGCCCTGGCAACAAAAAAGCGATCACTGGGCCTTGCGCCTTCTCGGCGCCGGCCTGCTTGGCGGTGGCGCGACATTGGCAGCCGGAGCCGTCAGCCTCAGCGCCCCCGCTGCGTGGCCTGCCTGGTTGATGCTGGCCGCTGGCCTTTACCTGATCGTACGTCGATAGCCAGCAGGCCCGCCGACTGGCAAACTAGCGCAAGGGGTCGGCAGAGGATCGGGCCTCTCGCTTTGGAGTCGTACATGAAAGACTGGCTGGACGAGATCAACTGGAACAGCGATGGCTTGGTACCGGCTATCGCCCAGGACCACAAGACCGGGCGCGTGCTGATGATGGCCTGGATGAATCGCGAGTCGCTTGCCCTGACCGCCGCCGAGCAGCGGGCCATCTACTGGTCCCGCTCGCGTGGCAAACTGTGGCGCAAGGGCGAAGAATCCGGCCACGTGCAAAAATTGCATGAAATGCGCCTGGACTGCGACGCCGACGTGATCATTCTGATGGTCGAGCAATTGGGGCATATCGCCTGCCATACCGGTCGCGAGAGCTGCTTCTACCGTGTCTTCGAGCAGGGTGAGTGGAAAATTGTCGATCCGGTCCTTAAAGATCCCCATGCCATCTACAACGCAGGACACTGACATGAGCGACACCCTGACCCGCCTGGCCGAAGTGCTGGAAGCGCGCAAAGGCGCCGAGCCGGACAGCTCCTACGTGGCAAGCCTCTACCACAAGGGCCTGAACAAGATTCTGGAAAAGCTCGGCGAAGAGTCGATCGAAACCATCATCGCTGCCAAGGACGCCGCCCATAGCGGTGATTACAGCGATGTCATCTACGAAACTGCCGATCTGTGGTTTCATAGCCTGGTGATGCTCGCTCAACTGGGCCAACACCCGCAGGCAGTGCTGGATGAGCTGGACCGTCGTTTTGGTCTGTCCGGGCACGCCGAGAAGGCAGCGCGACAGCCGTCGGTCTAACTGAATTATTTCGAGGGATTGCACCATGGGTATTTTTGACTGGAAACACTGGATCGTCCTGCTGGTCGTCGTGGTACTGGTGTTCGGTACCAAAAAACTGAAAAACTTCGGCAGTGACCTGGGCGAATCGATCAAAGGCTTCAAGAAAGCCATGAACGAAGAAGAGACCAAGCCTGAAGAACAGCCTCAAGCGCCGGTACAACCTGTCCAGCCGCAAGCCACTTCACCGTTGAGCCAGCCGCAGACTATCGACGGCCAGGCGCACAAGGTCGAAGAGCCCATCAGGAAAGATTGATCAATGTTCGGGATCAGCTTCAGCGAACTGCTGCTCGTAGGCCTTGTGGCCCTGCTGGTGCTCGGCCCTGAGCGCTTGCCGGGTGCCGCGCGCACGGCCGGGCTGTGGATTGGCCGCCTCAAACGCAGTTTCAATTCCATCAAACAGGAAGTGGAGCGTGAAATCGGTGCCGACGATATTCGTCGCCAGTTGCACAACGAGCACATCCTCTCCATGGAGCAGGAAGCGCGCAAGATCCTCAACCCGCAGAGCGTAAAGCCTGAGCCACCGGCCACGCCGGTTGCCAGCAGCGAAGTCGCCGCAACGCCGGCTGCAGCGCCTACCGAGGCCGCCCCGACTGCCGCGGCCACTACCGAACCGACACAGCCACCGCGAGCCCCATGAGCGATATTCCGGAAAACGACCAGCCAATGCCCCTGGTTTCGCACCTCACCGAGCTGCGTACACGTCTGCTGCGCTGCGTCGCGGCCATCTTCCTGATCTTCGCCGGGCTGTTTTCCTTCGCACAGCAGATCTACACCCTGGTCTCCGCCCCGCTGCGCGAGCACTTGCCGGCCAACGCGACGATGATTGCCACCGATGTGGCCTCGCCGTTCCTGACGCCGTTCAAGCTGACCATGATCGTCTCGCTGTTCCTGGCCATTCCGTTGATCCTCCAGCAAATCTGGGGGTTTATTGCGCCGGGCCTGTACCGCCACGAAAAACGCATCGCAATCCCGCTGCTGATCTCCAGCATAATTCTGTTCTACGCCGGAATGGCCTTTGCCTACTTCCTGGTGTTCCCGCTGATCTTCGGTTTCTTCGCCAGCGCCACCCCGGAAGGGGTGTCGATGATGACCGACATTGCCAGCTATCTAGACTTCGTAATGACCCTGTTCTTCGCCTTCGGCGTGGCCTTCGAGATCCCGGTAGCGGTGGTGCTGCTGGTGTGGATCGGCGTGGTCGATGTGAAGTACCTGAAGAAAATTCGCCCCTACGTGATCATCGGCTGCTTCGTGGTCGGAATGATCCTTACGCCACCGGATATCTTCTCGCAGACGCTACTGGCCGTGCCCATGTGGCTGCTGTTCGAAATCGGCGTGCTGTTCGGCGGTCTGATCCGCAAACGCAGCGAGCATCCCGATAACGCCGCTGACGATCATAACGACCAGCCACCAGCGACCCAGCCGTGAACCTGCTGTTACTCGAAGAAGCCGATTTTATTGCGGCCGATCGCGTCGTCCTGGCTGATCGGCGCTTTACCCACATGCAGGAAATTCACCGCGTAGCGGTAGGTGACAGCCTGCGCGTCGGACGTATCGGCGGCCTGATGGGTGAAGCCCGAGTGGAGCGCCTGGAAGGCCACCAGGCCGAACTTTCAGTCAGCTTCGACCGCCAACCACCCGCCAAGCTTCCGTTGACTCTGGTGCTGGCCCTGCCACGCCCAAAGATGCTGCGCCGCGTGTTCCAGACCGTTGCCACCATGGGTGTGCCAACGCTGATTCTGGTTAACAGCTACCGGGTCGAAAAGAGCTTCTGGCAGACGCCGTTTCTCGAGCCCGAGGCCATCCGCGAACAACTGATCCTTGGCCTGGAGCAAACCCGCGACACCATCCTGCCCGAAGTGGTCATCGAGAAGCGCTTCAAGCCGTTCGTCGAAGACCGACTGCCCGCCATTGCCCAAGGCACACTTGGCCTGGTCG
Organism: Pseudomonas sp. DG56-2; assembly: GCF_004803755.1. Classification (NCBI taxonomy): domain Bacteria; kingdom Pseudomonadati; phylum Pseudomonadota; class Gammaproteobacteria; order Pseudomonadales; family Pseudomonadaceae; genus Pseudomonas; species Pseudomonas sp. DG56-2. The sequence goes on from NZ_CP032311.1 coordinate 5,411,326, forward strand.
GCCACCCAGGACCTTTCCCTCCCTGCCCCCGCGGGCTAGACCAACCGGTGACGCTAGCCATTGGTCCTGAGGGCGGATGGATTCCCTACGAAATCGACCTGCTGGGCAAGGCCGGGCTTTCCCCGGTGCAGCTTGGCGAACGCATCCTGCGGGTAGAGACGGCCGTTACTGCCCTGCTCGCTCGTCTGTTCTGACTTCAGTTTTGCGATCTGGCGCCGATGCATAGGCACTAGAACAACCAATCGCCTCTGCCGATCGCAATGGAGTCCTGCCATGTACCGTTGGTTAGCCCAGCACCTGGGTAACGTTAGCGTCAATCGAAAGCTCGGTATCGGCTTTGGCCTGGTGCTGCTGCTGACCTTGAGCATTACCCTGACAGGCTGGCAAGGCCTGAACGGTATCACCCAGCGCGGCGATACCCTTGGCAGCATCTCCCAGGTCCTGCAGGCGACCCTCGAACTGCGCATAGCTCGGCAGAACCTTCAGATCAAGGGCGATGACAGCGCAGCGCAGAACCTCAACAATGCGCTGGCCAACCTTGACCGCCAACTGCAACAGGTCGAGCAGCGCATTGTTCTGACGCAAAACAAACAGCGTATCGAGCAGCAGAAAGAAGCCGTTCGCCAGTACCGACTCGGGCTGGATGCTTCCGAGAAAGCGACCCGCCAGCGTGAGGCCAGCCGTGCCGTACTGGGCAGCAGCGCCGACGAGGCTGCAGGCCTGACCACTCAGGTTGAACAGCAACTGCTCACGGGCAGCGACCTGAACCTGTTCAATAGCGTGGTCGGGGCCAGCAAACTGCTGCAGCAAGCCCGCTTCCAGGTGCGCGGCTACACCTACAGTGGCAAGCCTGAGTTCCAGCAATCTGCCCTCGAAGCCATCGACCAGGCGATCTCGCAACTCACCACCCTCGCCGATGTGCTGCCCGCCAACTACACCAGCAACCTCAATCAGGCGGCACGTGCCCTGGGCAACTACCGCGCAGCGGTGATCGAGTTCGGCACCGCGCAGGCGGCCTTTGAACTGGCCGCCCAGCAGATGTCGGTACAAGGTCAGGTCCTGATCGATCAAAGCCTGCAACTGACCACCACCTTGACCCAACTACGCGACGATGAATCGCAGCATGCCAAGTCAATGCTCTCCCTGGCCACGGTGCTGGCTTTGCTGCTCGGCGTGCTGGCTGCCTGGGCCATCACCCGACAGATCACCCTCCCTCTGCGGCAAACCCTCAACGCCGCCGACCGCGTCGCCAGCGGCGATCTGCGCCAGGATCTGATTGTCGAGCGCCGTGACGAGCTTGGCCAACTGCAACGCAGCATGCAGCGCATGACTGTCAGTCTGCGCGAGTTGATCGGTGGTATTGGCGATGGTGTCACCCAGATCGCCAGCGCCGCTGAAGAGCTGTCGGCGGTAACCGAGCAGACCAGTGCCGGGGTTAACAACCAAAAGGTCGAGACCGATCAGGTCGCTACCGCCATGAACGAAATGGCCGCCACCGTCCAGGAAGTTGCGCGCAATGCCGAAGAAGCGTCCGAGGCAGCGCTGGTAGCCGACCAGCAGGCCCGTGAGGGTGATCGGGTGGTCGCCGAAGCCATTGCCCAGATCGAACGCCTGGCCAGCGAAATGAATCACTCCAGCGATGCCATGGGCAAGCTCCAGAGCGAAAGTGACAAGATTGGCAGCGTGCTGGATGTGATCAAGTCCGTTGCCCAGCAGACCAACCTGCTGGCGCTCAACGCGGCGATCGAAGCGGCCCGTGCTGGCGAAGCCGGCCGCGGCTTCGCCGTGGTCGCCGATGAAGTGCGCAGCCTGGCGCAACGCACCCAGCAGTCGACCGAAGAAATCGAAGCGCTGATCGCCGGTTTGCAAAGTGGCACTCAGCAGGTGGCGAGCACCATGGATGCCAGCCGCAACCTGACCGATAGCAGTGTCGAGCTGACACGGCGCGCCGGTTCCTCATTGGAGACCATCACGCGTACCGTATCCTCGATCCAGGCAATGAACCAGCAGATCGCCGCAGCAGCCGAGCAACAGAGTGCTGTAGCTGAAGAGATCAACCGCAGCGTCATGAACGTGCGCGATGTGTCAGACCAGACCTCCGCCGCCAGCGAAGAAACTGCAGCCTCCAGCGTCGAACTGGCGCGTCTGGGCACCCACCTGCAAGGCTTGGTTGGCAAATTCCAGCTCTAAGATAAACAACCTGTGCTGCCCTTCGCGGCAGCACAGGTTCAGTATCAGCAGACACCATGCCTGCATACCCTTGGGCAACCTTCCTGCCCTTCCCAAACTCAGCCCTATTTCCTAGCTACTGAGTCGAACTTTCCTACACGTTTTGCAGGTCCAGCTCGCCCATTTCCCGCCGATGAGCAAGGTGCGGTGCCCTGATCCACGTCCGGGCGCTTGTCATTTTCCAACTGCGGGAGACACCCATGTTCGGACCTGTGAATCGGATGCTAGGCAACATGAGCGTCAGGCTGAAGCTGACCCTGGCCTTCGCCTTGGTACTGCTACTGACACTATTGATAACATTCAGCGGCTGGCGCGCAATGGAGGACGCCATCGATCGCTCGCAGAAGCTAGTTGAAATTGCCCGACTCAATGATATTGGCAAGGACCTGCGGGCCGAACGTATCACTTTTCGAGTGCTTAACGACTTGCAGAGCAAGACGCAGGTCGAGCAGTCGCTGCGGTCATTACAGGAGCTACTCACGGCGATGCAGAATCGCTTTGAAAGCGCTGAAAATCGGCAGATGATCGCCAGCAAACTGCAGATCGTGCAGCGTTTCTCCCAAGGTTTCGAGCAGTTGCAGCAAGCGGTTGCCCTTCGCCAGGATCGGCAACAAGCCATGCAGGGCACGGAACAGCGCCTGGGCGAGTTAATCGACAGGCTGCAGGACCAAGTCCTGGAAACAATGCGTAGCGAAGACCAGCAAAGCACCCAGGACCGGGTACTGAATCTGGTCGAAACGCTTTCCCGACACATCGAAGCGGTCAATCAGCAAAGCCTGGTACCCGCCTACACCTTTGACCCGCTGGAAGGCTTTTCCAGTGTCGGTCAGGTCGCCGTCGAAGCTGCCGGCAAGACGCTCGACCAACTGACACCCTTGGCACAAGCAAATGGCGTTCAAGCTGAGATTTTGGCTGGCACTCGCTCGGCCCTTGGCCAGTATCAAGATAACCTGGAGCAATATCGCCGCGCCGCCATCGCAGTGGAGACCGTGCAGGTTACTCTGGAGCAGTTGGGTATCGAGCTTCGCAATGCCAGCCGTCAACTGAGTGACAAGCAGATAGAACAACGTGATAACGAAGCTGCCCAGGCGCATACGGCATTGATCAGCCAAGCTGCCCTGGCCCTGCTGATCGGGTGCCTGGCGGCCTGGGTGATTACCCTGCAAATCACTACACCGCTCAAAAACACCCTGGCACTGGCTGAGCGTATCGCCAAAGGTGACCTACACCTGGCCGAAAGAGTGCAGCGGCGCGATGAAATGGGCCAACTGCAAAACAGCATGCAGGCCATGACCGTGAGCCTGCGTGAACTGATCGGAGGTATCGACGTAGGCATCACCCAGCTGTCCAGCGCCGTCGAACAACTTTCAGCAGTAAGTGAGCAGACCAAGGTCAGAGTCGTGCAGCAACGAGACGAAACCGATCAGGTCGCCACCGCCATGAACCAGATGAGCGCCACGGTGCACGAGGTGGCCCGCAATGCCGAGCAAGCCTCCCAGGCAGCGACGGCCGCAGATCAACAAGCGCAGTTGGGCGATCAGGTAGTGGGTGAAGCGGTAGTGCAAATCGAGCAGTTGGCTGAGCAGATGGACAACTCGATCAGCGCCATGCACCAGCTGGCGGGCGAAAGTCAGCGGATCGGCAGCATTCTTGACGTGATCAAATCGGTTTCCGAACAGACCAACCTGCTGGCCTTGAACGCTGCCATCGAGGCAGCGCGCGCCGGAGAAGCGGGCCGCGGCTTTGCCGTGGTCGCTGACGAGGTTCGTGGACTGGCCCAACGAACCCAGCAATCAACCGAAGAAATCGAACAACTGATCGGCAGCCTGCATGAAGGTACTGATCAGGTCACCCGCCTGCTCGACAGCAGCAAAAGTCTGACTCACGATAGCGTCGAGCTGAGTCGCAAGGCCGGCGACGCCCTAAGCCAGATTACTCAGACGGTGTCGAGCATTCAGGGGATGAACCAGCAGATAGCCACCGCCAGTGAGGAGCAAAGTGCGGTAGCCGAAGAGATCAACCGCAGCGTGATAAACGTCAGGGAAGTGTCAGACCAGACCAGCGCTGCCAGCGAAGAGACCGCGGCGTCGAGTCTTGAACTGGCGCGGCTGGGGCGTCAGCTTCAAACGCTGGTAGGACGGTTCAGCCTGTAGTGCGTGTTCTTGCGGGAGCGCAGCTGGACTATGTGTTGCTTGTTCACCAGCGCCTTGCGCCCGATCGCGGGCCAAGCCCGCTCCTACCGGGGATAGGAGCAGCTTGGCCGGCGAAGAATCTGACGGGCTAGAGCACCTGGCGCAGGAACGCCTGGGCGCGCAGGTCTTTGGGGGCGGTGAAGAACTGCTCGGGTGGCGAGTCTTCCAGCAGTTTGCCGTGGTCGAAGAACAGCACCCGATCCGCCACTTCCCGGGCAAAGCCCATCTCGTGGGTAACGCAGACCATGGTCATGCCTTCGAGCGCCAACGTCTTCATGACATCCAGCACCTCACCGACCATTTCCGGGTCAAGCGCCGAGGTTGGCTCATCGAACAACATCACCTTGGGCTCCATCGCCAGCGCACGGGCAATCGCTACCCGTTGCTGCTGACCACCCGACAAGCGCGAGGGGTATTCATTGGCTTTCTGACTGATCCCCACCTTCTCCAGCAACGCTCGAGCTTTTGCCTCACGCTCCGCCTTGCCACGCTTGCGCACCACTTTCTGCGCCAGGCACAGGTTTTCCAGCACCGTCATGTGCGGGAACAGGTTGAAGTGCTGGAACACCATGCCGACTTCGCGCCGGTAGGCGTTGACGTCGGTCTTCGGGTCAGCCAGTTGCAGCCCATCGATGGCCACGGTGCCTTCGTCAAACGACTCCAGGCCATTGAGGCAGCGCAGGAAGGTCGACTTCCCCGAGCCCGATGGGCCAAGTACAACCAGCACCTCGCCCTTGGCCACATTGGTGCTGACGTGATCGACCGCACGCACTACCTGGCCGCGCGTATCGAAGACTTTTACCAGATCTCGGACTTCAATCACTTTGCGCAAGCCTCCGCTCGAGCCGGCTGGCCATGTGCGACAGCGGCAGGTTGATCAACAGATACAAGCCAGCAACACAGAACCAGATCTCGAAGGTCGAGAACGAAGTCGTAATTGCTTCGCGCCCGCTCTTGGTCAGTTCGGTAATGGCGATCACCGACACTAGCGAGGTGTCCTTGACCAGGCTGATGAACTGCCCCGCCAGCGGTGGCAGCACGCGCTTGAACGCTTGCGGCAATACCACGTGACGCATCGACTGACCTGCACTCAAGCCCAGGGAGCGAGCCGCTTCGCCCTGCCCCTTGGCAATCGATTGCACGCCGGCGCGGACGATCTCGGCAACGTAGGCGCCGGTAAACAGCGCCAGTGCTGCAACCCCGGCGAATTCGCGCGACAGGTTGAGTACCGTGCCGATAAAGAAGTAGAAAATAAAGATCTGCACCAGCAGCGGTGTGCCGCGGACCAGCTCGACATAGACCGTCGACAAGTCCCGAAGCGTCGGGTTATTCGACAACCTGCAAAGACCGGCGAACAAGCCGATTATCAGCCCCATCACGCCCGAGGCGACCGAAATCCACACCGTGGTCCACAAGCCCCAGGCCAGTGGTCCTGCGGCCCAATGATGGGTTACGCCAATCAGGTCACCTTCCGAAACATCATCGCCGCGGGACAGTTGCACGCTGCCCTTCTCAACGTCGAAGACCTGCTCGGCGCCACTTTCATCGCGCACGGTAACGGTGGCCATATCGCCCTTGGTGACAATGGCTTCGATGGTGCCGTTCTCGGCGGCGCGTTGGGCTACTTCCGCCTGGTAGGCGAAATACTGTGGCACTCGGTTCCAACGCCATTCATAGGAAATCACTGACGTTGCGTAGTACAGGCTCGCCGCCAGCCCGATCAGGACCAGCGCTGTCAACCCATGCCAGGGCCACTGAGCTTTCTTGTGTTTGATCACTTAAGGGTACTTCCGTAAAAGCGAACGCGCAGGACCTGCCTGCGCGTCGGGTTTCAAACCAGGCTTGTGGCCTCGGCCTTATTCCATGTCCTTGAGCCAGGCGGTGTCCTTGAACCACTTGTCGTGGATTCGATCGTAGGTACCGTCGTGCTTGATCTGGTGCAGGAAGTTGTTGATGAAGTTCAGGCTGTCGTAGTCGCCTTTCTTCAGACCAAAGGCCAGGGGCTCGAAGGTGAACGGTTTGTCCAGGAATACCAGCTTGCCGGCGCCAGCCTTGTTCACGGCCACTACGTTGTAAGGCGCGTCATAGACGAATGCGTCAGCCTTGCCGTTGACGACGTCCATCACTGCTTCCTGCTCGTTGTCGTAACCGTGGTATTTGGCTTTGCCGATCAACTTCTTGGCGACCATCTCGCCGGTGGTGCCCAGTTTGGAAGTGAGCCGGTATTCTTCGTTGTTGAGGTCTTTGTATGACTTGACCTTCTCAGCCAGTTCCTTGCGAATCAGCAGGGTCTGGCCAACGACGATGAAGGGTTCGCTGAAGTTAAGCTTCAGGTTGCGTTCCTGGGTCAGGGTCATGCCACTGCTGATGATGTCGAATTTATCGGTCATCAGGGCCGGAATGATACCGTCGTAGGAAGTGGACACCATCTCCAGCTTGACGCCCATGGACTTGGCCATGGCCTTGAGGATATCGACTTCGAAGCCGACGATCTCACCGCGCTTGTTGGTCATCTGAAATGGCATGTAGGTGGGGTCCATGCCCGCACGCAGCGTGCCACGCTTGACTGCTTCATCAATGGCGCCGGCTGCCTGGGCAGCATTGACCGCCACCAGCGCGGTGACGCCAACCAGTAGCATCGACAGATATTTTTTAAACATCACCAGATCCCCCAGCAAGAAAGCTCGAATTTTATTTTTAGCGCGAACCGTCCTACAGACGGGTGCGAGATATTCGGGAGGGATGGTATCAGAAAAAGGCAGAAAGCTACCGCGGGGCAAGCCCACTCCCACAGGGGTTATCTGTGGCAGCGGGCCTGCCCCGCGACGCATCAGGCGCTAGCCATGGATGGCTGCGCCACAGGCTCTGGATGCAATGGCAACAATGGCGAGTGCGGGTCGTTGGCGATCGACTGACGCCAGACGCCCAGCCAGGCCTCGTTCTTCTCGTCCCAGATACGGGTATGCAGGCGCGCCAGGGCAACTGGATCGCTAAGCAAGGCCAGGCGGGTGTTGCCGTCCAGGCCACTTGGGCCAACGTCCAGCGCTTTGCCGATACGCTCGGCGCGCAACGATTCGATCGGCGCCGCGACACCATGACGCGCAGTTGCCAGCGCGCAAGCCAGGGCATTTTGCTGTGGATCGACCACCGCCCGGACGAAACCGTCGTGCATGGCGTGCCAGCGGTTTTCGTGGGTGTACTGATCGGTCGCGAGCAGTTCAGCTGGCGTGGCGTATTCCTCGGGAATCAGGAACAGGCTTTCATCCTTGGCTCGCAAACCCAGGTGTACACGACTGGAAATGACCGAAACCGGAATCGACAGCATCAGTGAACCGACAATAGGCACCAGCCACCACAAGAAACTTGGGTTCAACCAAGCCACCAGCAAGGCCCAGGCCACACCCAGCAGGGTTTGCGGGCCATGGCGGCGCACTGCTTCGCTCCACGGGGTGGAGTCATCGTCACGCTGCGGTGAATTCCAGGTCGCAGCCCAGCCGAGGAATGCGGCGAGTACGAAACGGGTGTGGAAAATCATCCGCACGGGCGCAAGAAGCATGGAGAACAGCATCTCCAGCAGCATCGACAGCGTCACCTTGAAGCGTCCGCCGAACTCTTTGGCACCCTTGGCCCAGATTAGAACGATACTCAGCAGCTTGGGCAGGAACAGCAGCACAATCGTGGTGGAGAACAGCGCGATGGCCTTCTCCGGATGCCACTGCGGCCACAACGGATAAAGCTGGCGCGGCTCCAGGAAGTACTGCGGCTCCATCAGCGTGTTGGTCGCCAGCAACGCAGTCGACAGCACCAGGAAGAAGAACCACAGCGGCGCCGACAGGTACGACATTACCCCGGTGAGGAACACCGCACGGTGCACCGGGTGCATGCCCTTGACCAGGAACAGGCGGAAGTTCATCAAGTTGCCGTGGCACCAGCGCCGGTCGCGCTTGAGCTCGTCGAGCAGGTTCGGCGGCAGTTCTTCATAGCTGCCCGGCAGGTCGTAGGCAATCCACACGCCCCAACCGGCCCGACGCATCAGCGCCGCTTCAACGAAGTCGTGGGAGAGGATCGCACCGGCGAAAGCCCCCTTGCCTGGCAACGGCGCCAGGGCGCAGTGCTCAATGAACGGCTTCATGCGGATGATCGCGTTGTGCCCCCAATAGTGCGACTCACCCAACTGCCAGAAGTGAAGGCCAGCGGTGAACAGCGGGCCGTATACGCGAGTTGCAAACTGCTGCATACGCGCATAGAGGGTATCCATGCCCGAGGCTTTCGGTGCGGTCTGGATAATACCGGCGTCCGGGTTGGCTTCCATCAGCCGAACCAGGCTGGTCAAACATTCGCCACTCATCACGCTGTCGGCGTCGAGCACCACCATGTAACGGTAGTCGCTGCCCCAGCGCCGGCAAAAGTCATCAAGGTTGCCGCTTTTGCGTTTGACGCGACGGCGACGGCGACGGTAGAAGATCCGCCCGAAGCCCTTGGCCTCGCGGCACACCTCCAGCCACGCCTGTTGCTCGGCAACGGCGATATCGGTGTCGTTGGTATCGCTGAGGACGAAGAAGTCGAAGCGGTCCAGGTCACCGGTAGCGGCGACCGACTCGAAAGTCGCCCGCAGGCCGGCAAATACCCGAGGCACATCTTCGTTGCAGATCGGCATGACAATGGCGGTACGCGCGCCAGCCTCGATGGGCTCGTTACCGGCACTGCTGCCGGAAATACGGTACTTGTCGCGACCGGTCAACAGTTCGAGAAAGCCCATCAGCGCGGTCCAGAACCCTGCCGACACCCAGCAAAAGAGGATGCCGAACAGAATCAGGATGCTGGTTTGCAAAGCGTACGGCCAGACCTGAGTAGCCGTCTGCAACAGCGGCTGACGGGTGATTTCGTCGAGATCGACAAACGACCAACCCTGATACGGCAGGATGCCTTTCATGTACCAGCCGGCAACGATCGTCTGGCCCAGCATCAGCGCCAGCAGAATATAGCGGCGCAGGGAGCCGACCCAGCGCCAGCGCGCCTTGGGCAGCTCGCGCTTGACCGGGGCGGGAGCATTGGTGCGGCCGGTCAGACGCCGCCAGCCTCGGATCAGAATATTGGTACGCCATGGCTCGGGAATCACCCGGGTACGGCGAATCGGCGGCGTAGCCTTGAGGCAGATACGACCGCTGCCATCCACCGCCAGCATCTCGGCTTCTTGCATCTGCTGGGCACTGGTCAGGGTCAGGCGCTCTCCCACCGAAGCTTGCACGGCTTCGGCTTCAGCAATGGCCGGTTGGCCCGACAAGCGTTGATGCAGTTCGCTGAACGACGTGCAGCTGGCAAGTTCTGCCCGCTGCTCGTCGCTCATTGGTAAGTGGGCCAGGTACTCGCTGAGCGATTCTGGCCGTGCTTGAGAATTACTCATCGGCAGGCAACTGGTAGCTCCAGGTCTCGGTCAACACCTGTTCGGTGGTGGCCGGTGTCCCGGTGGTGGATGCCGCATCGGCGGCTGGTTGCTCGGCAGGCTTCTCGGCCTTGGCAGACTTGGCCGCAGCCTTATCCTGTTTAGTCGGTTTCGCAGGTTTGGCAGGTTCGACCGGAACGTCACGCAGCAGCGCCGCACGCATTTCCACGGACTTGCTCGGGTCTTTGACCTTCATCCGCAAGGTCAGGCGCCAGCCTTTGATTTCCGGGTTGTAACGCAAGTTGTTTTCGACCAGCTCAGCGTTGTCGCCGATGCTGACCTGGCTGCGCACGGCAGTATCTTCGGGCAGTTTGGCAAGCACCGGGCCTTCGAAGTCGACCAGAAATGCAACGCTGCCATCCGCTTCGCGAATCAGGTTGGACTGCTTCACGTCACCAGTGGAACGCAGGGTCTGTTTGACCCAGCCCAGGTTCGGTGAGTGGAACTCGGACTCATCGATAGTCCAGTGTAGACGGTAGGCGTACTCGAACGGTGTGCCTGGCTCCGGCAGTTTTTCCGGACTCCAGAACGCAACGATATTGTCGTTGGTTTCATCGGCGGTCGGAATCTCGACCAGGTCTACAGTACCTTTGCCCCAGTCACCCACCGGCTCGATCCAGGCACTTGGGCGCTTCTGATAGTTGTCATCGAGGTCTTCGAACTGGCTGAATTCACGCTGGCGCTGAAGCAGGCCGAATCCACGCGGGTTTTCGACGCTGAAATTGCTCACTGCCAGGTGTTTCGGGTTGTTCAGTGGGCGCCACAGCCATTCACCGTTGCCAGCATGAATCGACAGACCTTCGGAGTCATGCAGGGCCGGACGATAGTTAGGCACTTTCGATGGCTGGTTACCGCCGAACAGGAACATGCTGGTCAGTGGCGCGATACCCAAGCGGCTGACGTGGTCACGCAGGAACACCTTGGACTTGACGTCGACAATGGTGTCGCTGCCTGGACGCAGGGTCAGCTTGTAGGCACCGGTGGAACGCGGCGAGTCGAGCAGCGCGTAGATAACCAGGTGCTTGTCGGCAGGCTTGGGCTTTTCGATCCAGAACTCGGTAAAGCGCGGGAATTCTTCGCCGGACGGCAACGCGGTGTCGATGGCCAGGCCACGAGCGGACAAACCATAGACATGGCCCTTGCCGACCACGCGGAAATAGCTGGCGCCAAGCAGGGTCATGATTTCATCCTGCTTGTCGGCCTTGTTGATCGGGTACAGGACACGAAAGCCTGCGTAGCCGAGGTTCTCGGTGGCCTTTGGATCGAATTTCACGTTACCGAAGTCAAAGCGACTCATGTCGTATTTGATCTCTTCGACGGTGGTCGCGGTAACTTCGTTGATTTTCACCGGCGTGTCGAAATGCATGCCCTGGTGGTAGAAGGACAATTTGAACGGCGTCTTGTCCTTGGCCCACTCAGCTTTTTCCGTGAGGAAACGGATCTGCTGGTAATCACCGTATTTCATATCACGGAACACCGCCGGCAGATTGCTCTTCGGCGCTTCGTACTTCTGTCCGGCAAGATCCTTCGCCTTGGTTGCAACGTCATCAAGGTTGAACGCCCAGAGCTGGCCAGTGCCAAACAGGCCTACCAGCGTCGCGCCGGCCAGCAAGGCCTTGCGCAAGCGGATGCCGGGGGTTCTTGGTGCATTACAGGAACTTACAATCACGAGCTACCCTCGCCGAAAACAGATCAAAAAACCAACGGCCAGCGACATATGCCAAGTTGGCGAGCACTGTTCGGACTCCGAAAGGGCGCAATGATTCCCCAAACGGTTCCGGCAGTCTCGAGTCAGAGTGGAACGAACCTACGAACGCAGGCCCACATAGCGCGCGATTATCCAGCAGGCTGCGTTACAACGCATCAGGGCCAGCAAACTATTTATGCTACAAAACCCCTTGTTTTCGCGCAAACAGGGGTTTTTTGCCTTCATATTTGTAACATAAATGTTACGGGGCCATCATTGACCAGGTGCACCTGCATGTCCGCCCCAAACTGACCGCTGGCAACGGTGGGGTGTTGGACTTGAGCCTGGGCCAATAAATAGTCGAAAAGCTCTGCACCGAGTGCAGGTGTCGCCGCGGTGGAAAAACTCGGGCGCAAACCGCTCTGGGTATCAGCGGCCAGGGTGAACTGCGATACCAGCAAAAGACCGCCAGCAACGTCCTTGAGGGAAAGATTCATCTTGCCTTGAGGGTCACTGAACACCCGGTAGTTAAGCAGCTTGTGCAACAGCTTGTCGGCGTGAGCGCGGGTATCATCCGGCTCAACGGCAACCAGTACCAACAGTCCCTGGTCGATTGCACCTACAGTCTTGCCCTCGACATCTACCCGCGCGCCACGCACGCGTTGCAGCAGGCCCTTCATGCTTCTTCCAAAGGCAAGTCGAGCAGGCGCCGGGCCATCTGGTCTGCGGCACGGACCAAGGCGTCAGTGATACCAGGCTCCGAAGCTGCGTGCCCTGCATCGCGAATAACTTTCAGCTCACTGTTCGGCCAGGCTTGATGCAGCTCCCAGGCGTTGTCCAGCGGACAGATAACATCATAGCGACCGTGCACGATGACGGCCGGCAGGTGAGCAATCTTTGGCATGTCACGAATCAACTGGTTCGGCTCAAGGAACGCATTATTGGTGAAGTAATGGCATTCGATGCGGGCGATCGACAGCGCGCGCTGAGGTTCGGAGAAACGGTCGACGACCAGCGGATTGGGACGCAGGGTTGCGGTGCGCCCTTCCCAGGTCGACCAGGCCTTGGCGGCATGCATCTGGGCAATCTGATCGTTGCCGGTCAGGCGTTTGTGGAATGCCTCCACCAGATCACCGCGCTCTTCGGCAGGAATCGGCGCGATGTAGTCTTGCCAGTAATCCGGGAACAGGCGGCTAGCGCCAGCCTGGTAGAACCATTCGATTTCTTGCTTACGGCACAGGAAGATCCCACGCAGGATCAGGCCATGCACACGCTCCGGATGAGTCTGGGCATAGGCCAGCGATAGGGTAGAACCCCAGGAACCGCCAAACAGCACCCATTTGTCGATCCCCAAGTGCTTGCGGATGCGCTCCAGGTCTTCGACCAGATGCCAGGTGGTGTTGTTCTCGAGGCTGGCATGAGGGGTCGAACGCCCACAGCCCCGCTGATCGAATGTGATGATGCGGTACAGGTTCGGATCAAAGTAGCAACGGCTTTGCGCATCGCAGCCTGCTCCTGGCCCGCCATGGATGAAAACCACCGGCAGACCTTCCGGAGAACCACTTTCATCGACATACAGTACATGTGGAGCTTCCACGGCCAGATCGTGCCGGGCGTAGGGTTTGATCTGCGGGTACAAGGTCTGCATTACGCACTCCGTGTGGAAATTATTCTGCCGTGGGGCATCATAAACCTGAATTGCGCTTAGAGCATGTACCTGAAGTGGTGTTGCGGCTCTATCGCCGGACAAACGCGCTCCGACACCGGCCAGATAGTCCAGTGGGAGCGGGCTTGCCCGGCAATGTCGTCAGTCCGAATAACGCTCCTGCCCCCAGGCCAGTATGGTCTCAAGCAACTGCTTTAACACCACTTGTGTCGGCTGCGCCAGGTCTTCGCGGTACTTGAACGGCTCCACCTCCTCCATGTACGTGCTCTGCGCCAACTCCAGTTGCACCGCATGAATGTTGTTGGCTGGATCGCCATAGTGCCGAGTGATGTGCCCGCCCTTGAAGCGACCATTGAGAACATGACTGTAACGTTCGGCCTTGGCGCAAACACCTTGTAGACGCCCGGCCAGTTGCGGATCACAACTGGCGCCGTTGAAGGTGCCAAGGTTGAAGTCCGGCAGCTTGCCGTCAAACAGATGCGGGATATGCGAACGAATCGAGTGGGCATCCCAGAGCAGCGCATAGCCAAACTGCTCGCGCATGCGTGCCAGCTCGCGGCGTATGGTGTCGTGATAAGGGCGCCAGATACCCTCGAGGTATTCCGCGCGTTCTTCAACAGAAGGCTCTTTGCCCGCCTGAAACAGCGGTTCACCCTCGAACAACGTGGCGGGGTAAAGACCGGTCGTGGCTCCGGCATAGAGCGGTTTGTCGTCGTCCGGGCGGTTCAGGTCGATGACAAAGCGCGAGTACTCGGCAGCCACCACGCTGGCCCCCAGCTCACGGGCAAAATCATAGAGCTGCGGAATGTGCCAGTCGGTATCGGGCAAGCTTTGCGCCTGCGCCACCAGGCCGGCCTTGACCACTGGGGTCAGACGCAGGCCAGCGTGGGGCATGCTGATCAGCAGCGGCAAACGACCCTGATGAAAACTCAGTACCTTGTCCATTAATCCTCCTTCAGCTGAAAATTTCCTGGCCAAGGCGCACGACCCGCTTGGACAGGTCCCCGCCGAGCCAATAGCACAGATCCGCCGGCCGCTCGATCTGCCAGGCAACGAAGTCGGCGACCTTGCCCACTTCCAGCGAACCATGACTATGCCCCAATCCCAGTGCGGTGGCGGCATGGGTAGTTGCACCGGCCAGGGCTTCTTCCGGCGTCATGCGGAACAGCGTGCAGGCCATGTTCAGCATCAAACGCAGCGAAAGCGCGGGCGAGGTGCCGGGGTTCAAGTCACTGGCAATGGCAATTTTCACACCGTGTTTACGCAGTGCATCCATCGGCGGCAGTTGCGTCTCGCGCAGAAAATAAAACGCCCCGGGCAACAACACCGCGACCGTACCAGCTGCTGCCATGGCAATCGCATCATCTTCGGTCATGAACTCCAGATGATCAGCCGACAGTGCCTGATAGCGCGCAGCCATGCTCGAGCCCGCCAACGACGACAATTGCTCCGCATGCAGCTTCACCGGCAGGTTCAACTCACGGGCCTTGATGAAAACCCGCTCGACCTGGGCCGGTGAAAACGCCAGGTATTCGCAAAAGGCATCCACGGCGTCAACCAGCCCTTCAGCCGCCAGGGCTGGAAGCATCTCATCGCAGATATGCGCAATGTAGTCATCGGAGCGGTCTTTGTATTCAGGCGGCAAGGCATGAGCCGCCAGGCACGTACTGCGTACCGTCACCGGTAATTCTTCACCCAGGCGACGAATAACCTTGAGCATCTTGCGCTCGCTGGCAAGGTCCAGGCCGTAGCCGGACTTGATCTCCAGCGTGGTAACGCCATCGCGCATCAAGGCCTGGACCCGCTGGCGAGCACTGGCGAACAGTTCATCCTCACTGGCCGCACGGGTCGCCCTTACGGTGCTGGCAATACCGCCACCCTGCGCGGCGATTTCAGCATAACTGACGCCTTGCAGGCGCTGCTCGAACTCACCGCTGCGATTGCCACCGAACACCGAATGCGTGTGACAGTCGATCAGCCCTGGGGTGACCCAGGCATTGCCCAGGTCCACCGTTCTGTCGGCCGCGATGGCCGGCAGCGACTGGCGCGGGCCGATCCACTCGATACGGCCAGCGCTGGTGACGATAGCCGCGTCCTCAATGCTCGAGTAGGTGCCTTGGGCCATGCTCGCCACGTGGCAGTGCTGCCAGAGGGTTTTCATGCAGTGTCTCCGTTTCTAGCGCTGAAGTTGTGAAGGGTCCTGGGCCAAAGCAGCCTCGGCTTTCGCCGCCCGCGGCTTGCACCACAGCAGGTAAGAGGCAACCAGGAACAATACCCAGACTACGCCGACCAGCAGTGCGGCCTGAGTTTCAGGGAAGTAACCAAGCACGCCGAATACAAACAGCATGAAGGCTATCGCTGCCGCCGGACCATAGGGCCAGAACGGCACCGGGAATTTCAGTTCGGCCACTTCTTCACGGCTCATGCTGCGACGCATGGCAACCTGGGTCACCAGAATCATCAGCCAGACCCACACCGTAGCAAAGGTTGCGATCGAAGCGATCAGCAGGAATACGTTTTCCGGGATCAAGTAGTTGAGCACAACGCCGCCGAGCAATGCCGCACCCATGACCAGTACGGTCATCCACGGTACACCGTGACGAGAGATTTTCGCGAAGCCTTTGGGCGCATGTCCCTGTTGGGCCAGGCCGTACATCATCCGTCCGGCGCCAAAGATATCGCTGTTGATCGCCGACACCGCTGCCGAAATCACCACGATATTCAATACCGTCGCCGCCGAGCCGATTCCCAGGTTGCTGAAAATCTGCACGAACGGGCTACCTTGGCTGCCAATCTGTGGCCACGGGTACAAGCACATCAGCACGAACAGGGTCAGCACATAGAACAGCAGGATGCGCATTGGAACGGCATTGATTGCCTTGGGAATGACGCGCTGCGGATCTTTAGCCTCACCAGCGGTGATACCGATGATTTCGATGCCGCCAAAGGCGAACATCACCACCGCGAACGAGGCAATCAGACCGCCGATGCCGTTAGGCATGAAGCCGCCATGATCGAACAGGTTGCTGATACCGACTGCGTGCTCCGCACTGGCATTGCTAAGACCGAAGGCCATGATGCCGAAGCCGGCCAAGATCATTGCCACAATAGCGGCGACCTTGAGCAACGACAGCCAGAACTCCATTTCACCGAAGACCTTGACGTTGCACAGGTTCAGGCCGCCAATCAGGAAAACAATCCCCAGCACCCAGATCCAGCGGGCGACCTCGGGAAACCAGAAGCCCATATAGATGCCGAATGCGGTGACATCGGCCAGGCACACAATGATCATCTCGAAGGCGTAGGTCCAGCCCAGGATAAAGCCCGACATGGGCCCCAGGTAGGTGCTGGCGTAGCTGCCGAACGAGCCGGATACCGGGTTGTGCACGGCCATTTCGCCCAGGGCGCGCATGACCATGAATACCGCTGCGCCGCCAATCAGGTACGCCAGCAGTACCGCTGGGCCGGCCATCTGGATGGCGGCGGCCGAACCGTAGAACAGGCCGGTGCCGATTGCCGACCCCAGTGCCATGAAGCGAATGTGACGCGCGGTAAGCCCGCGCTTGAGACCTTCTGCTTGTTGCATGTCACGTCCTTATTTTTGTTCTGGTCGTGAAAATGATCGGGCTGTTTCGACAACCATCGCGGGGCCGGCGCGCTCTCCCTGCAGCAGGAGCGGGCTTGCCCCGCGATGGGCCGCAATGCGGCCCCGAAGGATTTACAGACTAGGCAGGACCTTGGCCGGCAGCAGACCGGTGAGGGAGCCTTCGGCCAGGAGGGCTATAGCGGCCTCGATGTCCGGGGCGAAGAAGCGGTCTTTCTCGTAGAAAGCAACTTTGCCGCGCAGAGCCTGGCGGGCCTGCTCCAGCTTCGGCGAAGTTTTCAGGCCTTCGCGCAGGTCCAGGCCTTGCGCAGCAGCCAGCCACTCGACTGCAAGTACACCACGGGTGTTCTCAGCCATTTCCCATAGACGCTTGCCAGCAGCCGGCGCCATCGACACGTGATCTTCCTGGTTGGCCGAAGTCGGCAGGCTGTCGACGCTGTGCGGGTGAGCCAGGGCCTTGTTCTCACTGGCCAGGGCGGCAGCGGTTACCTGCGCGATCATGAAGCCGGAGTTAACCCCACCATTGGCCACTAGGAACGGCGGCAGTTGCGACATGTGCTTGTCCATCATCAACGAGATGCGACGCTCGCTCAGCGAACCGATTTCAGCAATCGCCAGTGCCATGTTGTCCGCCGCCATGGCGACCGGCTCGGCGTGGAAGTTGCCACCGGAGATCACATCGCCTTCTTTGGCGAATACCAGCGGGTTGTCGGAGACTGCGTTAGCTTCGATGACCAGTACGTCGGCGGCCTGGCGCAATTGAGTCAGACAGGCGCCCATGACTTGCGGCTGACAGCGCAGCGAGTACGGATCCTGGACCTTGCCGCAGTTCTGATGGGAGGCCGAAACTTCACTGCCATCACCTAGCAGGTCACGGTAGCAGGCAGCCGAGTCGATCTGGCCACGCTGACCGCGAGCTTCGTGGATACGCGCATCGAATGGCGAGCGTGAGCCCAGGACAGCTTCAACAGTCAGCGCACCAATCGACGTCGCAGCGGCGAACAAGTCTTCTCCTTCAAATAGACCGCGCAAGGCGTAAGCAGTGGATGCCTGGGTACCGTTGAGCAGTGCCAGACCTTCCTTGGCGGCCAGGGTCAGCGGTTCAAGACCGGCTACGGCCAGCGCCTCTGTGGCCGACAGCCATTGACCGTTGTGACGGGCCTTGCCTTCACCGAGCAGCACCAACGACATATGTGCCAGTGGCGCCAGGTCACCCGAAGCACCCACAGAGCCTTTGAGCGGGATGTGCGGATAGACCTCGGCGTTGATCAGGGCAATCAACGCATTGATGACTTTGCGGCGAATACCGGAGAAACCACGGCTCAGGCTGTTGACCTTGAGCACCATGATCAGGCGCACCAAGGCATCGTCGATGGGCTGGCCAACACCTGCCGCGTGTGACAGCACCAGCGAACGCTGCAGATTTTCCAGGTCGTGGCTGGCGATACGGGTCGAGGCCAGCAGGCCAAAACCGGTATTGATGCCATAGGCGGTACGGTTTTCCGCCAGAATCTGCTCAACGCAGGCAACGCTGTCGTCGATCTGCTGGTCAGCGCTGGCGTCCAGCTTGATTTTCACCGGCTGCTTGTAGATCGCTCGCAGTTGAGCCAGGGTCAGGGTGCCAGGCTTGAGGGTCAATTCAGTCACGTTAATGCTCCGTACTCGTGAGGCG
This sequence comes from Pseudomonas sp. DG56-2, assembly GCF_004803755.1. Classification (NCBI taxonomy): domain Bacteria; kingdom Pseudomonadati; phylum Pseudomonadota; class Gammaproteobacteria; order Pseudomonadales; family Pseudomonadaceae; genus Pseudomonas; species Pseudomonas sp. DG56-2. The sequence goes on from NZ_CP032311.1 coordinate 5,429,819, forward strand.
TATCCGCCCGCATAGATATCAGTATCAACCAATTACCGCAGATCAGCCGGTGATCATCGGCAGGTTCAAGCCTTGTTCCTTGGCGCAGTCGATGGCGATCTGGTAACCGGCATCGGCGTGACGCATGACACCGGTGGCCGGGTCGTTATGCAGGACGCGGGCGATACGCTCGGCCGCTTCGTCGGTACCGTCGCAGACGATGACCATGCCCGAGTGCTGGGAGAAGCCCATGCCCACGCCACCACCGTGGTGCAGCGAAACCCAGGTGGCGCCGCTGGCGGTGTTGAGCAGGGCGTTGAGCAGCGGCCAGTCGGAGACTGCATCGGAGCCGTCCTGCATGGCTTCGGTTTCGCGGTTAGGGCTGGCCACCGACCCCGAATCCAGGTGGTCGCGACCGATGACGATCGGCGCCGACAGCTCGCCGCTGCGCACCATTTCGTTGAACGCCAGGCCAAGCTTGGCGCGCAGGCCCAGGCCTACCCAGCAGATACGCGCTGGCAGACCCTGGAAGCTGATGCGCTCGCGGGCCATGTCCAGCCAGTTGTGCAGGTGGGCATCGTCGGGGATCAGTTCCTTGACCTTGGCGTCGGTCTTGTAGATGTCTTCGGCATTGCCCGACAGCGCGGCCCAGCGGAACGGACCGATACCCCGGCAGAACAGCGGACGGATGTAGGCCGGTACGAAGCCTGGGAAGTCGAAGGCATTGCTGACGCCTTCTTCCTTGGCCATCTGTCGAATGTTGTTGCCGTAGTCGAAGGTCGGCACGCCTTGCTTCTGGAACTCGAGCATGGCTTGGACATGAACGGCCATGGACTGTTTGGCCGCCTTGACCACGGCAGCAGGCTCGGTCTGGGCGCGGTCGCGGTACTGCTCCCAGGTCCAGCCGGCTGGCAGGTAGCCGTTGAGCGGGTCGTGGGCGCTGGTCTGGTCGGTGACCATGTCCGGGCGCACGCCACGCTTGACCAGTTCAGGCAGGATTTCTGCCGCGTTGCCCAGCAGGGCAATGGAGATGGCCTTGCCTTCGGCGGTGTACTGGGCGATACGCGCCAGGGCATCGTCGAGGTCCTTGGCTTGCTCGTCGACATAACGGCTGCTGAGGCGGAAATCGATACGGCTCTGCTGGCATTCGATGTTCAGCGAGCAGGCGCCGGCGAGGGTCGCCGCCAGTGGCTGGGCGCCGCCCATGCCGCCGAGGCCCGCGGTCAGTACCCACTTGCCCTGGAGGCTGCCGTTGTAGTGCTGGCGACCGGCTTCGACGAAGGTTTCGTAGGTGCCCTGGACGATGCCCTGGCTACCGATGTAGATCCAACTGCCGGCTGTCATCTGGCCGTACATGGCCAGGCCCTTGGCATCCAGTTCGTTGAAGTGTTCCCAGTTGGCCCAGTGTGGCACCAGGTTGGAGTTGGCGATCAACACGCGCGGGGCGTTGCTGTGGGTCTTGAACACGCCTACCGGCTTGCCCGACTGAACCAGCAGGGTTTCGTCATCGTTGAGGTTGGTCAGGCTCTCGACGATTTTGTCGTAGCACTCCCAGTTACGCGCGGCACGGCCAATGCCACCGTAGACCACCAGCTCTTTCGGGTTCTCGGCAACTTCCGGGTCGAGGTTGTTCATCAGCATGCGCAGGGGCGCTTCGGTCAGCCAGCTTTTGGCGGTGAGCTTGTTGCCGCGTGCTGCGCGGATTTCGACGTCACGGAATTTTTTGAAGTTGTTGTCGGTCACGGAAATGGCTCCTAAGCAATCAGTCCAGAGCAACCCAGGCATTGGGTGTGTCATGGGGCTCATACAAACACATCTTTACTTGTATGTACAAGCATAGGCAATTGAAATGCCAACTCATCATTTCTGTCAGCTACGGGGCTGAAATGCCGGCGCCAGAGCCCCGCAGCGCTTGGTTTTGGCGGAATGAAAAAATTCTGAGGAGATGGACAGTGAGCGGAAGCCGACCAGTGGCGTTGCACCACTTTGGGTCATTAGGTAACAGCCCCAGCCGAATAATTCGGCCGAGGCGTAACACACTCAGTGCGCGGTAAGCTCGATCAGACAGCAGCGCCCTTGGACGTTCAAGGTCTGCAGATCGGTGTTGGCATCCAGATGCAGGCAGTCATAGCGCCCCAACATGTGATCGCCCTGCCCGGCCAGTACCACTTCCACCTGCGAGGCGGCAGCGAACAGCAGTAGCGTCGAGGCCGAGCTGAACACTCGCTGACTGCCATCCAGCCACTGCAGGCGCGCACGGTAACGCTGCGGGGAGTAGATCAGGTTGAAGTCGCGAATCGAACTGCCAAGCAACGTGCAGCTCACCTGGCTTTCGCCGCTGAAGGCAAACGCATCGAAGGGCAATAATGGTCGCGTGGCCTGGCCATCAACCTGCAGACGCATGCCTTCCCCTTCGAGCACGGTGATAATGCGCTGGTATCCGGCAAAGCTGGAAAATCCTCCGGACTCGGCGATATCGGCAATCGACAGTCGCCAGCCGAAACCTTCCAGACCTTCGCCCGCATCCCGGGTGATTTCTTCGGTGCTACCGCCGCCGTTTTTCCACGGCATGCGGGGGTAATCCTTGGCACGTAAAACCTGTAGCTGGCTCATTTGCTGAAGCGTCCTTCCAGACGGTGACGGGAACCTGGGTGAATCAGACGAGCGGCAGTCACTGGCTGGCGACCCGACCAGGTGCGGCGACGAATCAACAAGCACGGCTCGCCTTGTTCAATGTGCAGAAGACGGCATTCTTCCGGCTCGGCCAATATCGCCTCGACCACATGCTCGCCCTCGGTCAATGGCGCGACCTGAGACAGGTAGGCATAGGGTGTTTGCCGGGTGAAGTCCTGCTTGAGGTAATCAGGCGCAATCTGAGCATTGACGAAGCGATCTTCGATTTGCACCGCAATGCCATTTTCGTAATGCACGATCAGCGAATGAAATACCCGCTGCCCTTCGCGCATATCCAGGGCCAAGGCACGCTCGGAACCGGCGGCTTCTTCGGCGAGGGTTATCACTTGGCACGTATGTTGATGACCACGGGCAGCGATTTCGTCGGCAATATTGTTCACTTCAAACAGCGCAGAGCGGGTCTTGGGCTCGGCCACGAAGGTGCCCACCCCTTGCATACGCACCAACAGCCCTTCGGCGGTGAGTTCTCGCAGGGCGCGATTGATGGTCATGCGACTGAAGCCCAACTGGCTGACCAGTTCGCTTTCCGATGGAACCCGGTGGTGCGGCGGCCAGCTGCCATTCTGGATCTGCTGGGCGATCATTTGCTTGACCCGGGCATACAGCGGCGCCGGACCCTCGCCCATCTGGGCAACCAGCGCGGAGACAGGAGGTGTCGGCACGGAAGTTTTCCTTTGTTCGGTTGAATGAACGGTAGCTTGCCGGAGTTTACCCAGCAGGCAAACGTCTGTATATGTATATACAAATAATCACAATGAGGTGTTGCGCCGATGTCCGTCTTCTTCGCCGAGCGCGCTTTGCTCCCCACGGGCTGGGCCGAAAATGTCCGAATCGAGGTCGACGCTCATGGCCTGCTCGCAAGTGTTCAGGCCAATGGTTCGGCCGAGGCTGCCGAGCACCTGGCAGGCCCGCTGTTGCCGGGCATGCCTAACCTGCACTCGCACGCGTTTCAGCGCGCCATGGCTGGGCTTGCCGAAGTCGCCGGCAACCCCAATGACAGTTTCTGGACCTGGCGTGAACTGATGTACCGCCTGGTGGGCAAGATCAGCCCCGAACAACTGCAAGTCATTGCCCGCCAGCTTTACATCGAGATGCTCAAGGCTGGTTACACTTCTGTTGCTGAATTCCATTATGTACATCACGACACACAGGGCCAGGCCTACGCCGATCCTGCTGAATTGTCACTGCGCATCAGCGAAGCGGCGCGTGCCAGCGGCATCGGCCTTACCTTGCTGCCAGTGCTGTATAGCCACTCCGGCTTCGGCGGCCAGGCCCCGAACGAAGGCCAGCGCCGCTTCATCAATAGCACCGAACAATACCTCAAGCTGCAACAGCAACTCGGTCCTGTACTGGCCAGGCAACCGGCGCAACAGCTGGGGCTGTGCTTCCACTCGCTGCGCGCGGTGACACCAGAGCAGATCGCCCAGGTACTGGCGGTCAGCGACAAAACCTGCCCGGTGCACATCCACATTGCCGAACAGCAAAAGGAAGTCGACGACTGCCTGGCCTGGAGTCGCCGTCGTCCGCTGCAATGGCTGTATGAAAACGTCGAAGTCGACCAGCGCTGGTGCCTGGTCCACGCCACCCATGCGCAAGCCGACGAAGTTACCCTCATGGCCCGCAGCGGCGCGATTGCCGGCTTGTGCCTGACCACCGAAGCCAACCTCGGCGATGGCATATTCCCTGCTGTGGATTATCTGGCGCAGGGCGGTCGCGTGGGCATTGGTTCCGACAGCCACGTGTCACTGAGCGTGGTTGAAGAACTGCGCTGGCTGGAATATGGCCAGCGCCTGCGTGATCAGCGGCGTAATCGCCTCTATCGCGGCGATCAGCCAATGGTAGGACGAACCCTCTATGACGCAGCACTGAGCGGCGGCGCCCAGGCGCTGGGCCAGCCGATTGGCGAACTGGCTGTCGGCAAACGTGCAGACTGGTTGGTGCTCGACGGCAACGATCCTTACCTGGCAACCGCCAGCGAAGACGGCATCCTCAACCGCTGGCTGTTTGCAGGCGGGGATCGTCAGGTTCGCGATGTAATGGTCAATGGGCAGTGGGTGGTGCGTCAGGGGCGTCATGCTCACGAGGAAGAAAGCGCCCGCGCGTTTACCGAGGTGCTACGAACGTTGTTGGGCTGACGCGTTGGAGATGCCTTGTTTTTGTTAGCGAGCAAGGCATTTTCCGTCAATCGTTCTACGAGCGTGCAGTTTTCTTTGGCATGAGCATCGCAGGCGCAAATGCACCAATCAGCGCCGGCCACAGAACAAGGGGATATTCATCAACCCAACTGGATACATCGCCAATAAATAATAATTTTTCACGCAAAACAAGGCCAGAATGAAGCGCACCAAGAAACGAATTAAATATAAAACAAAAAAAAACTCCGCGACAACTCAAGTCTGGACCGGTAAAAAAAACCTTAAAAAAATAACCGAGCCAGATCCCAAGAACTAGAAGTATCAAATAGAGCAGAAGCATCATCGCGCCAACTCACTTTGAATCGCCATCACGCTCTCCATGTTGGTCACACCTTCCCGATTGGTCAACGCCTGCGCCAAGAGCGGTGATGATTTATCAATGTTTTTGGTGATAACGATCGGACCATGTGTGGTGCGCTTGATATTGCCGACATTTGTCATGCCGTGATTCATTGCCAATACCATTATTTCATCGGCATGCCCGGCTTGGCATTTGTTGCCAATCGACTCCTGACTTGAGCACCCGGCGGAAATAAGCCCTTGCGTCTTACCTGTGATGGTTATGTAGCCGTGACTAGCCATTGGCTTTACTCCCTGCGATCAGAGAGTGAAGCCTAATTCGTGGCTATTAGATGGTATGTAGGATGCTTCCGTAATTTGTTACGAGCGCAGGATTAATCAGCAATTGCAGGGCAAGCCTGCACCGGCCAACGATCAGAACCGGTGTAAATGGGCTTGCCCCGCACTAAGACCTCACTGCTTATGTGCAGCAATGTCCTTGTCCGCTACCCGCCAGATCAGGCGATTGGTGTCGTAGCCTTGTTGGCGCGCCTTGGCCAGGAGGCTTTCGCGCTGCCAGGCCGGAACGTTCGGCGTGCGGGAAAGAATCCACAGGTACTTTCGGTCCGGGTTACCGACCAACGCGATCTGGTAGTCGTCGCCGACGTACAGCACCCAGTACTCGCCCTTGGCCAGCCCCGGCACTTTCGAGAACCAGTTATCGAAGACAACCCAGAGCTTGTCGGTCTTGCCGGCGACCTGTGGCGAGGCGGTGCCGCTGGCTTCCTGCTATTCACCTTCAAGGGTCTGGCAGCGATTGAGCACGCCGACTGTACCATCGGGCCTCACGTTGTGGACCCTCTACGACGCAGCACTGAGCGGCGGCGCCCAGGCGCTGGGCCAGCCGATTGGCGAACTGGCTGTCGGCAAACGTGCAGACTGGTTGGTGCTCGACGGCAACGATCCTTACCTGGCAACCGCCAGCGAAGACGGCATCCTCAACCGCTGGCTGTTTGCCGGCGGGGATCGTCAGGTTCGCGATGTAATGGTCAATGGCCAGTGGGTGGTGCGTCAGGGGCGTCATGCTCACGAGGAAGAAAGCGCCCGGGCGTTTACCGAGGTGCTACGAACGTTGTTGGGCTGATGCGTTGGAGATGCCTTGTTCTTGTTAGCGAGCAAGGCATTTTCCGTCAATCGTTCTACGAATGCGTAGTTTTCTCCGGCATAAAAGTCGAGTGTAAAACTACACCAATTAGCGCTGGCCAAAGAACAAGGGGGTACTCATCCACCCAACTGGATACGTCACCAATAAACAGAAACCTTTCATTTTGCACGAGCCCAAAATGAATAGAACCCAAAAAAACATTAAACAAGATACAGAACCACGCTCCTGCATTGCTTAAATCAGGACCGGTAAAATAAGTCTTGAAAAATCGACCCAGCCATAACCCTAAAACAAGAGCAGACAAATATAGAAACAGCGTCATTTTTTCAGCTCTTCTCGAATCTGGTCGACGCTTTGTAGATTCGCCATTCCCTCTATTGTAAGAGATACATCTCCGGCAACTTTAAAGGATCGAACATAGTAATCGGCGACCTGCGCCCCGCCCAACTTGATGGTGAAAAACTTCTCTTGTGTGCCAAAGGCTGAGGTACGATAGAAGCTGATCGTGCAATCAATGGCTTCCCGATTGGTCAACGCCTACGCCAAGAGCGGTGATGATCTATCAATGTTTTTGGTGATAACGATCGGACCATGTGTGGTGCGCTTGATATTGCCAACATTTGTCATACCGTGATTCATTGCCAATACCATTATTTCATCGGCATGCCCGGCTTGGCATTTGTTGCCAATCGACTCCTGACTTGAGCACCCGGCGGAAATAAGCCCTTGCGTCTTACCTGTGATGGTTATGTAGCCGTGACTAGCCATTGGCTTTACTCCCTGCGATCAGAGAGTGAAGCCTAATTCGTTGGCATTAGATGGTATGTAGGATGCTTCCGTAAACTGTTACGAGCGCAGGCTAAAGCTGCAATTACAGGGCAAGCCTGCACCGGCCAACGATCAGAACCGGTGAAACCGGGCTTGCCCCGCGAAAAGACCTCACTGTTTATGTGCAGCAATGTCCTTGTCCGCTACTCGCCAGATCAGGCGATTGGTGTCGTAGCCTTGCTGGCGCGCCTTGGCCAGGAGGCTTTCGCGCTGCCAGGCCGGAACGTTCGGCGTGCGGGAAAGAATCCACAGGTATTTTCGGTCCGGGTTACCGACCAACGCGGTCTGGTAGTCGTCGCCGACGTACAGCACCCAGTACTCACCCTTGGCCAGCCCCGGCAGCACTTTCGAGAACCAGTTATCGAAGACAACCCAGAGCTTGTCGGTCTTGCCGGCGACCTGTGGCGAGGCGGTGCCGCTGGCTTCCTGCCATTCACCTTCAAGGGTCTGGCAGCGATTGAGCACGCCGACCGTACCATCGGGCCTCACGTTGTAATGGGCCTCCGACTGGGCGCAGTCGCGTTGAAAAAACATCGGCAAGCGCGCCAGTTCGAACCATTTGCCCTGATAGCGCTTGAGGTCGACACTCTCGACCGTCTTCGGCGGGATCGGCCCCGCACCCGAGTGAGCGCAGCCGCCCAGGATCAGGCCGGCACACAGTGCAAACAGCAGGTGTAAGCGTTTCATTTGAGTCCCTGTCCGGAGTACATCAGTACCTTGTCGGCGGCGTACTGCACACTGATAAAGCTCTTATCGTCACCCCAGGTGCAACTGGACATGCCCAGTGCGCCGGAGCAGTCCTTGGGCGCGCCCAACAGTTTTTCGACCTCGACCTTGGTCATGCCCGCTTGAAGCTTCGAATAGTTTTCCTGATTGATCTTGTTGCACGCGGTTAGAAACACGCACAAGGACAGCAGGGCGAGAGAACGCAACGACATGAAAGGTCACTCCTGGACATGGGGATGCAGGCGCAATGGCCTACCGACAGCTTAGAAGGGAAAAACCACCTCTGGTTCCCGAGCTACCGCGTATTACTGGCGCCATTTCACTGCCTTTGGTCGTATAGACCGCTTCTGGGCTCATCTTTTTCTTTGTGCAGACGACACAGATACGCGCTGCGACGTATTGCCGCGCCCTCCCCGTTGACCCGCCGTGTGCAGACAGACCTCGCAATGACAAAAAACCTGAAGTTCAGCCACAAGATACTGCTCGCCGCCGCCTTGGTGGTTGCAGTCGCCTTTACCTGTTTTGTCCTGTTCAACGACTATCGCCAGCGCCAGACGCTGCGCAGCAATACTGAAGCTTCGATGCAGGAGCTTGGCAGCCTCACCAGCAGCAACATCCAGACCTGGCTGCAAAGCCGCATCCAGATTCTGCACTCGTTGTCTCAGCAGGTAGCCGTCGATGGCGCCGACAAGGAGAGCCTGACCCGCAGCCTCAACCTGCCGGTGTACAGCAGCAACTTCGCCCTGACCTACTTCGGTGGCCAGGACGGCTACATGCAGTCGGTTCCACAAGGCAGCCGCGCTGCCGATTATGACCCACGTGTTCGCGGTTGGTATAAAGCCGCCACCAGTGCCGGCCAGACCATCGTCACCGAACCGTACATTTCGGCATCGATGAACAAACTGGTAATCACCCTGGCCACACCGGTTCTGCACCAAGGCCGCCTGATCGGCGTCAATGGTGCAGACACCGATCTGGACAGCATCAGCTCGATCATCAACGCACTGAACTTCGACGGCCACGGCCACGCATTTATCGTCAACGGCGATGGCAAGATTCTTGTGCACCCAGACGCCAAGCTGGCCCTGAAAAGCCTCAACGACGCCTATCCGCAGAACACCCCACAGATCGGCAGTGGTCTGAAAGAGCTCGAACAAGGTGAGCACAAACAGTTCATCACCTTCACCAAGGTCAATGGCGTGCCGTCCGCCGATTGGTACGTTGCCATGGTGCTCGATCAGGACTTTGCCTTCGCCATGCTCAGCGAACTGCGTACCTCGGCGATTTTTGCCACGGTCATTGCCGTGCTGATCATTATTGCCCTGCTTGGCCTACTGATCCGCGTATTGATGGAACCCCTGCACGTCATGGGCCGGGCAATGCACGACATTGCCGAGGGCGAAGGCGACCTTACCCGGCGCCTGCGCATCCACGGCCAGGACGAGTTCGGTAGCCTCGGTCAGTCGTTCAACCGTTTTGTCGAACGGATTCACGAGTCGATCCGTGAAGTTTCCTCGGCTACCGGCCAGGTCAACGAAGTGGCCCTGCGCGTAGTCAGCGCCTCAAATGCCTCGATTCACAACGCCGACCAGCAATCGAGCCGCACCAGCAGCGTTGCGGCCGCGATCAACCAACTCGGAGCCGCAGCGCAGGAAATCGCCCAGAACGCCGCACTCGCCTCGCAGCACTCCAGCGACGCGCGCAACCTGGCCGAAGAAGGCCAGCATGTGGTCGATCAAACCATCGACGTTATGAATCAGCTGTCGGCAAAGATCAGTGACTCCTGCAGCAACATCGAGACCTTGAACGCCAACACGGTGAACATCGGTCAGATCCTCGAGGTAATCAGCGGCATTTCCCAGCAAACCAACTTGCTGGCGCTCAATGCCGCCATCGAGGCAGCACGAGCAGGTGAAGCCGGCCGCGGCTTCGCCGTCGTCGCTGATGAGGTGCGCAACCTTGCCCACCGCACCCAGGACTCGGCGCAGCAGGTACAACGAATCATTGAAGAGCTGCAGGCCGGCGCGCAGGTGGCGGTCAGCACCATGACCGAAAGCCAGAGCCAGAGTCAGCACAGCGTCGGCATCGCCAACCAGGCAGGTGAACGACTGGGCAGTGTCACCCAGCGCATTGGTGAAATCGACGGCATGAACCAGTCAGTAGCCACCGCGACCGAAGAGCAGACGGCCGTGGTCGAGTCGATCAATGTCGACATCACCGAAATCAATACGCTGAATCAGGAAGGCGTGGAAAACCTGCAAGCGACCTTGCGTGCCTGCAAAGACCTGGAAAATCAGGCCAGTCGTCTGAAGCATCTGGTAGGCAGCTTCAGGATCTGAAGTAAAACTGTCACGGGGCAAGCCCGAACCCACCTGCGTCGGTGGGAGCGGACTGCCCCGCGATGAAAACCAACTCAGAACCTTGAGCCCGGCTCCAGTAGAAAGTCCATCTCTTCGTCGGTACTCGGCCGATTCAGGGTCAGATTACGATGTGGGAAACGGCCAAAACGGGCAATGACTCGCTGGTGCTGTTCGGCGTAATCGAGGAAGCCTTCGAACAATCGCCGATCACTTTCCGGCTGGGCATCGAGCAACAGTTGATAACGCTCGACACTGACGTTCTGCCAATCCAGCACTTCAGCATGCTCCAGCACCAGCAGGATGAACACCCGCTGGATCGGCAGCAATTGGTAGTCCCAATGCTTGCCCAACCCTTGCATCACCAGTACCTGCGCACGCCGGTCGCCATCGAAGGCGCGCGGAGTGTCACGGTAGATCATGCGCGGGAGCTGGTCGAGCAATAGCACCAGGCCAAGCCAGCCCTGTGGGCTTTGCAGCCACTCATCCAGACCACCCGCCAGGGCTAGCTCGACCAGGTCGCCGAAGTGCTCTTGCGCCTCGGCATCGTGGTGCTTGCCAAACCACAGCGTGCTCTTCTCGTCAGCGACGTCCTTGGGACTGGTGCCCCATCCGAACCACCACTCCAGTAACGGCTGCCAAGGTGCGAGCATGACTTACTCCTGGTGATAACCGGTAACGCGCTCGACTTCCTGCTTGGAGCCGAGGAACACTGCCACACGCTGGTGCAGGCTCTCGGGCTGGATGTCGAGGATGCGCTGTTTGCCGTCGGTGGAAGCACCGCCAGCCTGTTCGATGATGAACGACATCGGGTTGGCTTCGTACATCAGGCGCAGCTTGCCTGGCTTGGAAGGCTCGCGCGCGTCACGTGGATACATGAACAGGCCGCCGCGGGTGAGGATGCGATGTACATCGGCAACCATCGAGGCGATCCAGCGCATGTTGTAGTTCTTTTTCAGCGGGCCGGTTTCACCTGCCAGCAGCTCGCCAACATAGCGGGTCACCGGCTCTTCCCAGTGACGCTGGTTGGACATGTTGATAGCGAACTCGGCGGTGGTTTCTGGCACCTGGATGTTTTCATGAGTCAGTACGAAGCTGCCCAGTTCGCGGTCCAGGGTGAAGCCTTTGACGCCGTTGCCCAAGGTCAGGATCAGCATGGTCTGGGGGCCATAGATCGCGTAACCGGCAGCTACTTGCTTGGTGCCTGGTTGCAGGAAAGCCTGTTCGTTGAGGCTTTCGTTCTGACTCAGGTACTCGTTGGGGCAACGCAGTACCGAGAAGATGGTACCGACCGAAACGTTGACGTCGATGTTCGACGAACCGTCCAGCGGGTCGAATACCAGCAGGTAGGCGCCTTTCGGGTATTTGCCCGGAATCTGATAGGCATTGTCCATTTCTTCGGATGCCATGCCGGCCAGGTGGCCGCCCCACTCGTTGGCTTCGAGGAGGATATCGTTGGAAATCACGTCCAGTTTCTTCTGGACTTCGCCCTGCACGTTTTCGGTACCCATGCTGCCCAGAACACCGCCCAGGGCGCCCTTGGAAACGTTGTGGCTGATCTCCTTGCACGCACGCGCCACCACTTCGATCAGGAAGCGCAGATCGGCAGGAGTACTGTTGCTGCGGGTCTGCTCAATCAAATAGCGACTCAGGGTAACGCGGGACATGTAAGGCTCCGAAGAAGGGGGTAATAAAAACCCACGCAGTTTACAGGGAGAGTGAAGCGCTAGCGAGCTATCCGACACGCTTGCCCGATCAGACGGCACTTTGGCCCGAGAGTTCACCCCTCCCGGACCGTCCTGCACAGCTTAGTCGAGGGCTTTCCAGATTTGCGTGGCGTACTCGCGAATTGTCCGGTCCGAGGAAAACCAGCCCATCCGTGCGGTGTTGAGCACAGCTGTGCGCCACCACCGCTTGGGGTCGTGCCAGAGCGCTTCGACGCGCATCTGGGCGTCCCAATAGGCATCAAAATCGGCACACACCAGAAAGCGATCATGAGCCACCAATGAGTCCACCAATCCCACATATCGCGCGGGATCATCCGGAGAGAACACCCCACTGCGAATGGCCTGGAGCACGTCATTGAGCCGATGAGAGGCGCCTATCGCCGCATTGGCACCGAATTCGCCGCTGCGCTTGCGAGCCTCGACCTGCTGCGCGGTCAAGCCGAAGATAAACATGTTTTCCGCGCCCACTTCCTCACACATCTCGACGTTGGCGCCATCCAGGGTGCCGATGGTCAGGGCACCGTTGAGGCCGAATTTCATGTTGCTGGTCCCGGAAGCCTCATAACCGGCAGTGGAGATCTGCTCGGAAAGATCGGCCGCCGGGATGATGCTTTCAGCCAGACTGACGTTGTAGTTGGGCAAGAACACCACTTTGAGCAGGCCGCGGACCGTGGGGTCGTTGTTCACCACCCGAGCGATGTCGTTGCTCAATTTGATGATCAGTTTGGCTTGGTGGTAACTGGCGGCAGCCTTGCCAGCGAAAATTTTTACCCGCGGCGCCCATCCCGCTCCCGGTTCCGAGCGGATCGCCTGATGCAGGGCCACAGTGTGCAGCAGGTTGAGCAACTGGCGCTTGTACTCGTGGATGCGCTTGACCTGCACATCGAACATCGCCTCAGGGTTGACTGATATGCCCAGGCGCTCCTGGATCAAAGCGGCCAGTGCCCTCTTGCTGTGCAAACGCTGCTCGGCAAACTGGTTGCGAAACGCTGCCTTGTCGGCAAAGGGCTCAAGATCACGCAAGCGACCTTCCGGATCGTCGAGCAAACCATCGCCCAAGGCTTCAACCAGCATAGCGGTCAACTGTGGATTGGCCTGGTACAGCCATCTACGGAAGGTAATGCCATTGGTCTTGTTGTTGATCCGTTCGGGGTAGAGCTTGTGCAGCTCGGCAAACACCGTGCTGCGCATCAACTTGGTGTGCAATGCAGACACGCCATTGACGCTATGCGAACCAAGGAAGGCCAGGTTTCCCATCCGCACCCGCCGACCATTGTCTTCCTCGATCAGCGATACCGCGCGCAGTACGTCAAAGTCATGAATGCCCTTGGCCCGCAGCGCATCGATGTGAAAGGCATTGATCAGGTAGATGATCTGCATGTGCCGCGGCAACATGCGCTCCATCAGGCCGACGGGCCAGGTTTCCAGCGCTTCAGGCAACAGGGTGTGGTTGGTGTATGCAAGTGTATCGACAGTCAGTTGCCAGGCGGTGTCCCACGGCACCTCATGCTGGTCTACCAGTAGGCGCATCAATTCGGCCACGGCAATCGAGGGGTGAGTGTCATTGAGCTGGATCGCTGCCGACTCATGCAGGTTGAGCAGGCTGTCGTGCATGTTCAGGTGCCGGCGCAACAGGTCCTGCAGCGAGGCGCTGACGAAAAAGTACTCCTGACGCAGACGCAACTCCTGCCCGGCCTCGGTACTGTCGGCGGGGTAAAGCACCCGCGAAATACTTTCGGCGCGCGCCACTTCGGCCACGGCGCCCAAGTGATCCCCGGCATTGAATCGCTCCAGGTGCAGCTCCTCCAGGGCTCGCGCACGCCATAGACGCAAGGTATTGACGCTGGAACCGCGCCAGCCAACCACTGGCGTGTCATATGCCACAGCCCGTACCGTTTCGCCCGGCCACCACACCTGGCGCTGTTGGCCATCGGCGTCATGCACCGTCTCGACGCTGCCACCGAAGCTGATCGGATAGATCACCTCGGCGCGCTCGAACTCCCAGGGGTTGCCGAAATCCAGCCAGTTCTCGGTCTGTTCCTGCTGCCAACCATCGACCACTGCCTGACGAAACAGACCGTGCTCGTAGCGAATGCCATAACCGTGGGCGGCGATGCCCAGGGTCGACATGCTTTCCATGAAGCACGCCGCCAAGCGCCCAAGACCACCATTGCCCAGCGCCGCATCCGGCTCCAACAGGCGAATGCGCTCCAAATCGACATCGAGCCCCTCGAGCGCCTCACGGGCGACGTCCAGCAACCCCAGATTGCTCAAGCTGTCGTACAGCAAGCGACCGATGAGGAACTCCAGGGATAAGTAGTAAACGCGCTTCTGGCTCTTGCGATAGATCTGCCGCGTATGGTCCATCCAGTGATCGACCATGTGATCACGGGCTGCCAGGGCAATGGCCTCGAACCAGTCATGATCGAAAGCATGCTCCGGGTCCTTACCGACCGAATAGGTCAATTTATCCAGTACAGCGGTGCGAAAAGCAGCCACCTCTGCGTCACGAGCGAGTGGTTCCTGAGACATGCGACGTCCTCGGGCAAGTTGACGAATGCGGATGGAGATTTCTCAGCCTAGACCGTTCGACACAGAGCGTTGGCTCTGGTTCTTGGGTTTCTGTGCAAAAGCTCGCAGCACAGGAGCAAGAACCGGCAAATGGTTGTTCACATTTTGACCAACTCCGGTATGATCGCGCGCCTACTAGAACATCTAAAACCTGAGCCTGATGAAACCGACCCTGATTGCCGCCGCCGAAGTTGACCGGCTGGATACCTGGCAAAAATATGTCAGCCATATGTGCGGAGGCTGCAATTCCACCTGCTGCCAATTGCCAGTGGAAGTGAAGCTGAAAGACCTGATCCGCATTGGCGTGGTGGATGAATTCGAGCAAGGCGAGCCGCCAAAGTCGATTGCCAAGCGCTTGCAGAAAGAAGGCATCGTCGATCGTTTCAATCAGAAGTCGGGGATTTTCACCCTGGCGCAAATGAGTAACGACGACTGCTTGTACCTGGATCGTAAAAGCCGTCTGTGCACCATTTATGACAAGCGTCCGGACACCTGCCGTAACCATCCGCGCGTCGGGCCTCGTCCGGGCTACTGCGCCTATATTCCCAAGCCTGCGGCGCGTCGCTAAACCGCTGGGAATCGGTTTGCCCTGCGAGGAGCTATTGCTGCCAGTTGGCTAATCGCGGGGCAAGCCCGCTTCTACAGTACGCGGGCCAGACTGATTACAGCAGACAAACAAAAACGCCCCCGGCCTTTCGACCGGGGGCGTTTTCGTTTCAGCCTAACTTAGTTAGCTTTGGCTTTCTTGGCAGCGCGAGTACGCTCGCCTTCGTCGAGGATCTTCTTACGCAGACGGATCGACTTAGGTGTTACTTCGCACAGCTCGTCGTCCTGGATGAATTCCAGAGCCTGTTCCAGGGTGAAGCGAACAGGCGGAACCAGAGCGATGGTTTCGTCTTTACCCGAAGCGCGCATGTTGTCGAGCTTCTTGCCCTTGGTAGGGTTGACGCCCAGGTCGTTGTCACGGCTGTTCAGGCCAACGATTTGACCGTTGTAGATCTCCTGACCGTGCTCTACGAACAGCTTGCCGCGAGCCTGCAGAGTTTCCAGGGAGTAGGTCAGGGCCTTGCCGGTTTCAACCGAAACCAGTACGCCGTTCTGACGGCCGGACATGTGGCCGGACTTCATCGGAGCGTAGCGATCGAAGATCGAGGTCAGGATGCCTGCACCGTTGGTCAGGGTCAGGAACTGGTTACGGAAACCGATCAGACCACGGGCTGGGATGTTGTATTCCAGGCGTACACGGCCCTTGCCATCCGGAACCATGTTGGTCAGGTCGCCTTTACGCAGACCCATTTCTTCCATGACCTTGCCCTGCGAATCTTCAGGGATGTCGATGGTGACGTTTTCGAACGGCTCGTTCTTCACGCCGTCGACTTCACGGATGATTACTTCCGGACGACCAACACCCATTTCGAAGCCTTCGCGACGCATGGTTTCGATCAGTACCGACAGGTGCAGCTCACCACGGCCGGACACCTTGAACTTGTCAGCCGAGTCGCCTTCTTCAACGCGCAGTGCAACGTTATACAGCAGCTCTTTGTCCAGACGCTCTTTGATGTTACGGCTGGTGACGAACTTGCCTTCTTTACCGCAGAACGGCGAGTCGTTGACCTGGAAGGTCATCGAAACGGTTGGCTCGTCGACGGTCAGTGGCTTCATCGCCTCTACTGCGTCCGGGGAGCACAGGGTGTCGGAGATGAACAGCTCGTCGAAGCCGCTGATGCAGACGATGTCGCCGGCCAGCGCTTCTTCAACGTCGATGCGGTGCAGACCGTGGTGACCCATCAGCTTCAGGATACGGCCGTTACGCTTCTTGCCGTCGACATCGATAGCGACAACCGGAGTGTTCGGCTTGACGCGACCACGAGCGATACGGCCAACACCGATAACACCCAGGAAGCTGTTGTAGTCCAGTGCCGAGATTTGCATCTGGAACGGACCGTCACGGTCAACGGCAGGAGCCGGTACGTTGTCGATGATCGACTGGTACAGCGGGGTCATGTCTTCGGCCATTTCGGTGTGGTCCAGACCGGCAATACCGTTCAGGGCCGAGGCGTAGACGACTTTGAAGTCCAGCTGTTCTTCGGTAGCACCGAGGTTGTCGAACAGATCGAAGATCTGGTCCAGAACCCAGTCAGGACGTGCGCCTGGACGGTCAACCTTGTTGATCACCACGATTGGACGCAGGCCGGCTTCGAAAGCCTTCTTGGTCACGAAACGGGTTTGCGGCATAGGGCCGTCTTGGGCGTCGACCAGCAGCAGCACCGAGTCAACCATCGACATTACACGCTCAACCTCGCCACCGAAGTCGGCGTGGCCTGGGGTGTCGACGATGTTGATGTGGTAGCCGTTCCAGTTGATGGCGGTGTTTTTCGCCAGAATGGTAATACCGCGCTCTTTTTCCTGGTCGTTGGAGTCCATGACGCGCTCGTCGTTGAGCTCGTTACGCTCCAGAGTGCCGGATTGACGCAGGAGTTTGTCGACCAAAGTGGTTTTACCATGGTCAACGTGGGCGATGATGGCGATGTTACGTAGATTTTCGATCACTTGTGTATCTCGATCAGAGGATTCGGGTTGCCACTATTTTAAGTGGCGAATATGAATGAACGGCGCTCAGACTGCCCGGCGGTCGGGAGGGCGATGGCGGATACTGCCGCCATACAACCCCGGCGTCTTATGCCGGTCGATAAACACGCACATTGGCATGTCCCTCGCTCAGCAGGTGATGGGCATGCAGCCGACTCATCACGCCCTTGTCGCAATACAGCAAGTACTGGCGCGTAGGGTCCAGGTCCTTGAAGCGGCTATTGATCGCATAAAACGGCATCACTTTGACTTCGATGCCGTCCAGTTGCAGCGGTTCATCTTCTTGGGCATCCGGATGACGAATATCGATGACGACTTGACCGGCCAGCGCCTGCTCGACTT
Organism: Pseudomonas sp. DG56-2; assembly: GCF_004803755.1. Lineage (NCBI taxonomy): Bacteria > Pseudomonadati > Pseudomonadota > Gammaproteobacteria > Pseudomonadales > Pseudomonadaceae > Pseudomonas > Pseudomonas sp. DG56-2. The sequence goes on from NZ_CP032311.1 coordinate 5,447,271, forward strand.
CCTCGACCTGGATATCCTGGCTCAGCTCATCGATCACATTGTCGATGGAAATCAGGCGGGCGCGCTCCAGGGCACGCTCCAGCACGGCCATGTCGAACTGTTTCTCTTCATGTTCCATGCGATGACGCTTGGCATGAGTGGTCGGGTTTACCGAGATCACGCCGCAATACTCAGGCATATGCTTGGCGAAGTCGGCGGTGCCGATTTCGTTGGCCTGGTCGATGATGTCCTGTTTGTGGCTAGCCAGCAGCGGGCGCAGTACCAGCTTGTCGGTCGCCGAATCGATGATCGCCAGGTTCGGCAGAGTTTGGCTGGAAACCTGGGAAATCGCCTCGCCGGTTACCAGTGCGTCGATTTCCAGACGATCGGCCATGTGCGCCGCCGCACGCAGCATCATGCGCTTGAGCGTGACGCCCATGTAACTGTTATCGACCTTGCCGAGGATCTCACCGACCACTTCTTCGAACGGCACGCTGATAAACAGAACGCGCTGGCTGCTACCGTACTTTTTCCACAGGAAGTGGGCGACTTCCATCACCCCCAGCTCGTGGGCACGGCCGCCCAGGTTAAAGAAGCAGAAGTGGGTCATCAGGCCGCGACGCATCATCTGATAAGCCGCAACGGTAGAGTCGAAACCACCGGACATCAGTACCAGGGTCTGCTCCAGGGCACCCAGCGGGTAGCCGCCAATGCCTTTGTGCTGGTTGTGAATCACATACAGACGCTTGTCACGCACCTCGATGCGCACTTCGACCTCAGGGTTGCGCAAGTCGATACCTGCAGCACCGCACTGCTGGCGCAATTGGCTGCCAACATAACGATCGACATCCATCGAGGTGAAATCGTGGTGACCGCCACGCTTGCAACGCACGGCGAAACGCTTGCCAGCCAGCAGGTGACCGAAGTGCGCCTTGCACTTGGCGACGATGTCGTCGAAGTCACCCAGCGGGTACTCGTCAACCTGCAGGAAATGGGCAATGCCGGGCATGCACGTGAGGCGCTCGGTCATCTCGCGCAGAACCTTTTCGTCCTCGACATGAGTGATCACTTCGAGGTTGTCCCAGACACCGTTGACCGCGAGCGCAGGATCGAGGTCCTTGAGCACGGTACGGATGTTGCGGCCCAGTTGACGAATGAAACGCTTGCGAACCGGGCGGCTCTTGATGGTGATCTCTGGGAAGACTTTTACGATTAGTTTCATGAAAAACTGCGCGCGAGCTACCGACTAAAAAAGTGGGGCGCGGATTATAGCGGAAATTGCTCAAGGTTTGACCAATTAATGTGCAGAAGGTTTTTCGTGCACCATAATGGGTCGTCAAAGGAAAATTACGCCTCGTTACAGTGCATAAACCGCCCGACATTTTGCTGGCAATGCCCGGAAACGCTTGGGAATGGGGCAAACTTTCCAAACCGGGGCACTGGCATGCAATTTGCTCCCTTGTGAGGCAGGTTGCCTTGGCCGACTATTCGCGCCCGGCATCACCCAAATTCAAGGGCTGCACAGGCAAGCTCTACCCCACCCGGAGGACACTATGTCGAAGTCGGTTCAACTCATCAAAGATCATGACGTTAAATGGATTGATCTGCGCTTCACTGATACCAAAGGCATTCAACATCACGTCACCATGCCATCGCGTGATGCGCTGGACGAAGATTTCTTCGAGGCCGGCAAGATGTTCGACGGTTCCTCCATTGCTGGCTGGAAAGGCATCGAAGCTTCCGACATGATCCTGATGCCGGACGACTCCTCCGCCGTACTCGACCCGTTCACCGAAGAGCCGACCCTGATTCTGGTCTGCGACATCATCGAACCTTCGACCATGCAAGGCTATGACCGCGACCCTCGCGCCATTGCCCGCCGCGCTGAAGAGTACCTGAAGACCACCGGTATCGGTGACACCGTATTCGTCGGTCCAGAGCCTGAGTTCTTCATCTTCGACGAAGTGAAGTTCAAGTCCGACATCTCCGGCTCGATGTTCAAAATCTACTCCGAGCAAGGCTCGTGGATGTCCGACCAGGACGTGGAAGGCGGTAACAAAGGCCACCGTCCAGGCGTCAAAGGCGGCTACTTCCCAGTGCCTCCATTCGACCACGACCACGAAATCCGTACTGCCATGTGCAACGCCATGGAAGAAATGGGCCTGGTCATCGAAGTTCACCACCACGAAGTGGCAACTGCCGGCCAGAACGAAATCGGCGTGCAGTTCAACACCCTGGTGAAGAAGGCTGACGAAGTTCAGACTCTCAAGTACTGCGTACACAACGTTGCCGACGCTTACGGTCGCACCGCTACCTTCATGCCTAAGCCGCTGTACGGCGACAACGGCTCGGGTATGCACGTACACATGTCCATCTCCAAAGAAGGTAAGAACACCTTCTCCGGCGAAGGCTATGCCGGCCTGTCCGATACTGCTCTGTACTTCATCGGCGGCATCATCAAGCACGGTAAGGCACTGAACGGCTTCACCAACCCGGCTACCAACTCCTACAAGCGTCTGGTACCAGGCTTCGAAGCCCCGGTAATGCTGGCCTACTCCGCTCGCAACCGTTCGGCATCGATCCGTATTCCATACGTTTCCAGCCCGAAAGCCCGTCGCATCGAAGCTCGCTTCCCGGACCCGGCTGCCAACCCATACCTGTGCTTCGCTGCACTGATGATGGCCGGCCTGGACGGTATCCAGAACAAGATCCACCCAGGCGATGCCGCTGATAAGAACCTGTACGACCTGCCGCCTGAAGAGGCGAAAGAGATTCCACAGGTTTGCGGCAGCCTGAAAGAAGCCCTGGAAGAGCTGGACAAGGGCCGTGCGTTCCTGACCAAAGGTGGCGTGTTCTCCGACGACTTCATCGATGCCTACATCGCTCTGAAGAGCGAAGAAGAAATCAAGGTTCGTACCTTCGTACACCCACTGGAATACGAGCTGTACTACAGCTGCTAATCCAGTAACGCACTAAAGAAAGGCCTCTTCGGAGGCCTTTTCTTTTTTTCTGACATCGTTATACGAAACAACTGACAGGTACTGGAACCGGATAAAGGCAAACTGGCTTTTTCTAACGAGGCCAGCCCACCATGCGCATACCGCTACTTGCCGCACTGACAGCCCCCTTGTTGTCAATTCAAGGTTGCACTCCGACAACACCAGCAGACACGGCACTGGTCCAGCTGCTGGACAGTATGGAGCAACGCCTGGACATATCCGAACAGGTTGCCTTGAGCAAATGGGATTCTGGCCAGCTGGTCCAGGCACCTCAGCGCGAACGCCAGGTCATTGCCCAGGCGCAATCAGAGGCACTCCGCTCCGGCGTCGATGCTCAGCGCGCAGGCGTATTTTTTTTCGATCAGATCGAAGCCAACAAACTGCTGCAATACAGCGCGTTATCGCGCTGGCATGCAGCAGGCAGCGCCCCACAGACACCACGCATCGACCTGGCAACGCAACTGCGCCCACAACTGGATCGCCTGCAGCAAGTCTTGCTCGATGAACTGGCCGAATTTGATCGTCATAGACCCGAGCCCTGCTCGTCAGCCTTGGCTCAAGCCATAGAAAAGCGGAAAAAGAGTCCCGAACGCTCCTTGGCGCTGATTCGTGCCACCGCCCATTTGTGTCCAGCACTATGAACCCCCCCTATGCTCTATATTGGTGCACAGAACAGCGTTACCAGGAGCGGACCAGCCCAATTTGGTTCAAGCCAAGGGCTAATGTAGGGCTTTACAGCCATATTTAGCGCAAATCCAGGACTTTATCCGGCAGATCCGCTTCTTTTCGGAGCCTTGGTTTGTTTTTTGCATTTTCTTGTTACCAGCAGACAACCAGCGCCCGCGATCCCGGCACAGCCGGGGTCGTCATGAGCCAAAAGAGGTCAAAGACGCCCCATGACCATCAGCGATGCCCTGCACCGACTGCTACTGGACAACCTGACAACCGCGACCATATTGCTCAATGCCGATTTGCGCCTTGAGTACATGAACCCGGCAGCTGAAATGCTTCTGGCTATCAGTGGTCAACGCAGCCACGGGCAATTCATCAGTGAGTTGTTCACCGAATCACCGGAAGCGCTCAATTCATTGCGCCAGGCGGTCGAGCACGCGCATCCATTCACCAAGCGCGAAGCCCTGCTGACCTCTTTGACCGGACAAACCCAGACTGTCGACTATGCGGTAACGCCGATTCTGAGTGGCGGGCGAACCTTGTTGCTGCTTGAAGTACACCCCCGCGACCGACTGCTGCGGATCACCAAGGAGGAGGCCCAACTGTCCAAGCAGGAAACCACCAAATTGCTGGTGCGTGGCCTGGCCCATGAGATCAAGAACCCACTCGGGGGCATCCGTGGAGCCGCACAGCTGCTTTCCAGGGAGTTGCCCGAGGAAGGCCTCAAGGATTACACCAATGTGATCATTGAAGAGGCCGACCGCCTGCGTAACCTGGTCGACCGCATGCTCGGCTCGAACAAACTGCCGTCGCTGGCGATGACCAATATTCATGAAGTCCTCGAGCGGGTGTGCAGCCTGGTCGAGGCTGAAACCCAGGGCGGAATTACCCTGGTACGCGACTACGACCCGAGCCTGCCGGACGTGCTGATCGACCGCGAGCAAATGATCCAGGCCGTACTCAACATCGTGCGTAATGCCATGCAAGCCATCAGTGGCCAGAACGAACTTCGCCTGGGGCGAATCAGTCTGCGCACCCGGGCCATGCGCCAGTTCACCATTGGCCACACACGCCATCGCCTGGTGGCCAAGGTCGAGATCATCGACAACGGCCCAGGTGTTCCGGCCGAGCTGCAAGAAACCATCTTTTACCCAATGGTCAGCGGCCGTCCGGACGGTACCGGGCTGGGCTTGGCCATCACCCAGAACATCATCAGCCAGCACCAGGGCCTGATCGAATGTGACAGCCATCCAGGCCACACCATCTTTTCGATTTTCCTGCCGCTGGAACAAGGAGCCAACGCCTCATGAGCCGAAGTGAAACCGTCTGGATCGTCGACGATGATCGTTCCATCCGCTGGGTCCTGGAAAAAGCCCTGCAACAGGAAGGCATGACCACCCAGAGCTTCGACAGTGCCGACGGGGTCATGAGTCGCCTGGCCCGCCAGCAGCCGGATGTGATCATCTCCGATATCCGCATGCCCGGCGCCAGCGGCCTGGACCTGCTCGCACAGATTCGCGAACAGCATCCGCGCCTGCCAGTGATCATCATGACCGCCCATTCGGACCTCGACAGCGCGGTGGCCTCCTATCAAGGTGGTGCCTTCGAATACCTGCCCAAACCGTTCGACGTCGATGAGGCAGTGTCATTGGTCAAACGGGCCAATCAGCACGCTCAGGAGCAGCAAGGACTGGATGCCGCTCCAACCCTGACCCGCACCCCGGAAATCATTGGCGAAGCGCCAGCGATGCAGGAGGTGTTCCGCGCCATCGGCCGCCTGAGCCACTCCAACATCACCGTGCTCATCAACGGCGAGTCAGGCACCGGCAAAGAGCTGGTAGCCCATGCCCTGCACCGCCACAGCCCCCGTGCGGCTTCACCGTTCATCGCCTTGAACATGGCAGCCATTCCCAAGGACCTGATGGAATCCGAGCTGTTCGGTCACGAAAAAGGCGCGTTTACCGGTGCCGCCAACCTGCGTCGAGGGCGATTCGAGCAGGCCGACGGCGGCACGCTGTTCCTCGACGAGATCGGCGATATGCCGGCCGATACCCAAACCCGACTGCTGCGTGTACTGGCTGATGGCGAATTCTATCGGGTTGGCGGTCATGTGCCGGTCAAGGTCGATGTGCGGATTATCGCGGCGACTCACCAAAACTTGGAAACCCTGGTACAAGCCGGCAAGTTCCGCGAAGACTTGTTCCATCGCTTGAACGTTATCCGTATTCATATTCCACGCCTGGCCGATCGTCGCGAGGACATCCCGACACTGGCGCGACACTTCCTCGGCCGTGCCGCTCAGGAACTCGCGGTCGAGCCCAAGCTGCTCAAGCCGGAAACCGAAGAGTTCATGCGCAATCTGCCGTGGCCAGGCAACGTTCGCCAGCTGGAAAACACTTGTCGCTGGATCACGGTGATGGCGTCGGGTCGGGAAGTGCATGTTGGTGACTTGCCGCCTGAACTGCTCAACCTGCCTCAGGACACCGCTCCGGTGACCAACTGGGAACAGGCATTGCGTCAGTGGGCAGACCAGGCTTTATCCCGTGGCCAATCGAGCCTGCTCGACAGCGCCGTGCCAAGTTTCGAACGCATCATGATCGAGACGGCCCTCAAGCACACTGCTGGCCGACGGCGCGATGCTGCGGTGCTGCTCGGCTGGGGGCGCAACACCTTGACGCGCAAAATCAAGGAACTGGGAATGAAAGTGGCCGGCGGTGAAGAGGACGGCGAGGACGAAGCCTGACTCATCAATGGCTCACCTGCTGGAGGAGCGGTAGGTGCGGGCTTGCCCCGCAACCTGCCTTCTGGCAGCAGTTTCTCTACATGCACCGAACCAGTGCTCGATGCACCGCAGCAAAGCAGAAATCCCCGGGAGAAGCCCGATATAGACGCCAAAACCCGCTAATTTGAGGGTTGAAACAAAACTGGCACACACCCTGCATTAGTATCGGTACTTCCAGTTTCGGGGGCCTTGGTACAGGCAGGCCGGGGATTCCCCTCTTTTATTCGTGCAGGCGAACCTGCACTCGCCAGCGTCCATCTTGCTCCGCTCCGACCCAGTTGCCGTGCAGCGGTCGGGCCGCGATCAAGGTTACCAGCAACCCGCCATCGCTTTTCTGAATCCGCCAACTGACAGGCTTGCCCTGCTGTTCAAGCTGGCCTCGAGCCGCTTTGCCCTGCGCCTCGAACAGCAAGGCCACCGTGCCATCGACCTCTTCGCCATGGAGCTTGGGCTCCTCGTTGAACCACAGGTCCAAGCCGCCTTCGACTATCTGTACCTGTTGCAATTCGCGAGGCTCGGGGGTGGTCAGCCGACCGATCATCAGTCCGACCAGCATGCCGACAATCGCCAGCGAAAACAGCACTCGTGGCCATTGCTGCGAACGCCGGTCCGGTTCAGGAGTAGAATGCTCGCTATCTTTATGTTCGGAGCCGTGCATGTTTCACGTCATCCTCTTTCAACCAGAGATTCCGCCGAATACCGGCAACATTATCAGGCTGTGTGCCAACAGCGGCTGCCACTTGCACCTGATCGAGCCCATTGGCTTCGAACTGGACGACAAGCGTCTGCGTCGCGCCGGGCTGGACTACCACGAGTATGCCACTCTCAAACGTCATACCGATTTGTCCAGTTGCCTGGAAAGCCTCGGCCAGCCACGACTGTTCGCCTTCACTACCAAGGCCTCGCACCCCTACCACGAAACGGCGTTCCAGCCTGGTGATGCCTTTTTGTTCGGCCCGGAAAGCCGGGGCCTGCCTGCCGAGGTACTCGACAACCTGCCTGCGCAGCAGCGCCTGCGGCTGCCCATGCGCCCGGGGTGCCGGAGCCTGAACCTTTCTAATACGGTGGCAGTGACAGTGTATGAGGCTTGGCGTCAGCAGGGTTTTGCCTGACGGTTATCGCCCGATTCCTCGACAGCCCCATGAAAAAAGCGCCCATCAGGGCGCTTTTTCGGCACATTGCAACAAGCTTATTGCAGCGAGGGGGCTTCGCCAGCTTCCTGCATGCGTTGCATTTCTTGTGCGTACAGCGCATCGAAGTTGACTGGCGATAGCATCAGGGCCGGGAACGAACCGCGGGTCACCAGGCTGTCCAGCGCTTCACGCGCATACGGGAACAGGATGTTCGGGCAGAACGCACCCAGGGTGTGGCTCATCGAAGCCGGGTCCAGGTTCTTGATCAGGAAGATACCGGCCTGTTGGACTTCAGCGATGAAGGCCACTTCGTCACCGTTCTTGACGGTAACCGACAGGGTCAGCACGACTTCGTGGAAATCACCTTCCAGACCTTTCTGCTTGGTGTTCAGGTCCAGGGCAACACTTGGTTCCCACTGCTGACGGAAGATCGCCGGGCTTTTCGGCGCTTCGAACGACAGGTCACGCACATAGATGCGCTGCAGGGAGAATTGTGGAGCGCTTTCGTCAGCAGCGGCCGCTTCGTTGTTCTGTTGATCAGTCATGACAGATCCTTCTTTGCAGGGTCTTTAATAGGGGTTCTTGGTCAAGCCTTGAGCAAACCATCGAGCTTGCCGGAGCGCTCAAGGGCATACAGGTCGTCGCAACCGCCGACATGGGTACTGCCGATCCATATCTGCGGTACCGAGGTACGGCCGGCCTTCTGGACCATTTCAGCACGCACCTGCGGCTTGCCATCGACCTTGATCTCTTCGAAAGCCACACCTTTGCTCTGCAACAGGTGCTTGGCCCGCGAGCAGTAAGGGCAGTAGTCGCTGGAGTAGACGATGACGTTGTTCATATCACTTCACCAGAGGCAGGTTGTCGGCTTTCCAGCTCGACACACCACCGGACAGCTTGGCAGCGGTAAAACCGGCCTTGAGCAATTCACGGGCGGTGGTGCCGGCATGCTGGCCCATCGCATCGACCACGATCAGGGTCTTGGCCTTGTGCTTTTCCAGCTCGCCGATACGGGCAGCGAACTTGTCTTGCGGAATATTCAGAGCGCCAACAATGTGGCCAGCCGCGTAATCCTTGGTCGAACGGATGTCGATAACCAGGCCTTTCTCGCTGTTGACCAGTGCCGTCAGCTCGCCGGTACTCAGGCTACGACCACCTTTGCGGGCTTCAGTAACGATCAGCAGAATCAGCAGAACGACGAAGATACCAACCAGCAGATAGTGATTTGTTGCGAATTCAATCAGGTGAGCAACCATCGGAGGGTGTTCCAGGCCATTAAAAATGTTGGCCAGTATACACAGCCCCCTAGGTCGGCCAAAGCCCGCCCGAGCGGCTAGCTGCCAGTAATTCTCATCTATGCCTGCTGTCCGTCGGCCAACGCTGGGCGGCGGGCAAGGTAAATTCGTCATTCATGGCCAATTTGCCCTAAAATGCGTGTCTTTATCATCTGAACAACCGTGAGTGCGATTGATGACGAGCACGCCAAAACCTTTGGTCCTGATCATCCTGGATGGTTTCGGTCATAGCGAAAGCCACGAATACAACGCCATCTACTCGGCCAACACGCCGGTCTACGATCGCCTGCGCGCCACCCAGCCGCATGGCTTGATCTCGGGCTCGGGCATGGACGTCGGCCTGCCTGACGGACAGATGGGCAACTCGGAAGTGGGTCATATGAACCTTGGCGCTGGCCGCGTGGTTTACCAGGACTTCACTCGGGTGACCAAATCCATCAAAGATGGCGACTTTTTCGAAAATGCCGTGCTGTGCGGCGCGGTCGACAAAGCCGCATCAGCCGGCAAAGCCGTCCACATTCTCGGTCTGCTTTCCGATGGTGGCGTGCACAGCCACCAGGACCACTTGATCGCCATGGCCGAACTGGCCGCACAGCGTGGCGCCGAGAATATCTACCTGCACGCCTTCCTTGACGGCCGTGACACGCCCCCCAAAAGCGCACAGTCGTCCATCGAGCTGCTCGACGCCACGTTCGCCAAGCTCGGCAAGGGCCGCATCGCCAGCCTGATCGGTCGCTACTACGCTATGGACCGCGATAATCGCTGGGACCGTGTTGCAGCTGCCTATAACCTCATCGTCGACAGCGCCGCCGAATTTACCGCCGACAACGCCAAGGCTGGCCTCGAAGCTGCCTACGCCCGTGGCGAGAGCGACGAGTTCGTCAAAGCCACACGCGTTGGCGCAGCAGTCAAGGTCGAAGACGGCGACGCGGTAATCTTCATGAATTTTCGCGCCGACCGCGCCCGCGAACTGTCGCGCGTGTTCGTCGAAGCCGATTTCAACGAATTCCCACGAGCACGCCTGCCGAAATTGGCGGCCTATATCGGCCTGACCCAGTATTCGGCAAAAATCCCGGCCCCTGCCGCTTTTGCCCCTGGCAGCTTGGACAACGTGCTGGGCGAATACCTGGCCAAGAACGGCAAGACTCAGCTACGCATTGCCGAAACCGAGAAGTACGCGCACGTCACCTTCTTCTTCTCCGGCGGTCGCGAAGAACCGTTCGAAGGCGAAGAGCGCATCCTGATTCCATCGCCAAAGGTCGCTACCTATGACCTGCAGCCGGAAATGAGCGCTCCGGAAGTGACCGACCGCATCGTTGAAGCCATCGAGCAGCAGCGTTACGACGTGATCGTGGTCAACTATGCCAACGGCGACATGGTCGGCCATAGCGGTGTATTCGAAGCGGCGGTCAAGGCAGTTGAGGCACTGGACCTGTGTGTCGGGCGCATCGTCCAAGCTCTCGACAAGGTTGGCGGCGAAGCCTTGATCACGGCTGACCATGGCAACGTCGAGCAAATGGAAGATGCCTGTACTGGTCAGGCGCACACCGCGCATACCACCGAGCCGGTGCCTTTCATCTATGTCGGCAAACGCAACGTCAAGGTCCGCGAAGGCGGTGTTCTGGCTGACGTCGCGCCAACCATGCTCAAACTGCTGGGCCTTGAAAAACCAGCAGAAATGACCGGCGAGTCGATTCTCGTAGAGGGCTGAAGCTAAAAGTCATCAGCACCAAGGGGCAAGAAAAGGCGCAATCGCGCGCGATCTTCTTGCCACTTGATGCGTGCAACTTGAAGCTTTAGCCGACCAACGCCTCAACGCAGTTGCCTTGAGGCGTTTTTTTTGCGGCCTGCGGCGGGCATACTAGGCCAGTCTCCATCCCTGGTGTCGCTCACTCCATGTTCCGCGTCCTGATCGTTCTAGCCATGTCTTGCTTGCTCAGCCCGGCGTTTGCCGATGAGCGCGCGCAAACCCAGCAGCAACTGGACGCCACGCGTCAGGACATTGCCGAGCTGAAAAAAATGCTTGGCCAGTTGCAGCAGGAAAAATCCGGTGTGCAGAAAGACCTGCGCAATACCGAAACCGATATCGGCAAGCTGGAAAAGCAGGTGGAGGCCCTGCAACAGGAACTAAAAAAGACCGAGGGCGAGCTGGAGCGCCTTGATCAAGAGAAAAAAAAACTCCAGAGCGCCCGCGTTGAACAACAACGGCTGATTGCCATCCAGGCCCGTTCGGCTTACCAGAACGGCCGCGAGGAATACCTCAAGCTGCTGCTCAACCAGCAGAACCCGGAAAAATTCGCTCGCACCCTGACCTATTACGACTACCTCAGCCAGGCGCGCCTGGCGCAGTTGCGCAGTTTCAATGAAACCTTGCGCCAGTTGGCCAACGTCGAACAGGACATCAGCCTGCAGCAAGCCCAGCTACTGGCCCAGCAAGGCAACCTGGACGCTCAGCGCCAGGAACTCGAAAAAGTACGCAGCGAACGCCAGCAAGTACTGGCCAAGCTCAATACCGACGTCAAAGCCCGCGACCAGAAACTGCAGGCTCGTGAGCAGGATCAGGCCGACCTGAGCAAAGTTCTCAAAACCATTGAAGAAACCCTGGCCCGACAGGCCCGTGAAGCCGAAGCAGCCCGTCAAAAGGCGCTGCTCGCGGCCCAGGAAGCGCAAAAGCAGCGTCAGCGCGACGCCCTGGCAGCAAGCAGCAGCGCGACGCCAAGCAAACCCAAGGCCCTTCCCGGCCCCCTGGTTTCCAGCAGCGGCGAAACCTTCGGCGGCGCTTTTTCTTCGGCTCGAGGAAAACTTCCATGGCCGGTCAATGGTCGATTGCTCGCGCGGTTTGGCGAAGCCCGTGGCGGTGACTCACGGGCAAAATGGGACGGGGTAATGATCAGTGCCTCTGCCGGCAGCCAAGTACGTGCTGTGCATGGCGGTCGAGTCGTGTTCGCCGACTGGTTGCGCGGCGCTGGACTTCTGGTCATTCTCGACCATGGTAATGGTTACCTGAGCCTGTACGGCCACAACCAGAGCCTGCTCAAGAGTGCCGGAGACGTGGTCAAGGCCGGTGAGGCCATTTCCACCGTCGGCGACAGCGGTGGCCAGAACAGCTCGGGGCTGTATTTCGCCATCCGCCAGCAAGGTCGCCCCAGCGACCCCGCACAATGGTGCCGTGCCCAAGGATAGGCCCACCCCTTATTTGACGGCCTAGCGTGAGATCACGCTGTGCCGAAGCTCCAGCCGGAGCGCTACCAGGATCAGGAGTTCGTTCGACATGCTGCATTCGCCTCGCCTCACCTCGCTGGCCCTGACCATCGCCATGGTCCTTGGCGCGCCCCTGGCCCGCGCGGCCGAGCCGACCAAGCCCACCGCGGTGCCGGCCACGACGGTATCGGCTGCCGCTTCCGCCAAGGCACCGTTGCCTCTGGACGAGCTGCGCACCTTTGCCGAGGTCATGGACAGGATCAAAGCCGCTTATGTCGAACCTGTAGACGACAAGACCCTGCTGGAAAACGCCATCAAAGGCATGCTCAGCAACCTCGATCCGCACTCCGCCTACCTGGGGCCGGAAGATTTCCAGGAACTGCAGGAAAGCACCAGCGGCGAATTCGGCGGCCTGGGCATCGAAGTCGGTATGGAAGATGGCTTCGTCAAAGTGGTATCGCCAATTGACGACACGCCGGCCTCACGTGCCGGAATCGAAGCCGGCGACCTGATCGTCAAGATCAATGGCCAACCAACTCGCGGCCAGACCATGACTGAAGCGGTCGACAAGATGCGCGGCAAGATCGGTGAGAAAATTACCCTGACGCTGGTACGCGACGGCGGCACGCCATTCGACGTAACCCTTGCCCGCGCAGTCATTCAGGTCAAGAGCGTGAAGAGCCAACTGCTCGAAGACGGCTACGGCTATATCCGTATTACCCAGTTCCAGGTCAAGACCGGTGAAGAAGTCGGCAAGGCCCTGGCCAAGCTGCGCAAAGACAACGGTAAGAAGCTGCGCGGTCTGGTCCTGGACCTGCGCAACAACCCCGGAGGTGTACTGCAATCGGCGGTTGAAGTGGCAGACCACTTCTTGACCAAAGGCTTGATCGTCTACACCAAGGGACGGATTGCCAACTCCGAGCTGCGCTTCTCTGCCGATCCAGCCGACGCCAGTGAAGCAGTACCGCTTGTGGTACTGATCAACGGTGGCAGCGCCTCGGCGTCGGAAATTGTCGCTGGCGCACTGCAAGACCAGAAGCGCGGCGTGCTGATGGGGACCGACAGCTTCGGCAAGGGCTCGGTGCAAACCGTATTGCCGTTGAACAATGATCGTGCGCTCAAGCTCACCACAGCGCTGTATTACACCCCCAATGGCCGTTCGATTCAGGCCCAGGGCATTGTTCCGGACATCGAGGTGCGCCAGGCGAAGTTGACCGCCGAGCAAGACACCGAGAACTTCAAGGAAGCCGACCTGCAAGGCCACTTGGGCAACGGTAATGGTGGTGCCGACCGGCCAACCAGCAACGCCAAGCGCAAAGAGCGGCCACAAGACAACGACTTCCAGCTCAGCCAGGCCCTCAGCCTGCTCAAGGGCTTGAGCATCACCCACAGCAAGTGACGCTCTGCATGCGCTACCTGTTGTGCACCCTTCTGTATCTGTTGAGCAGCGCCGCTTTTGCGGCGCCTGCCCATCAGGGCAAAGCCTACCTGAGCCTGATCATCGATGACCTGGGCCAGAACAGCGCTCGCGACAGCCGTACCTTGGCCCTACCCGGCCCGGTAACACTGGCGATCATGCCCGACACCCCTCATGCCACAGACTTCGCCCGCCAGGCCCACAAGGCTGGAAAGACGGTGATTCTGCACATGCCCATGGACCCGGCAACCGGTCCTTACGCCTGGCATCCGGGTACGCCACTGCCCGAGCTGGCGCAGCGCCTGGCTGCGGCCCTGGACAAGGTGCCTTATGCCGCTGGGATCAACAATCACATGGGCAGTCGCATGACGTCGCAAGCCGAGCCGATGGCCTGGCTTATGGCTGAACTGCAACGCCGTCACCTGTACTTCATCGACAGCCGCACCAGCGCGGCCACCGTGGCCGCGGCCAAGGCTCAAGCACTCGATCTCGCGCATGTGTCGCGGGATGTGTTCCTCGATGATGTACGCACCCCAGAAGCCATTGCCGCGCAACTACAGCAAGGGATCGACTTGGCGCGCAAGCAGGGGTCGGCGGTGCTGATCGGCCACCCCTACCCGCAGACCCTCGAAGTGCTCGAACGCGAACTGCCCCGGCTCAAAAGCCAGGGCATCGAGTGGATCACCATCGGCCAAATGATTGCCCAACGTGGCAACCTGGCCATGCCAGCCCATGGCAAACACGGCCTGTACCAGAACCGCTAGCTGGTCACTCGAAGGGAATAATGCCCTCCACATCAGCCAAGCGCAGTTTGCCCCGATAGATATCCAGCACGTCGTTGTTTTGGGCCGCGCGCATTTGCGCCTCCCGCCCAAGTTTGCGTTGTGCCCAGATTTTCAGATGCCCCTGGGTGAAGCTACGGTCATCGGCGTCCTCGCTGGAGTAGTGGAAGTGCGCCTCCCAAAGGCCCACTCCCCGGTCTTGTCCCAACTCGGGAAGCCGCCTGATTTCATAAACATCCAAATAGTCATGGGCTGCCAATCTCCTGCGCGACACACTACGAGCTATCGTTACCTGTCTTTCCTGGAACAGATACTTCAGGCCATTTGCCGAAGGATGGCTGGTGGTCAAATACAACGACTTGAGCAGATCCCGCTGGTTCGACTCCAGGCGTTGGATGCCGCTGCGCAGCTCTTCGTACAGCGGGGCGTCCACTGAACTCCGCGCTATGCCAGCCATGACTTCCTGCAACTTCTGCGTGTGCTGCTCCATGACCGTCGTCAACCCCAGCGGCTCCTTGGAGTTGCTGTAACGCCGCGCAAGATCAACCACCGAGTTGATTTCATCGAGTAATTTACGCGCACGTTTTCTGATACCGCGCATGTTGTCTGGCGTCGAAGGCGAGGTAGGAGCGAGTGGGTCGCGGGCCGGTGCAACCTCTTCAACCCCCCGCGGGTCGAAGGTTTTCAGGACATTGCCCTGACTGTCCTTCTGTTGGATGACCGGAGCGCCGTCGACCTCCAACTCTTCACCCAGTACGCTCCTACCCTTTTGCGTCAGAACCACGCGCCGTTTACCGCCCCGGGAGTGCTGCGAGTACGTACGAACAGGACGCGGCTCAGCAAGCTCTTGCTCTCGTACCGCCGAAGTCATTTCCTTTCTAGCCGAGTCCTGAAGCTTCTTCAGCGATGCCCGGTACAGCTTGAGTTTCTCACTTCGGATAGCAGGACCGCCCAGACTTGCCAGATAATCAGCCATACAGGCTGCTTCTTCGTACGACTCCAGTACGCCATTGAGGACGTCGATGCGTTCTGCCAGGGTCAGCTCACTTCCGGCCAGTTCACCATGGGCTGCGCCGGCGCTCTTTAACGCAGGGCCGTCCAAATACCCTTCGTACTCTTGCAGCACCTGCTCGTCAGTGCCCTGCAGCCGATCCAGACTGAGCTCGGCAAGGTCTTCCAGCAGGTGAAATTCCAGATCGACCGCGTTGAGTTGTCTCAGCTTGATCATCTTCTTCAGTATCGAATCCCTGTTTACTTTCTCACCGTCTGCATCCTTGAAGAAAATCGACTGATCCTTGAGCGTATCTTCGAGCAGGTTATCCATATGGCTCGACACTTCAATAAGGTTTTCCCCCCATCCCTGAACCTTTTCCAATACCGCAACAAAGTGCCTGTACTCCTGCGTCTCTGCCTCGGTTTCTGGTAGAACCGCAATTCGATCCTTGAGCTTGTCGACGTTTTCTTCATTGAGTATTTTCGCCACCTCGTTGAAGTAAGCCTCTGCGTACTCCAAAAAGCTCTGGCGCACGTAACTCCGCTGCTGAGTAAGCACATCGACAAAACCCGGCTCCATGAAGCTCATCTGGTTCAATGCGCTCAGTATGTTGTCGTGTTCAAGGTTGTTGTCGATAACCTGCTTCAGCTCGGCAACGACTCGCTCATTGATCCGTTTGTGCAAGCCTATGAGCAAATTGAGCTTGTCTTTCTCTACGTCGTTGGGCTCAGGCAGGGCCCGCAACGCTTCAATCTGCCCCTGGTTTTCGATCAATTGATCGCGGTGCCGATTGAACGTCTCACGGATCGGTTCGCTTTTGCTGATGATCTGCGCTTCTTCTGCCCTGAGCGCCACCATTCGCTTCTGGTTCTCCTCCCGCAGCCGCTGCACACGGCTTTTGGGCATTCCGCCACGCAAACGCAGCCCATCATCAATGCGCCAGACGCCATGCTTACTAACAATCCATGGGCCGAGACGCCCTGACGGGTCAGCTATGCGCACTTGACCATCGGCAAGCGATAGCAGGTATACATCTCCCGCCAGGCTCACGTAATAATGACCGGCTATCAGATAGAGTCCTGCAGTGTCCCCAGTCGCCAATGGCTCGTGCTCATTCACGGAGACGTCGGTGCGCATGGCCAGTAACGCCTCCCGCTGCCCGGCGGTGAGCATGTTGAAACCTTGCCTTCCACGCCAGGACAGATCCAGCTGCAGTTGGCCCTGCGCGGCAAGCGCACTTGGGAGGAACGTTTCTCCCTGGCGTACAACGGTTGTTGAATGGCTCCCCTGCGGCGCCTGCACAGGTAAGCCATCGAATGTAGTCGGGTGAGGTCGCGGGACGACATCGGGAATGCTCTTCGCAGGCAACCTTGCATGCAAAAGCACCATCGCAGTATTGAAAATCAGGTCCACCGCAGCTGCACTACGCTCACTTCGCGATCCCTTTTGCAACGCATTGATGTCATTGCTAAGTGACATCAGAAGCTGAACCATCCAGGCGAATACGGCAACCGGACCTTTGAGTGGAAGTGAAACCACCTGAAAGAGCAGCCAAGCACCCTCACTTAGAATGGCCCAGCGACTTTCCTGGTTGGAAACCGACTGACGATCCGCGAGCTCGACAAGCAGATCACGGTTTGACTCGTAGAGTTTCAGATCGACATCTGTCCTCCAGAACCGTGGGGCAAAAGTCGGTGGTTTGGGCGCTTCGGGCAATAATCCAGTATCAATAATTGGCCTGTTCCAATGCGGTTCGCTGAAGCCACCCAAGTCATAGAGGGGTCGGGCTTGCGGCAACATCCATTCAAGAATGCTCTGTTGCAGCGACTCAGAGGCACGAATCGAAGCCAACATTGCTTCGATACTGGCGAACTCCAGTATCGTCTGGGTGGGGTACAAAGGGCGGAAGAGGATCACTGTCGCAGGCTGCGCCGAGAACAGAACATACATGCCTCGAACCAGATCATAATCACTGCCTTGCGCATCAGGTGTGAAAGCCAATGGCATCAACTGCATGCTTGGCTGCATTTCATCTACTTGATATCGGCAATAGCTCGCGACAACCTGTAATCCAGTCTCGCTTAGCGTTTCGTTCAACCTTGCTTTAAGCGCACTGAACAGCAGCGAACACCGCCACTCCCTGGCAAAACGAATCACCCGCTGGGGCTTGGCGCTCGGATCATCGAGCATTCGGGCCACGTAAGCCGGATAGCTGCCACCGATGTCGACACGCTGGACCAGGGACTGAACATAGGCGGGTGTCATCCACGGCATGATCAACTGCGCTTCACGGTGAGTGATCGCTGTAATCGTGGCACCGCCTAGCGAACTCAAATTACCTATGGCGAAATCGCTCAGGGTTTCAGTGCGCGTTTCGATACTTGAGTCGCCCACCCCTGCACCTGCCCCCCCGGCAGCGCCAGCGACCGTTGTCAGCGTCAGCTTCAAATCATCGGGAAAGTAATTTGCCTCCGTTGGAAAGTCACTCAGTAACTGCGCTCTCAAACGGTTGCGGGTGTAGCTATAAAGATCAGCAACACCATCCAGCGCCGCGACGCCAGCGGACTCGAGCTGCGCCAATGCAAGATCGAACAGACCGCATTGAAAAGCGAAGCTGTCATTGGCCTCCCTTCGCATCAGACCAGGCGGAACGTGCACATTCGAATCGGCAATCGGTACATAGCCTTTTATA